>JAQVJE010000253.1 GCA_028695325.1 Gallionellaceae bacterium
GAGTAGCGGTACTGCTGGGCCAGCGAGAACAGGCTGCGCAGCGCGTGCGCGCCATCATTGAGCCAGCGCTCCAAGGTGCTGCGGTCAATCAGCGCCGTGTGGTGCGCCAGGATGAGTTTGCGTGCCAGGTCGTCGTAGTCGGCCAGCAGATACACCGCCATGAAGCCGAGCTGGGCGTTCACGAACAGCGGCAGCTTCACCGGCTGCACGTTCATGTTCTCGCCCAGCGACAGCGCCGGGGGCACGTCGGCCAAGGCCTGATCCACCTGTTCGCGCAGGGTCTGCAGGCGGGTCTTGGTGTCGGCGAGTTTGTCCTCGATCCGCAACATCCACCAGTCCGAGTACGGATCGTCCTGCTCGGCGCCGCGCTTCATCTTGTTCATCGCACTGATGAAGCCGTTGAGTCCGATGATGCCGGCGCGCCCTTCTGACGGTGCGCGGCCGTGCCAGATGCGGGAGGCGTGGTGCGTGTGCAGCGTCAGCGACATCGCGCTGCGCAGCGACCCGAGATTCAGTTGCAGGGGTTCATTGGCCATGGGTGACGACTCGCATTAACGGAACGAGTCGCCAGCATCGGCACCGCCCGGAAGGCCGTCAGTCAACAAACCGCAATCGGCGTGCGCCCGGTTTTGTCGGTGGCGGGAAGGCTGGCTGTCCCAGCTATCCCCTGGGGATAGCCTCGCGGCGGGTAGCGACGGCAAGCGCCGCCTGCTGTCCCAACTGTGCAATGAAACCTTCGAGTTGGCCGTCGGCGACATCGGCATGGCGGCCGGCGGCGATGTCGGCCCAGCCCATGCAAGCTGCTTCCTGCAGCGCCTTGAGTTTGGCTGCTTCAGGCTCCTTGGCATTCATGGTGAATCTCCAGTGATGAAAACCGCCTTCACTCCCGTGCCGGCGGCCACTGCTGCGCGGCGTGCAACACGCGCAGGATGGACACCGCGCGGGTGTCCTCCATGTAGACCACCACGTAGTTCGCACGCACGACCATCTCCCGCGTGCCGGCCACGCGGCCAGGCCGGTAGAGCTTCGGGCGCTCCGGCAGCTTCGCGGCCTTGGCCTCGATGTCGTCCTTCAACCGCTGCGCGGCATCGGGGTTGTCGTCCGAGATGTAGTCAACAATCGCCAGCAGGTCAGCGCGGGCGGCTTCCCGCCACTCAAGTACGCGCACGCCGCTTCCTGTCGATCAGCGCCTGCGCCTCGTCCATGACCTGCTGGTGCGGCACCGGCGGCCGTGTGTCGGCCAGCGCCTCCTGGACCTTCGCCCGGAACCAGGCATCGTAGGCCTCCGGGTCGGCCGTGAGGCCAGCCGGCAGCGCGCCTTCCTTGACCACACGGGTCAGCAGGATGCGCACGGCGTCCGAAACGGTGAGGCCGACCCCGGCGAGCTTCTCGGCGGCATCGGCCTTGAGCTTATCGTCCACACGGATGTGCAGCATCGAAGTCTGTGCGGCCATCTCGGCTCTCCTGTTTGTGCATCAGGCTGTATTGTGTATCTCAATTGAGACTTGCGCAAGAGCCAGGGTCGGGCCGACTGCCTGCCGGAAGGCTCCCTGTCCCGGCTATCCCCTGGGGATAGCCCGCCCGGTCAGGGGCCGCGCAGCGCCGCCCGCAGTCGTGCTAGGTGGGCACGCACCACCTCGGGGGATGCCGGGACCGGTGCCGGTGGTGCGGATGGCGGTGGACGGGTTGCTGGCGCTACTGTGGCACCGTCGCCCGCCCACGCCTTGAACTCCCCGCGGATCGCCTTTTGGATGATGCCGAAGAGATAGCCCGCCGGGTTGCGCACTGCGCTGTTGCGGCAGCGCGCCTCCCACTCGTCGAGCACGGCCTGCCGCTGGGGCTCGTCCACCTGCTGCAAGGCCACCAGCGCGCCGGCCTGCTGCTCGTCCTTCAGGCGCAGGAAGCGCTCGGGCAGCCGCAGGTTCTGCAAGGCCCTCACGCGCGGTACTGTACGTACTTCTTTATTTATACGATTCATACGTACTGTACGGTCCTCCTTCGGAATCCGAAGAGAGCCGTCTGGCGCGGATTCCAACCCTGCTTCGGAATCCGAAGACGGGCGCACGCCATTCCGAAGAAGGGCTTCCTGGCCTTCTTCGGATTCGTGGTCCGCACCCTCCTGTGGATAACCTGGCGTCGTCCAGCCATGCAGCGCCATGCGCTGCGCCAGCACTTGCAGGCGGGTCGGCAATGTGCGGCCGCTGAGCAGCGGGTCTTCGGCAATCTCCTTGAGCGTGTTCATGCCCACGACCTGCACCGCCTTGGCGGCATGGGTCAGTGCCTGGCTGACCAGGCCGAGGTAGTCGGCATCGAGCTGCATCGCCTCGAAGGGCGACAGCGGTTCGTCGTGCAGCACGTAGAGGTTGCCTTGGATGCGGCCGGTCCTGGGATCGCGCCGCCGCCGCACCAGGCTGAGCCAGCGCGTCAGCCGCAGCAGCGTCAGGGCGCGCGCCACGGTCTCGTGTGAGGCTTGCGCCGCACAGGGCATGGACGCCAGATAGGGGCGGAGTTGGTCGTAGGTGGGAAAGGCGGTCACGCCGTCGTCGTTGAGCTGCAGGCGGAACACCTGCCAGGCATTGCGCTCCAGCGGCG
>JAQVJE010000254.1 GCA_028695325.1 Gallionellaceae bacterium
CGGCAGATGCGCACCAACGTGCCGCACATCTTCGCCATCGGCGACATCGTCGGCCAGCCCATGCTGGCCCACAAGGCGGTGCACGAGGGCAAGGTGGCGGCCGAGGTGATCGCCGGCCACAAGGTGGAGTTCCAGGCCCTGGTCATCCCGGCCGTCGCCTACACCGACCCCGAGGTGGCGTGGGTCGGCGTCACCGAGACCGAGGCCAAGGAAAAGGGCCTGGCCATCGAGAAGGGCGCCTTCCCCTGGGTGGCCAGCGGCCGCGCCCTCTCGCTCGCCCGCACCGAGGGTATGACCAAGCTGATCATGGACCAGGAGTCGGGCCGGGTGATCGGCGCCGGCATCGTCGGCAGCCACGCCGGCGAGTTGCTCGCCGAGACAGTCCTGGCCATCGAGATGGGCGCCACGGCGGAAGACATCGGCCTCACCATCCACGCCCACCCCACCCTGTCGGAGACCATCTGCTTCGCCGCCGAGATGGCGGAGGGCACCATCACCGACCTCTTGCCACCCAAGCGGCGCTGACGACGCCCTGGCAGCAAAAGGCCCCCGGAAACGGGGGGCCTTTTGCTGTACCGCCCGGCCTCGCGCCATGCGCACAAGCCATTGTTCTTATTGGCGGAAGCGGTGAGATTCGAACTCACGGATGGTTGCCCATCGCCGGTTTTCAAGACCGGTGCCTTAAACCGCTCGGCCACGCTTCCTCGCCGGCCCAGATTCTACCTGAGCCGGCCTATTCCCGTCCGCCTGGCTGCAACAGGCTGAGCATCGGCGCCGCCTTATCCAGACACTCCTGGTATTCCTGCTCGGCCACCGAGTCGGCGACGATGCCACCGCCGACGCCAAAGCGCACCGCGTCGCCCTGGCTGACCAGGGTGCGGATGGCGATGTTGGTGTCCATGTCGCCGTTGTAGCCGAGGTAGCCGATGGCGCCGCAATAGAGGCCGCGCCGGTGGGGCTCCAGTTCGTCGATGATCGCCATCGCCCGGCGTTTGGGCGCGCCGGTGATGGAGCCGCCGGGAAAGGTCGCCCGCAGCAGGTCGATGGCGTCGTGGCCATCGCCCAGGGTGCCGCTCACCGTGCTGACCAGATGGTGCACGTTGGCGAAGCTCTCGACCTCGAAAAGGCCTGGCACGGCGACCGAGCCGGTGCGGCAGACTTTGCCCAGGTCGTTGCGCAGCAGGTCGACGATCATCAGGTTTTCCGCCCGGTCCTTGGCGCTGGCGGCCAGCTCGGCGGCCAGGGCGCGGTCGCTGGCCGGACTCGCCCCGCGCGGCCGGGTTCCCTTGATTGGACGCGTGGCGACCCTATCGCCACGCAGTTCGATGAAGCGCTCCGGCGAGGTCGACAGCACCTGCGCGCCCGGGTGATTCAGGTAGGCGCCGTAGGGCGCCGGGTTGAGTCTGCGCAGCGCCTGATAGAGTCCCCACCGGCTGCCGCGCACCGAGGCGGCATAGAGTTGGGTCAGGTTGATCTGGTAGCAATCGCCCTCGGCGATGTAGCCCTGCGCCCGCGCGAATGCCTCCCGATAGCTCGGCCATGGCAGGCTCGACAGCGGCGCGTCCAGGCTGGTCCAACTGCCAGGCACGGCCGCGCCGGGCCGGGAGAACAGCTCGACCAGGTGGTGCCAGTCCCTCCCGGTGGCGGCGTCGCGCCCGGCCCCGACCAGGTGGGTCGTGCATGCATCATGGTCCACCAGCACCGCCCAGTCATACAGGCCGACCACCATGTCGGGCAGGCCGCACGGGGCCTTGGCGGAGGCGGACAGTTCGCCCAGGGTGCGCGCCAGGTCGTAGGCAAAATAGCCGATGGCGCCGCCCATGAAGGGAAAATCGCCGCGCGCCGGCACCGGGGCCAGGCGCCCGCGCAACAGGCCCAGCGGATCGGCGCGGCTGGTCAGGATGCCGGCCCGGTCCTCGATGCGGGTCAGGCCATCGCAGGTAGTGAGGGTGGCGTAGGGGCGGCCGGCCAGTATGTCCCAGCGGCCCCCTGCGGCTGGGCGGCCGCTGTCCAGGAAGACCGCCCAGGGCTCGCTGGCGATGCCGTCGAACAGCCCGACGCTATCTTCCCGATAAGGTAGACGGGTAACCCGCATGCATCCACTGTGTCCGTGAAGGGGGCGCCATGATACAGGCGGCTACCGCCCCCCGCTCAGGCGTTTCCGCCCGGGAGTTCCAGCTCGATGCCGCACTGGGCGGCGCGGTGGTAGAACTCGAGCAGGTTGCCGGTCTGCAACTTCTTGTTGATGCGCAGGCGGTGGTTCTCCACCGTGCGCTGGCTGAGGCCCAACTGCTCGGCGATGCTGCGGCTCGACTGGCCGGAGATCGCCATGCCTAGTATCTCTCGCTCGCGCGCCGTGAGTTCGTCCAGGCGGGCGCGCAGTTCCTGGCTTTCCCGCACCGTCGCGTCGATGCGATAGGACTTGTCGACCAGGGCACGGACCTTGTCGACCAGGATGTTGAAGTCGGTGGGCTTGGTCAGGAAGTCCTCGGCCCCGCCCTTGATCGCATCCACCGTGACCGGGATGTCGCCGAAACCGCTAAGGAAGATGATGGGCAGCTGTATGCCCCGTCTGACGA
>JAQVJE010000074.1 GCA_028695325.1 Gallionellaceae bacterium
GAGGTGGTCGGGGTGTTCACCCAGAACCGCTTCTGCGCCGCCCCGGTGACGGTATGCAAGGAGCACCTCCATGGCGACGACGGCATCCGCGCACTGCTGGTCAACACCGGCAACGCCAACGCCGGCACCGGCGCGGACGGCCTCGGCCGGGCGCGGGAGACCTGCGCCGCCCTGGCCGGCCAGCTCGGCTTCAAGGCCGGGCAGGTCCTGCCCTTCTCCACCGGCGTCATCCTGGAGCCGTTGCCCCACGACAAGATCATCGCCGTCCTGCCCGTCGCGCTGGCCGATTTGAAAGAAGCGAACTGGGCCGATGCCGCCGAGGCCATCATGACCACCGACATCGTCGCCAAGGCGGCCTCGCGCAAGGTGTCCCTGGACGGTGTCGAGTTCGCGGTCACCGGCATCGCCAAGGGCTCCGGCATGATCCACCCCAACATGGCCACCATGCTGTCCTTCGTCGCCACCGACGCGCCGGTGTCCTGCGAGGCCCTGGAAGCCATTTTGAGATACGCGGTGAACAAGTCGTTCAACTGCATCACCGTGGATGGCGACACCTCCACCAACGACTCCTGCATCCTGATCGCCACTGGAGCGACGGAAGCGCCGGTGATCATGGACGACGGCGACCCGCGCTTCAACACCCTGCGCGACGCCGTCACCGAGCTGATGATCCAGCTTGCCCAGGCCATCGTCCGGGACGGCGAGGGCGCCACCAAGTTCATGGCCGTCCGGGTCGAGGGCGGCCGCGACGAGGCCGAGTGCAAGCAGGTCGCCTACGCGGTGGCGAAATCGCCCCTGGTCAAGACCGCCTTCTTCGCCTCCGACCCCAACCTGGGCCGCATCCTGGCCGCCGTGGGCTACGCCGGGGTGACCGATCTCGACGTCGACCAGGTGAAGCTGTGGCTGTCCGGCGTCCTGGTGGCCGAGAACGGCGGTCGCTCGCCGGATTACCAGGAGGCCGACGGCGCCCGCGTCATGGCGGCGCCGGAGATCGAAGTGCGCATCCATCTCGGCCGCGGCGACGCCCTGGCCACGGTGTGGACCTGCGACTTCTCCTACGACTACGTCAAGATCAACGCGGAGTACCGGACTTGAACGGCGATGATGAGGGTGGTCTGAGTTTCCAGGTCGGCCCCGAGCTGGCCATCCTGCTCGCCCGCGCCAACGAGGTGCTGGCCCGCATCGAGCCCTGGCTGCCGCCGGCGCCGCCGCGCATCGACTGGGCCGCCAGCCTGGCCTGCCGCTGGCGGCGCGGCCCGGC
Organism: Gallionellaceae bacterium; assembly: GCA_028695325.1. GTDB lineage: Bacteria > Pseudomonadota > Gammaproteobacteria > Burkholderiales > Thiobacillaceae > Parasulfuritortus. The sequence goes on from JAQVJE010000074.1 coordinate 1,262, forward strand.
GCAGGGCTGGCTGCAGCCCATCGGCCAGCTCAACTGCCCGCCCTGGGCCGCACTCAAGGGCATCGACGCGCAGAAACGGGCGGTCGAGCGCAACCTGCGCCAGTTCGTCGCCGGCCTGCCGGCCAACCACGTGCTCCTCACCGGCAGCCGAGGCTGCGGCAAGTCGTCGCTGATCAAGGCGCTGTTGCCCAGGCTGGCGAAGAAGGGCCTGCGCATGGTGGAGGTGGACAAGGACGACCTCGTCCACCTGCCCGACATCGTCGCCCGCCTCGCCGACCAGCCGTTCCGCTTCGTGGTGTTCACCGACGACCTATCCTTCGAACCCGGCGAGGCGGCCTACAAGCCCCTCAAGGCCGCCCTGGACGGCTCGCTCGCCGGCCTGGCCCCGAACGTACTGATCTGCGCCACCTCGAACCGCCGCCACCTGATGCCGGAGTTCATGGCCGAGAATCTGGAGACCAAGTACAGCGGCAACGAGGTGCACCCCGGCGAGAGCACCGAGGAGAAGGTCTCCCTGTCCGACCGCTTCGGCCTCTGGCTGTCGTTCTATCCCTTCGACCAGGACCAGTACCTGGCCATCGCGGCGGGTTGGGTGGTCGAGCTGGGCGGCGAATGGACCGAGCCGGCCCGCCTGGAGGCACTGCAGTGGGCCACCCAGCGCGGCGGCCGCTCGGGCCGCATCGCCCGCCAGTTCGCGGCGGACTGGGCGGGGCGGCAGGGGTTGCGACGGTGAATCGCATCGAAGTGGCGGCGGCGGTCATCGAGCGCCCGGACGGCACCTTCCTCATGGCCAGCCGGCCGGCGGGCAAGGTCTACGCCGGCTGGTGGGAGTTTCCCGGCGGCAAGGTGGAGGCGGGCGAGACCGCCCGCCATGCCCTCGACCGCGAATTGCACGAGGAACTCGGCATCACGGTGCGGACCGCCTATCCCTGGCTCAACCGCGCCTTCGACTACGAGCATGCCCGCGTCATGCTGCGCTTCTTCCGCGTCACCGCCTGGGACGGCGAGCCGCACCCGCACGAGGGCCAGGGCGGCCTGGCCTGGAGCCACGCCGCCCACCCCGACGTCGAACCCATCCTGCCGGCCAACGGACCGATCCTGCGCGGCCTGCAGCTGCCCCTGGCCCATGGCATCTCGATGGCCGCCGAACTGGGCGCCGAGGACTTCCTGGCCCGCCTGGAGATCGCCCTGGCGAACGGCCTGCGCCTCGTCCAGCTGCGCGAGAAGGACCTGCCGGCGGACTCCCTGGCCGACCTCGGTGCCCGCGTGGCGGCGGCCTGCCGCCGCCACGACGCCATCCTGGTCGTCAACGGCGACCCCGGCCTGGCCGCCCGCCTGGGCGCCGGCCTGCACCTGACCTCGGCCCAACTGGCCAGCATCGACCGGCGGCCCGACCTGCCCTGGGTGGGCGCCTCCTGCCACGACGCCGCCGAGCTGGCGCGTGCGGTAGCGCTCGGCGTCGACTACGCCCTGCTCGGTCCGGTACTGCCGACCGCCTCGCATCCGGGCGCCCCCCACCTGGGCTGGGCGGCCTTCAGCCGCCTGATCGAGGATTGCCCCCTGCCGGTCTATGCCCTCGGCGGGCTCGGGCCGGCCGACCTGGAACGCGCGCGCCGGGCCGGCGCGCACGGCATCGCTTTGAGGAGCCACGCATGGCAAACCTGAACCTGCCCCGCTGGCTGCCCCCCGCCCTGGTGATCGCCCTGATCGCCGCGGTGGTGCTGGGTGGCCGTTTCTTGCAGCCGGCGCCGGTCGCCCCCCTGGAGGTCGCGTGCGCGGCCCTGGAGGAGGGCTGCACGGCGAGCCTGGATGGCCACACGGTGGAGCTGGGCACCGACGGCCCGATCCGGGTGCTGACCCCCTTCGAGGTCTGGCTGAAGGCGCCCGGCGCGCGCACGGTGCAGGCCAGCTTCACCATGGAGGGCATGGACATGGGCTTCAACCTGTACACCCTGCGGCCGGACGCCGCGGGGGTGTTCCGCGCCCGCGTCACCCTGCCGGTATGCGTGACCGGCCGGCGCGACTGGGTCCTGACCCTGGACGTGGACGGCCGCGCGCTGGCAGTGCGGTTTGTCACGGATCTGTAATTTTCCCGCCGCTGGCGCCACATATAATCCCGCCATGATGGCCGCAGCGGCCCGTGGAGGAGACACGATGTTTGGCGAACACACCCACAAGCAGTTCGATGCCGACCTGGAGGCAGTGCGCGCGCGCGTGCTGGAGATGGGCGGCGTGGTCGAGGAGCAGGTCAACAAGGCCATCGAGGCCCTCGTCAACCAGAACGCCAGGCTGGCCGAGGAGGTGATCGCCGCCGACGTCCAGGTCAACGCCATGGAGATGGCCGGCGACGAGGCCTGCACCCAGATCATCGCCCTGCGCCAGCCGACCGCCAGCGACCTGCGCATGATCATGACCATCATCCGCACCATCACCGACCTCGAGCGCATCGGCGACGAGGCGGCCAAGATCGCCCGCTTCACGGTCAAGTCACTCGACAACGACCGCATCGCCATCCCGCGCTACAGCGAGATCAAGTACATGGCCGACCTGGCCCTGAAGATGCTGCGCACCTCGCTCGATTCCTTCGCGCGGGTGGACGCCTCGGTCGCCGCCCAGGTCGCCCGCCAGGACATCGAGGTGGACGAGGAATTCCACCACATCGTCCGCCACCTCATCACCTACATGATGGAAGACCCGCGCAACATCACCCTGGTCATCGACCTGACGTTCGTGGTCAAGGCCATCGAGCGCATCGGCGACCACGCCAAGAACATCTCCGAATACGTGGTCTACATGGTGAAGGGCAAGGACGTCCGCCACACCCCCCTGGAGCAACTGGAGCGGGAACTGTCCTGAGCCGGCGGGCGGCGCCGGCGGGGCTCAGTGGCGGTGATGCGGCATGCCGCCGCCACCGGCGCGGGCCTCCAGTTCCACCGCGACCTTCTGCTCCTTGCCGTCATTGCCGCGCACGCTGAGGGTGAGCGGCGTCCTGGCACCGGGCTGGATCTGGCCGCCGAGGTCGATCAGCATGACGTGCAGACCGCCCGGCTTCAGGCTGACCGTCCTGCCTTTCGGCAGGGCGATCTCCTTGACCGGGCGCATCACCATGACGCCGTCCTCGATCGCCATGGTGTGCAGTTCGACCACGCGGGCGGCCGGGCTGGCGGCCCCGACCACCGCCAGGTCGGTGTCGGCGGTCAGATCCATGAAGGCGCCGGCGACCTTCTGGCCGGGCGCCGTGGCGCGCACCCAGGCGTTATCGACGCGCACACCGTCGGCCAGGACGGGCAGGGCGACGAGCAGGGCGGCGAGGGCAAGGACTATTTTCATGCGTGGACTCCAGGAAAGTTGTGGCGATCGGTGACGTATCCGGGTTACCGCGCGCGGTAAAGACAAGAGTGAAATATTACAGCACCGCCCTGGCAGGCCCGCACGGCAGCGGCGCCCCGGCTTGCGGCAAATTGTCGCACGGCCCGACAGGCCGGCGGTCATGGTTACAATCCTGCCATGAACGGAAAACCGCAACGGCACGACGAGACCCTGTCCGGCGATACTCTGGCCCGCCTGGTCACGGCGCGCTGGGTGCTGCTGGCCATTGAGGCGCTCATGGTGCTGGGCCTCGGCCAGGTGGTCGACGCCCGCCTGCCGCTGGCGACCCTGCTGCTTCTCTTGGCGCTGCACGGCGCCCTCAACCTGGCCGCCTGGCGGCAGCAGCACGCCGGCCGCACCAGCGCCCCGGCCGAGGCGCTGGCCTACCTGCTGGCCGATGGCGCCGCCATCGCGGCGCTGGTGTACTACACCGGCGGCTATGCCAACCCTTTCATCTCGCTCCTGCTGGTGCCGCTGATACTGTGCGCCGTGACCTTGCCGGCACGCCATGCCTGGGCCATGACCCTGTGGGTGGCATTGCTCTATTCCCTCCTGGCCCGCTACTACCAGCCCCTCGCGATGGCGGTGAGCGAGCAGGCCGCCATCGACCTCCACCTGGCCGGCATGTGGCTCAACTTCATGCTCACCGCCGCCCTGGTGGCCGCCTTCGTCACCCGCCTGGCCAGCGCCCTGCGCCGGCGCGAGGCCGACCTCGCACGGGCGCGTGAGCACGCCCTGCGCGACGAGCAGCTGTTCGCGCTCGGCATGCAGGCCGCCGCCGCCGCCCACGACCTCGCCACGCCGATGTCCTCCCTGCGCGTCGCCCTCAAGGAACTGGCGCGCGACTACGCCGGCGACGACGAACTGGCCCCCGCCATCGCGGTGATGACCGCCCAGGCCGAGCGCATGAAAGCGGTGCTCGACCGCCTGGCGACGGCGGCCGGCGGCGCCCGTGCCGGCGGCACGCCGGAACGGGCGCTGGACGACTGGCTGGCCGAGATATTCGACCACTGGGGCCTGATGCGGCCCGGTGCGCGGGCCAGCCTGCGGCTGGACGGCGCCCGGCCGGGGCCACGGGTGCGCGAGGACCCCATTCTGATCTCGGTGCTGTCCACCCTGCTCAACAACGCCGCCGACGTCTCGCCCGACGATCTCACCCTGAGCGCGGCATGGGACGCGGAGATCCTGCGCCTGGCCGTGCTCGACCGCGGCCCCGGCCTGGGCGGGACGGGCGGCAAGGAAGGCGGCTGGGGGGTCGGCCTGGTGCTGGCCCAGGCCGCCCTGGAGCGGCTCGACGGCACCCTGGCGCTGGACCCGCAGCCGGGCGGCGGCCTAGCCGCGACGGTGACGATACCGCTGGCGGCCCTGGAGACGGAATGATGAAGGCCTGGCAGATACTGCTGGTGGACGACGACCCGGTATTCACCGCCACTCTGTCCCATGCCCTGCACCGGCGCGGCCACACGGTGGCGACCGCGGGCGACCCGGTGGCGGCGCTCGACCTCGCCCGCCAGCAGCCGCCCGACGCCGCCGTGCTCGACCTCAAGCTGGCCGAGGCCTCCGGCCTCACCCTGGTGGCGCCGCTGCGCGCCCTGCGCGCCGACATGCGCATCCTGCTGCTGACCGGCTACGCCAGCATCGCCACCGCCGTGGAGGCAATCAAGCTGGGCGCCACCCACTACCTACCGAAACCGGCCGACGCCGACGAGATCCTCGCCGCCCTCGGCCGTGCGGCGGGCGACGCCGAGACCCCGCCACCCGACGAGCCGATGTCGGTCGACCGCCTGGAGTGGGAGCACATCCAGAAGGTGCTGAACGAGCACGATGGCAACATCTCCGCCACCGCCAGGGCGCTCAAGATGCACCGGCGCACCCTGCAGCGCAAGCTGATGAAGCGGCCGGTCAAAGAGTGACGAGTGACAGGCAGTTGTCACTTTGTCACCCGTAACTTTGTCACTCCAGGGTTTCTATCGTGAAATTCCGGTTGGTGTAGATGCAGATGTCGCTGGCGATACCGAGTGACTCGCGGACGATGTCCTCGGGTGCCAGGTCGGTGTGCTCGACCAGGGCGCGCGCTGCCGACTGGGCGTAGGCGCCGCCGCTGCCGATGGCGGCGATGCCGTATTCCGGCTCCAGCACGTCGCCGGCGCCGGTGATGATCAGGCTGGTGTCGTGGTCGGCCACCGACAGCATGGCCTCCAGGCGGCGCAGGATGCGGTCGGTACGCCAGTCCTTGGCCAGTTCCACTGCGCTCCTGACCAGGTTGCCCTGGTGCTTCTCCAGCTTGGCCTCGAAGCGCTCGAACAGGGTGAAGGCGTCCGCCGTGCCGCCGGCGAAGCCGGCCAGGATGCGCTCCTGATAGAGGCGGCGTACCTTGCGCGCCGAAGCCTTGATGACGATATTGCCGAGAGTGACCTGACCGTCGCCGCCCAGGGCCACCCGGCTGCCCCGGCGCACCGAGAGTATGGTGGTACCGTGCCATTGCTCCATCATTTCCTCACTTTCGGCTGGATGGCAGCATGCTGGCCGATGCCGAGCATGCGCATGAGCAGGCAGACCATCTCGTTGCCGTTCCTGAAGACGACCTGCTTGCCGGCCTGAGCCAGGGTGGTCACCGTGTTCATCAACTGGCCGACCGCCATGAAGTCGATGCGGGTGACCTGGCCGAGGTCGACCTCGACACGACCGTGCTGGGCGGCGAACTCGCGCAGCTGCGTGAACACCTTGGCCGTGCCCTGGTCGATCACCCCCTGCATGACGAATACCTGGCCGCCCTCGCCCGCCCGCCCGGAGGCGCTGTCGCTCGACGGCTGCCTGGGCGACACGTAGGGCGGCGCGGGCAGACGGAAGCGCACGGTGTATTCGGACGCCGCCACCTTGTACTCGTCGGCACGGCCCTGCAGTTGCAACAGCAGCAGCAACAGGTGCCAGAGCGGCTCGGACAGGTGGCCCTTGACGCGCGCGGCATTGAGGCGGGCCACGAAGCCGTCGCCGCCGAACAGGCGGATGTGCTTGCCGGTCCGTGCCAGGCGCTCGACGCAGTCGAGCATGGTGCGGGCATAGGCGTCGTCGCCGACAACCGGGGTGTCGAGGAAATCAAGCTCGACGGTGTCGGCCGTTTCGCATTCGCGGCGGAAATGTTCCAGGCTGATGCGGTCCTGTGGCGACAGGATGGCAGCGAAGGAGAAGCCGGGGTGCTCGCCGGTACCGGCGCTGCGCATGGGCTGCCAGGCAGGCGGCGCGCGGTCGAAACGTACCGCGTAGTCGAGCGCAAGGTCGTCGAACGGCTGGCGCTGCTCGGTCACCTCGTAGATGTCGAACAGCAGCAGCCAGGGCTGCGGGTCGCGTCTGTCGGGGTGGTTGTCGATATAGCGGCGGAGCATCGCGACCGCCTCGTCGGCACGGCTGTTGGCATACAGCATGACGGCGTCCTCCAGCTCAGGCTCCAGTTGGAAGCCGATCTCCTCGACCAGGAAACCGCTACCCGCCGGCACATCCAGCAGCGGCCGCGTGAGGGGCTCTGGCGCGGGGCCCGGAACGCTGGGCTTGTCGCTGCCCTTGCGTTTCCGAAAGAAGTCGAACATGGATCGGGCGGGATTGGTGTAAGGCGGTGCAGTTTACTCCGCGCCGCCACTCATGGCACGGGATCGTGGCCGCCCGGATGGTAGGGGTGGCAGCGGCCGATGCGGCGGATCGCCAGCCAGGCCCCCTTCAGGGCACCGTGCCGGGCGACCGCCTCCCTGGCGTATTCCGAGCAGGTCGGGGTGAAGCGGCACTGACTGCCGAAGTAGGGCGACAGGGCGACCTGGTAGACGCGGATGGCGCCGATCAGCAGACGCTGGCCGAGGTTCACGGCCGCGCCCCGGTGAGCCCGGCGCTACGCCGGATGTAATCGGCGAACTCCGGGTCCTCGCCGCGCAGGAGCTCCGGCAGGGCGGCGCGGAAGTCGGGCCGCGCGCACCATTCCTGCACGTAGTCGTCCCAGGTCTGCCACAGGCGGCGGCGCTGGCGGTTCATGTCGGGCTCGTAGACCATCACGTAGGCGCGCTCGAAGATCGAGATGAGGATGCCGAACAGGGCGTGCCGGCGCTCCTGCTGCTCTTCGCTGAAGTCCTGCGCGGCGGCGCCGCTGCGCAGCAGGCGCAGGTCGCTGTTGTCGAGCACCAGCTTGAGGAAGTCCTCGTAGGTCTCGGACAGGCGCTGATGCAGCTCCTCCTCGTCGTTCTGGCGTTCCTTGCGCAGTTCCAGCAGGAATACCGCGACAGCGAACGGCAGGCCCACCACGGTGACGACGTAGCTGAGCAGCTCCCAGGTTGCCAGGCTGGGCATGGTCGATGCGCCGGCCTCAGTCGGCGAACAGCCTTTCCAGCCGCTCGTGCTTTTCCTGCGCCTCGATGGACAGCTCGGCGGTGGGCCGTGCCAGCAGGCGGGGAATGCCGATGGGGTCGCCGGTCTCCAGGCAGTAGCCGTACTCACCCGCCTCGATGCGGCGCAGGGCGGAGTCGATCTTCTTGAGCAGCTTGCGTTCGCGGTCACGCACGCGCTGCTCCAGCATGTTCTCCTCTTCCACGGTGGCGCGGTCGTTGGGGTCGGCAAAGACCTCGTTCTCCTTCAGGTGCTCGCCGGTCTCGCGCGCGTTGACCAGGATCTCATCCTTCATGGTCATCAGGCGGTGGCGAAAGAACTCCAACTGGGCGGCGTTCATGTAGTCCTTGTCGGACATCTTCAGCAGTTCGGCCTCGGTGATCACGCCGGCGGTGGCGGCTGTCTTCCTGGCGGCGGTCTTCTTGACGGGGGCGGCGGTCTTGGCCGGGCTGGCTTCTTTGCGTGTCGCGGGCATTGCTTTGCTTGCTACCTTGGTTGCGGTTGCCACCGGCGGGGCCGGCTTGGCAACGGGTTTCGGGGACGGCCTGGCCGGCACGGCCGTGGCCTTCTTCGCGGCCGGCGCCGGCTTGGCAGCGGCCTTGGCGACCGGCTTGGCGGCCGGTGCCGGGGTCTTCTTTACTGCGGCCTTGGCGGCCGGCCTGGCCGGCGTCTTTGCCGGCTTGTCCGCCGCCTTCTTCGCCGGCACCGCCGGCGTCGCCGCCTTCTTCACCGCGGCCTTGGCCGGTACCTTGGCCGTCGTCTTCGCTGTGGCCTTGGCGGCCGGTTTCGCGGCGACCTTGGCGGCCGGCTTGGCCGGAGCCGCCTTCTTCGCGGGCGTGGCAGTTTTCACAACCGGCTTCTTGGCCGGGGTCGGCTTGGCATCGGGTTTCTTGGCCGATTTTTTGCTCGCAGTCGCCACGCCTCTTCTCCTCGTAATGGTTGTAGGGCGAAAACTGAAGCGAGATTATGCCACGCTCCCGCCGGATAGGAGCCCCTGGCCGGCAGCCAGGGTGAAATCATTCAACAACTTGGCCACGAACGCCTCGTCCAGGTCGCGCACGATGAAGACGAAGCGGCTCGTGCGGTCGTCGTCCGGCCAGGCGTCCAGCAGGACCGGCGGGTAAAGGACGTGCTGGACGCCGTGCAGCACGGTGGGCCGATCCTCGCCGGCCAGGTTGACGATGGCCTTCATGCGCAGCAGGTGGCTGGCCCGGAAAGCGACCAGCATCTCCAGGGCGGCAGCCACGCCCTGGGGGTCGAGCGGCGCATCGAAGCTGAGCGAGAAGGCACGTATGCGGTCGTCGTGCGCCGCGGCGCCGCCGAGCAGCCTGGCCGGCCGGTAGCGCTCGACCGCCAGCCAGCGGCGCGGGTTGCCGCGGGCCGCCGCGGCGGCGCCCAGGATGTCTTCCGGCGCCACCTCGCCGTCCACCACATCGAGCACCGGCGCCGCCGGGTTGAGCCCGGCCAGGCGGCCGCGCGCCAGTTCTGCCGCCGCCGCACTGGCCTGGTCGAGCTTGGTCAAGAGCAGACGGTCGGCCACCGCGACTTGACGCTGGGCCTCGCCGTGTTCTTCCAACTGGGCGGGGCCGAACTGGGCATCCACCGTGGTGACGATGCCGTCCAGGTGATAGCGGGCCGCCAGCCAGCGGTCTCCGGTCAGGGTGGCGAGGATGGGCGCCGGGTCGGCGATGCCGGTGGTCTCGATGATCAGGCGCTCGTAGGGCGGCAATTCGCCCTTTTCCCGTGCCATCCACAGGTTCTTCAGGGTCGGCGCCAGAGCGCCCTGGATCTGGCAGCAGACGCAGCCGCCGGCGAGCAGCGCCAGCGGTCCGCGTGTCTCCTCCAGCAGCTGGTGGTCGAGGCCGACCTCGCCGAACTCGTTCATCACCACGGCGGTGAGAGGAAGCCGTTTCAGCAGGCGGTTGAGCACGGTGGTTTTGCCGCTGCC
>JAQVJE010000075.1 GCA_028695325.1 Gallionellaceae bacterium
GTTTCGGCGGCGGCGGCCGACTCCGCCGCCGCCTGGATGGCCACGCCGCGCGGCGTGGCGATGCCGTATTCGCGCAACACCGCCTTGGCTTGGTATTCGTGCAGGTTCATGCCTGATGGATGCTTCGAAGTGGATGAAGATCGGATTGTGCGTCAATCAACGCCGCCCTGCCAGAATCCGATAGCATTGCCATCACCAAGGAGAATCCCCATGCACGACATACTCGTCCTCTACTACAGCCTGCACGGTTCGGTGAAACAGCTCGCCGCCCACATCGCCCACGGCGTCGAGTCGGTGCCCGGCGCCCGCGCCCGCCTGCGCACGGTGCCCAGGGTGGTCTCGGAGGCGGACGGCCCGGCCAGGCCAGTGCCCGACGCCGGCGCCCCCTATGCCACCCCCGACGACCTCGCGGCGTGTACAGGCCTCGCCCTCGGCTCGCCGACCCGCTTCGGCAACATGGCGGCGGCGATGAAGTATTTCTGGGACGGCACCTCCGGCCTGTGGCTGTCCGGGGCACTCGCCGGCAAGCCGGCCTGCGTGTTCACCTCCTCCGCCAGCCTGCATGGCGGCCAGGAGAGCACCCTGCTGTCGATGATGCTGCCGCTCATGCACCACGGCATGCTGATCGTCGGCCTGCCCTACGGCAACCCGGAACTCAACGCCACCCGCGCCGGCGGCACGCCCTATGGCGCCAGCCACTTCGCCGGTCCGGATGGCAAGGAGCCGGTCGCCGAGGAGGAACGCCGCCTGGCCTTCGCCCAGGGCAGGCGGCTGGCGGAGGTCGCCCTCAAGCTGGCGACGACTTAGGCGCCACCTCGCGACCGCTTGGGGTCGGTTAGAATGGCGTCCCCTTCCCCTGGACCACCGGCATGAGTGAGCAAGGCAACGAGGCCCGCCGCTTCGCGCGCGCCCAGCACAGCGGCGTGCTGTCGACGTTGTCGAGGCGGCTGGACGGCTATCCGTTCGGCTCGGTGTCGCCGTTCATCCTCGACCACGACGGCCGCCCCGTCATCCTGATCTCGGAGATCGCCGAGCACACCAGGAACATCGACGCCGACCCGCGCGTATCCCTCATCGTGCAGCCCTACAGCGCCGACATGCAGACCACTGGCCGGGTCACCGTGATCGGCCACGCCGGCCGGCTGCCGGCCAAGGACCAGTTGGGTCCGCGCTACCTGCGCTACTTCCCGCAGGCGGCAGACTATTTCGCCATGCACGACTTCCATTTCTACCGCATCGAGCCCATCAAGGTGCGCTGGATCGGCGGCTTCGGCCGCATATTCTGGGTCGACCCGGCGGCTTGGCTGTGCGCGGCGGACCTCCTGGCGGAGGCGGAAGCGGACATCCTCGCGCACATGAATGCCGACCACGCCGATAGCCTGCGTGCCTATTGCCGGCACGTGCACCAGGTGGAGACCGACACCGCGACCATGATCGGCATCGATCCCGACGGCTTCGACCTGCGCGTTGACGGGCGGATGCTGCGCTTCGATTTCGCCACCCCGGTGCTCGACGCCGCGGCCGCCCGTGCCGCCCTGGTCGAGTTGTCCCGCCAGTGCCGCGCCTGAGCGCCGCCTGGCTGGCGGGCATCGCGGCGGCCAGCCTGATCACCCTGATCCTGCTCGGCCTGGCCTGGGAACTGTGGCTGGCGCCGTTGCGCCCGGGCGGCTCCTGGCTGGTGCTCAAGGTGGTGCCGTTGCTCCTGCTGCTGTTCGGCATCCTGCACGGCCGCCCGCGCACCCATCGCATCGCCACCCTGCTGGTCTGGCCCTATTTCGCCGAAGGCGTCATGCGGGCCATGACCGAGCCGCCACCCGCCGCCACCCTGGCCGCGCTGGAGATTTTCCTGGCCCTGCTGCTGTTCCTGGCCACGGCCTTCTACGCACGCCAGGCCGGCCGCGCCTGACCAAGATCATTGCGCGCGGATTCTGTGCTGGCAAAATTGACGACATCAGTATCCACTTATATACTCGCGCGCATTCGCAATCTAGGAGTCATTCATGTCCAAGGTGAACTACATTCACTTCCAGTTCCTGCCCATGTCCGTACGGGTACTGTTCAGCATGGTCCTGCTGGTCTTCGGCACCGGCTACCTGATGGCCATGTTCCAGGTCTGGGAGTCACATGCCGGCAAGGACGGCAACGCCATGCTGTCGGCCAAGGACCTGATGATCTCCTATAGCGGCAACCCCGAGGGCACCCGAATGGAGACCGCCCTGCGCGGCCCGATGTCCGACATGCTGCCGGCCGAGAAAAAGACGGTCGTGTTCGAGTGGCTGCACAACAAGTCCCCGCAAGAGGACTTCGACAGCAAGATCGACCCGATCCTGCAGGAACACTGCGTGGCCTGCCACAACCCCGGCGCCAACCCGCACCTGCCCGACCTGAGCAACTTCGACGGCGTCTCCAAGGTCACCGCTACCGACACCGGCATGACCATCGCCACTCTGGTGCGGGTCTCCCACATCCACCTGTTCTCGATCACCTTCATCTTCTTCATCATCGGCTACATCTACACCCATGCCTATGTAAAGCCGGCCTGGTTCAAGTGCGTGGTGCTGGCCACCCCGTTCCTGTCCCTCCTGGTCGACATCGCGGCCTGGTACCTGACCAAGCTGTGGACCGGTTTCGCCTGGGTCATCATCATCGGCGGCGCCCTCTATGGCCTCTGCTTCGCCATCATGTGGTTCACCTCGATGTACCAGATCTGGTTCTATAAGGTGCCTCAGGAGATCGTCGACTCCGAAGGCCGCCTGCCCAGTCTGCACAAGGCCTGAGCGCGCCGCCGGCCGGCACCCGCGTGGTGGTGCCGGCGGCTGGATGTAAAAAGGGGCAGCCTCGGCTGCCCCTTTTCGCTGCAGCTGGCCTTGCGGCCCGCCATTTCAGACCTGCGGATGCGCCCGCTCCTCGGCCCCGTACAGCTTGTTGAGGGCGTTGAGGTAGGACTTCACCGAGGCGACGACGATGTCGGTGTCGGCGCCCTGGCCGTTGACCACGCGGCCGTTGCGCGCCAGGCGCACGGTCACCTCGCCCTGGGCATCGGTGCCGGTGGTGATGTTGTTGACCGAGTAGAGCAGCAGGCTGGAACCGCTCCCGACCATCTTCTCGATGGCGCGGAAGGAGGCGTCGACCGGGCCGCCACCCACTTCGTCGGCGCGGATCTCCTGGCCGCCGTCGGACAGCACCACGTAGGCTTGCGGCGTCTCGCCGGTCTCCGAACAGACCTTCATCGACACCAGCTTGAAGCGGTCGCAGGCATCGGCCACGGCCTCGTCGGAGACCAGGGCCTGGATGTCCTCGTCGAAGATCTCGCGTTTCTTGTCGGCCAGTTCCTTGAAGCGGGCGAAGGCGGCGTTGAGGGCCTCCTCGCCGTCGAGGACAATGCCTAGTTCGGTGAGGCGGGTACGGAAGGCGCTGCGGCCGGACAGCTTGCCCAGGCTGAGCTTGTTGGTGGTCCAGCCGACGTCCTCGGCACGCATGATCTCGTAGGTCTCGCGGTGCTTGAGGACGCCGTCCTGGTGGATGCCGGACTCGTGCGCGAAGGCGTTGGCGCCGACGATGGCCTTGTTGGGCTGCACCGGATAGCCGGTGATGCTGGACACCAGCTTGGAGGTCGGCACGATCTGGGTGGTATCGATGCGGCTGTCGCAGGCGAAGACGTCGCGCCGGGTCTTCACCGCCATGACGATCTCCTCCAGGGAGGCGTTGCCGGCCCGTTCGCCGAGGCCGTTGATGGTGCATTCGACCTGGCGGGCGCCGTTCATCACCGCGGCGAGGGAGTTGGCCGAGGCCATGCCGAGGTCGTTGTGGCAGTGGGTGGACCAGACCACCTTGTCGGAATTGGGCACCCGCGCGATCAGTTCCTTGAAGCGTTCGCCCCAGAGCACCGGGATGCTGTAGCCCACCGTGTCGGGCACGTTGATGGTGCGTGCGCCGGCCTGGATGACGGCGTCGAAGACGCGGACCAGAAAGTCGACCTCGGAACGCACGGCGTCCTCGGCCGAGAACTCGACGTCGTCGGTAAACTCGCGCGCCATCCTCACTGCCGCCACGGCGCGCTCTACCACCTCGTCGGGAGCCATGCGCAGTTTCTTCTCCATGTGGATGGGCGAGGTGGCGATGAAGGTGTGGATGCGGCCACTCTTCGCCGGCCCGATGGCCTCGCCGGCGGCGCGGATGTCTTTCTCGGTGGCGCGCGCCAGCGAGCATACGGTGGAGCCTCGCACCACCTGGGCGATGGCCTTGATGGCCTCGGCGTCGCCTGGGCTGGCGGCGGCGAAGCCGGCCTCGATGACGTCGACGCCCAGGCGCTCGAGTTGGCGGGCGATGCGGATCTTCTCATCCTTGGTCATGGCGGCGCCCGGGCTCTGCTCCCCGTCCCTGAGCGTGGTATCGAAAATGATCAACTGGTCTTGCATGGCGTGCTCCAATGGCGGTATTCACGGATCGCCGGACGGACCGCGCCCGTCTGGCTCATGGGGTACTGCTGGGGGGAGAGGATTATCGTGTGCCCGCGCAGGGCAGCAGCAGCCGGGTCGCCAGGCGGACCAGGTGGAAGAACGGGAAGGTGTGGGATACCGTGTTCATGGGACCGAATATAAACCGGTTATTCAGGCTTGGGCAATACCTTGTCCCTATGGCGGCGATAGCGGCAGAGCAGCCAGTAGACGTAGCCGGACAGGCCGTAGGCGACGAACAGGGCAAACAGCACGATGGGCGGGTCGACCGAGACCAGGGTAAAGGCCAGGGCCAAGAGGACCACCACCATGAATGGCACGCTCTTGCGCAGGTTGATGTCCTTGCCGCTGTAGAACTTCAGGTTGCTGACCATCGACAGGCCGGCGAACACGGTCAGGCCCCAGGCCAGCCAGCGCAGGTCGGCGCCCTTGAAGTGGTTGTCGGCCGCGACCCAGACCATGCCGGCTACCAGGGAGGCGGCGGCGGGGCTGGGCAGGCCCTGGAACCAGCGCTTGTCCTGCACCTCCAGCAGGGTGTTGAAGCGGGCCAGGCGCAGGGCGGCACCGGCGCAATAGATGAAGGCGGCGATCCAGCCCAGCTTGCCGAGGCCCTTGAGAGCGAAGCTGTACATCACCAGGGCCGGGGCAACGCCGAAGGAAACCATGTCGGAGAGGGAGTCGTACTCGGCGCCGAAGGCGCTCTGGGTGCGCGTCATGCGTGCCACCCGGCCATCTAGGCCGTCGAGCACCATGGCGACGAAGATGGCCGCCGCGGCGAGGTCGTAGCGGCCGTTCATGGCCTGCACGATGGCGAAGAAGCCGGCGAACAGCGCGCCGGTGGTGAACAGATTGGGCAGCAGATAGATGCCGCGCCGCATGAAGCGGCCCTGGTGGGGCTGGGTGGCGGGCAGTTCCTGGTCTTCGCTCATGCCTTGGCCAGTTCGGCGAGGACGTCCTGGGAGGCCTTCACCTTGTCGCCCAGGGCGACGCGCGGCTTGGCCGAGAGGGGCAGGTAGACGTCGACCCGCGAACCGAAGCGGATGAAGCCGTAGCGCTGGCCGCGCGCGAGGGCGGCGCCCGGCTCGACATAGCACAGTATGCGCCGTGCGATCAGACCGGCGATCTGCACGCAGGTGACGTCCTGGCCGTCCTCGGTGCGGATGTGCAGGGCGTTGCGCTCGTTCTCGGTGGAGGCCTTGTCGAAGTCGGCGTTGATGAACTTGCCCGGGCTGTACCAGCGCGCCATCACCTCGCCGTCGACCGGGGCGCGGTTGGAATGGACGTTGAAGACGTTCATGAACACGCTGATCTTGAGGGCCTCGCGCTTCAGCCAGGGGTCCTCGGCCGGCTCGACCTTGATGACGCGGCCGTCGGCCGGCACCAGGACCAGGTTGTCGCCAACCGGGATGCGGCGCGCCGGATCGCGGAAGAACTGCAGCACGAACAGGAAAACGATCCAGGCCAGCGCCGTCAGGACCGCGCCGGTGAACAAGGTGGCCAGCAGCGCCAGCATGAAGGCACCGGCCAGGAACGGCCAGCCCTCACGGGCGATGATGGGATGCGGCCAGGCGGCCTTGGAGGGGGGGCAGACGCCGATGCACATGGATTCAGTGACAGAGTGACAGAGTGACGAGTGACAAAGATCGAGGGCGGTTACCCTGTCACTATGTCACTTGTCACCCTGTCACTGCCTTATTAGTTCTTGGACTTATCGACCAGGGCGTTGGCCTTGATCCACGGCATCATGGCGCGCAGCTTCTCGCCCACCTGCTCGATCGGGTGTTCGGCGTTGAGGCGGCGGCGGGCGGTCATCTCGGGGTAGTTGGTGCGGCCTTCCAGGATGAAGCGCTTGGCGTAGTTGCCGTTGCGGATGTTGGCCAGGGCCTCGCGCATGGCGTAGCGCGACTCCTCGTTGATGACCTGCGGGCCGGTGACGTACTCGCCATACTCCGCGTTGTTGGAGATGGAGTAGTTCATGTTGGCGATGCCGCCCTCGTACATCAGGTCGACAATCAGCTTGAGCTCGTGCAGGCACTCGAAGTAAGCCATCTCGGGGGCGTAGCCGGCCTCGACCAGGGTCTCGAAGCCCATCTTGACCAGCTCGACGGTGCCGCCGCACAGCACGGCCTGCTCGCCGAACAGGTCGGTCTCGGTCTCGTCCTTGAAGGTGGTCTCGATGATGCCGGTGCGGCCGCCGCCGATCGCGGAGGCGTAGGACAAGGCCATGTTCTTGGCCTTGCCGGAGGCGTCCTGGTAGACCGCGATCAGGTCGGGGATGCCGCCACCCTTGACGAACTCGGAGCGCACGGTGTGGCCGGGGGCCTTGGGGGCGATCATGATGACGTCCAGGTCGGCGCGCGGCACGATCTGGTTGTAATGGATCGAGAAGCCGTGCGCGAAGGCGAGCGCCGCACCCTTCTTGATGTTGGGGGCAATCTCGTTCTTGTATACCTCGGGCTGCATCTCGTCCGGCACCAGCATCATGACGAGGTCGGCATCCTTGACCGCGGCGGCCACTTCCTTGACCGTCAGGCCGGCCTTCTTGGCCTTGTTCCAGGAGGCACCGTCCTTGCGCAGGGCGACCGTGACCTTGACCCCGGAATCCTTCAGGTTGTTGGCGTGGGCATGACCCTGGGAGCCGTAACCGACGATGGTGACCTTCTTCTTCTTGATGAGGGAGAGGTCGCAATCCTTGTCGTAATAAACCTGCATGGTGATTCCTTTCGTAAATTCAGTGAGGAGTGAGGAGTGAGGGGGTGCCCCCCCTCTCTCCTCACTAGATCTTCAATACCCGGTCGCCGCGGCCTATCCCGGAGGTGCCGGTACGCACCACTTCCATGATGGCGACCGGGTCGATGGCCTCCAGGAAGGCATCCAGTTTGGCGCCGGTACCGGTCAGCTCGATGGTGTAGGTCTTGTCGGAGACATCGATGATGCGGCCGCGGAAGATGTCGGCTATACGCTTCATCTCCTCGCGGTGCTCGCCGGTGGCCTTGACCTTGGCCAGCATCAGCTCGCGCTCGATGTGGTCGCCGTCCGAGAGGTCCTGCATCTTCACCACGTCGATCAGCTTGTTGAGCTGCTTGGTGATCTGCTCGAGCACCTCGTCGGAGCCGCGCGTGACGATGGTCATGCGCGACAGGCTGGCATCCTCGGTGGGCGCCACGGTGAGCGACTCGATGTTGTAGCTGCGTGCCGAGAACAGCCCGGCGACGCGCGACAGGGCCCCCGCCTCGTTTTCCATCATGATGGAAATGATGTGTCTCATATCAGGATCATCTCCGAGAGGCCCTTGCCGGCCGGGATCATCGGATAGACGTTCTCGCGCGGATCGGTGAGGAAGTTCATGAATACCAGCTGATCCTTGTACTCGCCGAAGGCACGACGCAGGGCCGGCTCGACGTCCTCGGGCTTCTCGATCCGCATGCCGACGTGGCCGTAGGCCTCGGACAGCTTGACGAAGTCGGGCAGTGAGGCGACGTAGGACTCGGCGTAGCGCTCCTCGTAGAAGAACTCCTGCCACTGCCGCACCATGCCCAGGTAGCCGTTGTTGAGCAGGATGATCTTGATCGGCAGGTTGCTCTGCTTGCAGGTGGCCAGCTCCTGGATGTTCATCTGGATGCTGCCCTCGCCGGTGATGCAGGCCACCGGGGCGCCCGGGTGGGCCATCTGCACGCCCATGGCGGCGGGCAGGCCGAAACCCATGGTGCCGAGGCCACCGGAATTGATCCAGCGCCGCGGCTTGGCGAACTTGTAGTACTGCGCCGCCCACATCTGGTGCTGGCCGACGTCGGAGGTGACGAAGGCGTCGCCCTGGGTGACCTCGTAGAGCTTCTCGATGACGTACTGCGGCTTGATCAGGGGCGAGGCACGGTCGTACTTCAGGCAGTCCTGCGAGCGCCACAGCTCGATCTGCGCCCACCAGGCCTTGAGGGCTTCCTGGTCGGGACCGTGGTCGGCAGCCTGCGCGAACTTGGCGATCTCGGCGAGGACGTGGCCGACGTCGCCGACGATGGGCACGTCCACCTTCACGCGCTTGGAGATGGACGACGGGTCGACATCGATGTGGATGATCTTGCGCGCTTCCTTCTGGAAATGCTTGGGATTGCCGATGACGCGGTCGTCGAAGCGGGCGCCCACCGCCAGGAGCACGTCGCAGTGCTGCATGGCCATATTGGCCTCGATGGTGCCGTGCATGCCCAGCATGCCGAGGAACAGCGGATCGGGCGAAGGATAACCGCCCAGGCCCATGAGGGTGTTGGTGACCGGGTAGCCGAGCAGGCGAGCGAGTTCGGTGAGCTGCGCGGCAGCATCACCCAGAATGACGCCGCCGCCGGTGTAGATCACCGGCCGCTTGGCCTCCAGCAGCATCTGCACGGCGCGCTTGATCTGGCCGGCATGCCCCTTGGAGGTGGGGTTGTAGGACCGCATGCTGATGGTTTCCGGGTAATGGAAAGCGCAGCTATGCTGGGTGACATCCTTGGGGATGTCGACCACCACCGGGCCGGGGCGGCCGCTGGCAGCGATGTAGAAGGCCTTCTTCATCGTCTCGGCCAACTCACGCACGTCCTTGACCAGGAAGTTGTGCTTGACGCAGGGCCGGGTGATGCCGACGGTGTCGACCTCCTGGAAGGCGTCCATGCCGATGGCGGCAGTGGGCACCTGGCCGGTGACCACCACCATCGGGATCGAGTCCATGTAGGCGGTGGCGATGCCGGTCACCGCGTTGGTGGCGCCGGGGCCGGAAGTCACCAGGGCGACGCCGACCTTGCCGGTGGAGCGGGAATAGGCGTCGGCCGCGTGCACGGCGGCCTGTTCGTGGCGCACCAGGATGTGCTGGAAGCGGTCCTGCTTGTAGATTTCGTCGTAGATGTTGAGCACTGCCCCGCCGGGATAGCCGAACACGTGTTCGACGCCCTCGGCCGCGAGGCAGCGGACCACGATCTCCGCACCGGTCAATTCGGTATCAGCCATGGATCGCTAATGAATTCAAAGGTTGGAAACAGTAGCGGCTGCGACCTTTTTGGTCAAGGTCGCGACCGCACGGGGACTCAGCCAACCACCTGGTAGTACAGGTTCTGCGGGTGGTTGGCCTGGGCGAAGAAGAACCAGCGCTCGAACAGGAGGCCGCCGTACTGCACCGCGAAGGCAGCCGCCAGCAGGGTGCCGGAACCGCCGGCCAGGGCAGCCCAGAGTAGCAGCACCGGCAGCGGAAAGGTGAGAACCAGGAATACCCACTTCACCGACTTCATGAAGACGAGGGTGCGGCCGTGGAAGTATTCGCGGGTGTTGTAGGAACCGCCCATGAAGCCCATGGAGCGCTGCTGCACCTGGGGATGGCGCACGCCGATGGCGGTCTGCAGGTTGGACACCCGCTTCAGCCTGGCGTTGCGGTACAGGGCGGCGACGCGGGTGATGAAGGCGACCAGGGTGAGGGTGATCGCCCAGCCGGCATAGAACTCCACCAGGCCGGGAGCCTGGGCGGCGGCATAGACGGCAGCGCAGGCGAAGCCGGAGGCGGAACCGAGCAGGAAGTAGTTCACCACGGTAAGCGGACTGGCCCATTCCTGCAGGAAGCGGATGGCAGCATAGATCATGCCGGTGCACAGGAACAGGGCCAGGGTGGCGGCCACGCCCAGGCTGCCGACTGTCAGGGCGACCTGGCCGGGCAGGCCCCAGCCGTAGAGGTCGGCGTCCAGCTCCAGCCAGTTGACCACGGCATACAGGAACACCAGGGCCATGACGGCAGGCAGGGCGATCACCTCGCGCGCCAGCCAGGAGGTGCGCCACTGGGTGGCGGCGCGCCAGGCCCGCTCAGGGCGGCCGAGGTGGAACACCGAGGCGATGAGGCCGGCGACCAGGAAGGCCAGGGCGACGAGGCCGCCGACGGCATAGTAGCTGCCCGGCTGGGCCGGCAGCAGGTTGACCACGGTATAGGTCTGGCTGGAGAACAGGGCGAGGAACAGGCCCTGGCCGACGCCGATCAGGGTGGTGAGTAAGATGACGGAAAACGCGGGATGCATGCTTGCTCCAGTTACATGAGCCAATCGTCCAGGGTGACATCCTTGCCGGTCTCGTGGCGGATGTCCTCCTTCTTGAGCGGGTTGTCGGCGCGCACCAGTTCGTCCTCGCGGATGGTCATTTGGGTGCGCCGGCGCGGCAGGTAGTGGTTGGCCGGCTTGGTGCCCCACTCGGGCATCAGCTGGTAGCCGCCGTTGGCCATGATCGCCTTCGACACCACCGAATTCGGATCGTGGATGTCGCCGTACAGGCGCGCCCCGGTCGGGCAGGAGATCACGCAGGCCGGCTTGCGCCGGTCTTCCGGGATGGACTGGTCGTAGAGACGGTCGACGCAGAGGGTGCACTTCTTCATCACCCGCTGGTGCTCGTCCAGCTCGCGGGCGCCGTAGGGGCAGGCCCAGGAGCAGTACTTGCAGCCGATGCACTTGT
>JAQVJE010000255.1 GCA_028695325.1 Gallionellaceae bacterium
TGGCAGCCGCGGCCGGCCACCAGTCCAAGTGCCTCGGCGCTGCGTGCGGTGATGTGGGCGGTCAGGCGGTCGCCGCCGCCAAGGTCCAGCATCACCACGGCATTGACTCGTTCCCGGCGCACCGAGGTGACCCGGCAGTAGAACTGGTTGCGCGCGCTGGTGCGCGCCGCCAGCCGGCTGAGAAACTGGTGGCGCTGCTGGAACTGGCGGAAGGCACCGCCGTCCGGAGTGTCAAGAAAGCGCTCGAAGGCGTCCGTGAGAGTGGCGGGGCGGGCGAGCAGGCGACGGGCGTCGCCGGTGGGCTCGGCGTCGGCGTCGGCGGCCAGGGGGCGCAGCAGGGGGCGGTCGGCCAGGTTGTTGGCGGCCACCAGGTAGTGCCAGGCCAGCCCTTCTTCCAAGCCCAGGCGGTGGGCGGCCATGCACAGCGAACCGAACTCGGCGAGCCCCTCCAGCAGGCCCGGGCCGATGCGGCGCCCGGCGGCCGGGGCGCCGATGTTCGCTATGGCTGCAGGGTTTATAACGCTTGGCGCGACGAGTCCGGACCCCATGACGGTACGCTCCTCAATCCTCGGTATGGGCGGCCAGCACCAGCCCGGTGGCGGCCTCGGGATGATCGGTGAAGGCGACGCAGTGGTCGGCGCCGCTGACCAGATAGAGGCCGAAGTTCCTGCCTTCGGCGACCGGCTTTAGCCGCGCCGGCACCTCGTCTTCGGAACACCAGGTGAAGTGCAGCAAGGGCCAGGCCTGGCGCAGGCCGGCGACGGTGGCCGTGTCCAGGCCGGCCTGGTCGACGTGGGCGACCACCTGGGCCAGGGTGTCGGCGTCTATCATGCCTCTTCTTCCTCGGTGGCGAACTGCGCCAGGCTCTTCGCCTCGACGCCCATGATCCGCGCCAGCCAGGGCGGCGGCGCATCCAGGGTGGCCTGCAGGCGGGCGAGGGCGTTCCGCGCCGGGCCGGGCTGCGGGAACTTGACCGGGTGGACGCCGGCGCGCACCACCTTGGCGGCGGCCGGGCCGCCGATCGACTGCACGTAGACGATCTGGCAGTCGTCGATCAGCTCGGAACGGGCGACGTTCTTGTCTTCCGCCTCGTCGGCGATCAGGGTGGGGCGCACGCCCACCAGCCGGATGGCGGTCTTGCCAACCTGGTAGACCAGGAAGCGGGGCGCCGAGCCGAAGTGGCCGTCGAGGTTGTCGGCCGTGTTGGAGGCGACCGCCACGCGCAGGCTGCCGGGCATCTCGCCTGCGTTGTAGGGCTCCGGCCTCGGCACGTCGGCGTCGTCGCCGTTGTCGCCCCACAGGTAGCGCACGGCCAGCTTGATGGAGGCCATGGACTGCTCGGGCTCGATGGTCTCCTCACCGGTCAGCAGGAGCTTGATCTCGGCCACGGTAACCGCGGCGAGCTTGTCCTCGGTGATGGGCAGGCCGAGCTTCTCGGCCAGCTTGATGGTGAAGCCGCGCGGGTCCATCTCTTCCAGGGCCTTGGCGGCCAGGGCGATGCGCAGCGCGGCGCCTTTGGTGATGGTGGTCATTGCATGACTCCAGTGACAGAGTGACAAGGTGACGAGTGACAGGGGCGGGTAAAGGTGTCTGTCACTTTGTCACCCGTCACTCTGTCACTCGCCGTCAGGCCGCGACGATGCAGTCGTCGACCGGGCACAGCGACACGCACTTGGGCTTGTCGTAGTCGCCCTCGCATTCGGTGCAGGTGTCCGGGTTGATGACGTAGACGCCCTTCCGGGGCTTGATGGACTCGGTCGGGCAATCGGGTTCGCAGTCGCCACAGGAGGTGCACAGGTTGGGATCGATCTTCAGTGCCATTTCAGTTCCTTTCGATGAATGCGTGACGCAAAGGCGTGACGCAAATTCGTGACTGAAGCGCGTGACTGAAACCACCCGTCACGCCGTTCTTGTCACGCTTTTGTGTCACGCAGTCCATGTCACGCCTTTCCACAAGTCATTCCGCCGCGTCGAGGCGCTTGGCACGCACCGAGTAGGGCAGGCGTTCGGGGGCCGGCTGGGGGTCGATGAAGTAGGCGCCGCCGTTGTTCAGCTTGATCTCGCCGCCCCACTTCTCCGGGGTGTCGAACTCCATCGAGGTGATGGTGTCCTCGAGGTCGCGCTTCGGCAGGTAGAACACGTAGCCGCCCTGGTCGCCGCGCCGGATCATGATGTTGGCCATTGTTAACTCCAGTTCGACCTGCGTAGGTGCGGGTCGCGGCTCGCGATCAGTCCAGTGAAGGCGTGACGCAAGGGCGTGACGCAAATTCGTGACAGTGGGGCGTGACGGAAACCGCCAGTCACGCATTTCATGTCACGCCCTTCATCGTCGATCGCGAGCCAATACCGGCCCCTACAGGGTGCGTCAGCGCACCAGGTCGTAGTTGTAGTCCGTCGTCCCCATGCCGCGGGTCTCCTCGTCCAGGCGCTCCAGAACCGCGTTGACCAGGGTGGTGAGCATGGTCATCGCGCCCTCGTAGCCCAGGGTGGTCTGGCGGTGCAGATGGTGGCGGTCAAAGATGGGGAAGCCCAGGCGGATCAGCGGCACCTCGAACGCCTTGC
>JAQVJE010000076.1:0-4178 GCA_028695325.1 Gallionellaceae bacterium
GCTCGCCGTTCGGGTTGCGAACGAATGCCTCGCCATTTTGTTCGGCCACGAAGCCGATAGCGGTGTGGGAGTCGGACACGGCATGCTCCTCAGAATGTTCTGGATGATGCCTTTGTTTATAAGCAACAGTTGGTCGTCTGACAGCCAGATTAGTACTAAATACCTTCCACGTAGGACGAGGTTGACAGGGTTTCTTGGGTGACTTGACAATGTTGACAAAGAATTTGTCATGACCGTCATGGACCTGCCCCGTGAACTGATCACCTTCCTCGACGTCCTGCCGGAACCGCGCATCCTGGTCGATGCGAATTACCACATCCTGGCCGCCAACCAGGCCTACGGCCGCGAGTTCGGCGGCCGCGGCAAGTTGGTCGGGCGTACCTGCTACGCGGTGTCGCATCACTATGACAGACCCTGCGACCAGTGCGGCGAGACCTGCCCGCTGCAGACCGCGCTCAAGACCGGCCAGCCGGCGCGGGTGCTGCACCTGCACCATACGCCGCGCGGCGAGGAACACGTCGATGTTGAACTGGTCCCGCTGCCCGACGACAACGGCCAGACCGCCTACTTCATCGAGACCTTCTATCCACTCAGCAACAAGTTGGTCGACCGCGAGCGTGGCCCCGGCATGGTGGGACGCTCGTCGGCCTACAACGCCATGCTCGAACTGATCAATCGCGCCGCCCCGGCCATGACGCCGGTGCTGCTGCTGGGCGAATCGGGTACCGGCAAGGAACTCGCCGCCCAGGCCCTGCACGACCTCAGCGCCCGCCACGGCAAGCCCTTCGTGCCGGTGGACTGCTCGGGCATGACCGAATCGCTGTTCGAGAGTGAGCTGTTCGGCTACGAGAAGGGCGCCTTCACCGGCGCCACCCAGCGCAAGATCGGCCTGGTGGAGGCGGCTGCCGGCGGCACGCTGTTCCTCGATGAACTGGGCGACATCCCGCTCAGCCTGCAGGTCAAGCTCCTGCGCCTACTGGAAACCGGCACCTTCCGCCGGGTCGGTGGCGTGGAGACCCTGAAGGCCGATTTCCGCCTGGTGGCCGCCACCCACCGCGGGGTCCGGGAGATGGTGGAGGCGGGAACCTTCCGGCGTGACCTCTACTATCGTATCTCCGCCTTCCCCATCCACCTGCCGGCCCTGCGCGAGCGCCGCGAAGACATGCCGCTGCTGGTGGAGAGCCTGTTGCAGCGCCTGGCGCCGGGGCGCTCGTTGCGCTTGTCCGGCGCCGCCTGCGAGCGGCTGGCGATCTACGGTTTCCCCGGCAACATACGTGAACTGCGCAATATGCTGGAGCGTGCCGTCCTGCTCTGCGACGGCGAGGTCATCGGTCCCGAGCACCTGCCCCTCGACCTGGCGCCCATGCCGTCGGCGCCGGCAGGGCGGGAGGGCGAGGTGGTGCCGCTCGACGAGGCAGAGCATCGCTACGTGCGCTGGGCCCTGGATCGCCTGGGCGGCGACAAGAAGGCGCTGGCCGGTGCGCTCGGCATCAGCGAGCGCACCCTGTACCGCAAGCTGGGCGCGCCCTGACTCGCCAGATTCGTGTTGACGCGCGCAGGCGGCAGAAAATATTCTGCCCGGATTATTTTAGGAGTTGCTAATGAACCAGACCAGCCAAGACCCGCAAAAGGTCATGCATTCCATCATCCAGCGCATCGCCACCGGGCCCGAACTCTCCAAGAGCATCAGCCGCGAGGAGGCCGCCATCGGCATGCAGGCCATCCTGGACGGCAGCGCCGATCAGGTGCAGGCCGCCATCTTCTTCATCGCGCTGCGCATGAAGCGGGAGACCATGGACGAGTTCAAGGGCATCCTGGACGCCATCCTCGCGGCCACCCAGACCGCTACCGCCGAGGTCGACGACGTGGTGGTCATCGCTGATCCCTACGACGGCTACAACCGCTGCCTGCCCGCCGCCCCCTTCCTGCCCGCCCTGCTGGCCGAGCTGGGTGTCGCGGCGGTCACCCACGGCGTGGAGGCGGTCGGCCCGAAATACGGCGTCACCGCCCGCCACGTGCTGCGCGCCGCCAAGGTGGATGTCGACCTTGCGCCGGCTGCGGCGGCCGCCCGCCTCAGCGATCCGGCCCTGGGCTGGGCCTATGTCGACCAGGCCAGCTTCTGCCCCAGGCTGCACGCCCTGCTGCCCCTGCGCCAGCGCATGATCAAGCGCCAGGCACTCACCACGGTGGAGACCGAGGCCAGGCCCGTGGTCGGCCGCAAGCGCACCCACTTCGTCACCGGCTACGTGCACAAGCCCTACCCGCCCATATACGCCCAGCTCGCCCGCCATGCCGGCTTCGATTCCGCCCTCATCATCCGCGGCGTCGAGGGCGGCGTCATGCCCAGCCTGCGCCAGGCCGGCAAGTACACCGCCTACCAGGACCACGGCGAGGAGGTCGAGTTCGACATCGACCCGGCCGCCCTCGGCATTCACCAGGCCGTGCGCGCGGTGCCGCTGCCGGACGACCTGCCGAAGTCCGAGCGCGAGGGCGACGAGGTCGCCATCATGGTCGACGCCCAGGCCACCGCCCGGGCCGCCGCCGAGGCCGGCCTTGAGGCCCTGGCCGGCAACCGGGGCGCCACCTACGACACCCTGGCCCTGGTCGCCGCCATGGTGCTCAACCACCTCGGCCGCGCCCGCTCCCTGGCCGAGGGTGCCGACATGGCGCGCGCCGGCCTCGATTCCGGCCGCGCCCTGGCGCGGGTGAAGTGATGGCCTGGCAGGCGGTCGCCGAACAGGGTGAGCTGCAGCCCGGCCAGATGAAGCGGGTCGAGCTGGGCGGCAGGAAACTGCTGCTCTGCCATGCCGAGGGCGGCCACTACTGCATCGACGAGCTGTGCAGCCACGAGGACTACTCGCTCTGGTTCGGCTGCATCAAGGGCCGCTCGATCAAGTGCTCGCTGCACGGCAGCTATTTCGACCTCGCCAGCGGCGCGCCCCTCAACGAGCCGGCGGACTGCGCCCTGCGCACCTACCCGGTCAAGCTGGAAGACGGGCGGGTCTGGATCCGCCCGGACCCGGCGTGAAGCTGGCCATACCGAGGCCGCGCGTCCTGTGGTGGGTGCTGCCGGCCTTGCTGGTGGCGGGCCTGCTGGCCTACTGGCTGACCGCCGGCAAGGCCGTCGCCGTGGTCGAGGCCAGGCGCCAGGCGCTCACCGAGACGGTGATATCGAGCGGCCGCATCATCACCCCGGAACGCATCGAAGTGGGCGCCGAACTGGTCGGCAGCCTGGCCGAGGTCCGGGTGGAGGAAGGCGACCGGGTGCGCGCCGGCCAGGTCCTGGCCCGCATCGACGACGACGAGCAGCGCGCCGCGGCCGAGCAGGCCAGGCGGGCGCTCGACGAGGCCGAGGCCCGGCTGGCCCAGCTCGACGAGGTCGGCCGGCCGGTGGCCGACCAAGCCCTGGCCCAGGCCGAGGCCAACCTGACCCAGGCGGACAGCGAGTACGCCCGCGTCCGCCGCCTGGTCGAGGCCGGCTTCTACAATCAGTCCCGCCTCGACGAGGCCCGGCGCGCCCTCGACAGCGCCCGCGCGGCGCGCGAGGCGGCCCGGGCGCAGGCCCGTGGCGCGGCCGGCGTCGAGACCCGCCTGGCCGGGGCGCGTCTGGCCCAGGCCCGCGCGGCCCTCGCCGTGGCCCAAGCGAAACTGGCCAATACCGTGATCCTGGCCCCGGCCGCCGGCGTCGTGGTGCGCAAGCGGGTCGAGGCGGGCGATGTCGTCACCCAGGGCAAGCCGCTGTTCGACCTGGCCGCCGACGGCGAGACCCGGATCGTGCTCCAGGTCGACGAGAAGAACCTCGGCCGCCTGGCCCTTGGACAGCAAGCCGAGGTGCTCGCCGACGCCTACCCCGTGCAGCCGTTCGCGGCCGAGATATTCCACATCGCCCCGGCCGTCGATGCCCAGAAGGGCGCAGTCGAGGTCAAGCTCAGGGTGCCGGCGCCGCCTGCCTTCGCCAAGCCCGACATGACCGTCTCGGTGGAGATCCGTGTCGGCCGGCGGGATGACGCCCTGACCCTGCCCAGCGCGGCGGTGCATGACCTGGCCGGGCGGCCCTGGGTGCTGGTGATCGAGAACGGCCGCGCGGCACGCCGCGAAATCGGTCTCGGCCTGGCTGGCAGCGGCACGGTCGAGGTGACCCGGGGCCTCGCCGAGGGCGAGGCGGTGATCCCGGTCGC
>JAQVJE010000076.1:4278-10847 GCA_028695325.1 Gallionellaceae bacterium
GGCCCTGGGTGCTGGTGATCGAGAACGGCCGCGCGGCACGCCGCGAAATCGGTCTCGGCCTGGCTGGCAGCGGCACGGTCGAGGTGACCCGGGGCCTCGCCGAGGGCGAGGCGGTGATCCCGGTCGCCGCCGGCATCAAGGCCGGGCAGAAGGTGCGCGCCGGTGCCGTTTGAGTGGGTCCTGGCCCTGCGCTTCCTGCGCGAGGGCCGCATGCAGACCGCCCTGATCATCGCCGGCACCACGGTCGGTGTCGCAGTGATCATCTTCATCACCGCGCTGATGAACAGCCTCCAGGCCAGCCTGGCGGAACGCACCCTGTCG
This sequence comes from Gallionellaceae bacterium, assembly GCA_028695325.1. GTDB lineage: Bacteria > Pseudomonadota > Gammaproteobacteria > Burkholderiales > Thiobacillaceae > Parasulfuritortus. The sequence goes on from JAQVJE010000076.1 coordinate 4,600, forward strand.
ACCCAGTCGCACATCACCGTGCGCGCCCCCGACGAGGCGCCCCTGCCGGTGCTCGACCGCCAGCGCGCGGCAGTGGCCAGCCACGTCGAGCCGCGCGTGCAGCGCCTGCGCTCGATCGACCAGTGGCAGCGGGTGTTCCGCGAACTGCCGTCGATCCCGCACGTGGTCGCCGTCTCCGCCATCGCCACCGGTTCCGGCTTCGCCTACCGGGGCAACGCCAGCAAGTCGATCGCCCTGATCGGCGTCGAGCCGGAGCGCTACAGCCGCATCGTCAAGATCGAGGACAAGATCAGGACGGGCGCCTACCGCATCGGTCCGGGCGAGGCGATGATCGGCATCGACCTGGCGCGCGACCTGGGCGCCGCGGTGGGCGACCGCATCCGCATCCTGAGCAGCGAGGGGCGCGATGACGTGTTCCGGATCACCGCCACCTTCGACCTCGGCGTGCGCGACCTCAACCGGCGCTGGGTGATCATGCCCCTGCGCAGCGCCCAGACCCTGCTCGACCTGCCCGGCGGGGTCACCCACATCGACCTCACGGTGGACGACATCTTCGCCGCCGAGGCGGTGGCGCAGCAGATCACCGCCCGTACCGGCCTCACCGCGGAGAGCTGGATGGCGGTCAACAGCCAGCTGATGGCGGCGTTCAAGAACCAGACCATGACCACCCGCACGGTGCGCCTGTTCCTGGTCCTCATCGTTGCCCTCGGCATCGCCAGCGTGCTGGTCGTGTCGGTGGTCCAGAAGCAGCGGGAGATCGGCATACTGCGCGCCATCGGCGCCTCGCCCGGGCGGATCAAGAAGGTGTTCCTGATCCAGGGCGGTATCGTCGGCAGCGCCGGGGCGGCGATGGGCTCGGGGCTGGCCACCCTGATGGTCTGGGGCGCCTCCTACGCCCTGCGCCAGGACGACGGCAGCGCCCTGATCACGGGTCAGATCGAGTTCTCGTACTACCTGGCGGCCTCGGCGGTGGCCGTGCTCACCGGCCTGCTGGCGGCGGTGGCGCCGGCTCGCCAGGCGGCCAGGATGGACCCGGTGGAGGCGATCCGCTATGGCTAGCAGGATTCTCGAACTGGAGGGGGTGCGCAAGTCGTACAACGTCGGCACGCCGATCGAGGTCGAAGTCCTGCACGGCATCGACCTCGCCCTTGCGGCGGGCGAGTTCGCCGCCCTGATCGGCCCGTCCGGCTCCGGCAAGAGCACCCTGCTGCACCTCATCGGCCTGCTGGAGAGGCCCACCGCTGGACGCATCCTGATCGCCGGCAAGGAGGTCGACCACCTGGACGAGGCCGCCATGACCGAACTGCGCGGCCGCACCCTGGGTTTCGTGTTCCAGTTCCACCACCTGCTGCCCGAGTTCACCGCCCTGGAGAACGTCATGATGCCGACCCTGATTGAACGCGGCCGCTATGACGGCGCCATGCGCGCGCGGGCGCAATGGCTGCTCGGCCGGGTGGGCCTGGGCGATGCCCTGGCCAAGAAGCCCGCGGCCCTGTCCGGCGGCATGCAGCAGCGGGTCGCCATCGCTCGCGCGCTCGCCGTGAATCCGCCCATGGTCCTGGCCGACGAGCCGACCGGCAACCTGGACAGCCACACCGCCGACGAGATCTTCGGCCTCATGCGCGAGATCAACCGGGAGGTGGGCACCGCCTTCCTGATCGTCACCCACGACGCCCGCCTGGCCGGGCGCTGCGACCGCCGCATCGAACTGATGGACGGCAGCATATGGGCATGACCGGCGCCACCGAAACGGGTAGGCTAGCCCCCGCCGGTGCTCGCGCGCCACTCGAACTGATATGGTCAACCGCATGAAAAACATAGGAAAAGTTGGTGTTATCTCGCTTGGCTGCCCGAAGAACTCGTACGATACCGAGCGCATCCTCACCCAACTCAGGGCCGAGGGCTACCTGATCGTGCCCAGCTACGACGACGCCGACCTGGTGGTGGTCAACACCTGCGGCTTCATCGACGAGGCGGTGGCGGAGAGCCTGGACACCATCGGCGAGGCCCTGCGCGAGAACGGCAGGGTGATCGTCACCGGCTGCCTGGGCGCGCGCGAGTCGGTGATCCGGGAGGCCCACCCCAGCGTCCTGGCGGTGACCGGGCCCCACGCCATGGAAGAGGTCATGACCGTGGTGCACGAGCACCTGGCCCGGCCGCACGACCCCTACACCGACCTCATCCCGCCCGGCGGCCTCAAGCTGACGCCGCGGCACTACGCCTGGCTGAAGATATCCGAGGGCTGCAACCACCGCTGCACCTTCTGCATCATCCCCAGCCTGCGCGGCGACCTGGTGTCGCGGCCGATCGGCGAGGTGCTCTCAGAGGCGGAGACCCTGGCCAAGGCAGGCGTGAAGGAACTCCTGATCATCTCCCAGGATACCTCCGCCTACGGCGTCGACCTCAAGTACCGCACCGGCTTCCACAACGGCCGCCCGGTGAAGACCCGGATGAAGGAACTGGTGGAGGAACTGGCCAGGCTCGGGGTCTGGGTGCGCCTGCACTATGTCTATCCCTATCCCAGCGTCGACGACGTCATCCCCATGATGGCCGCGGGCAAGGTGCTGCCCTATCTCGACGTGCCATTCCAGCACGCCAGCCCGCGCATCCTCAAGGCCATGAAGCGGCCCGGCGACATCGAGCACACCCTGCGCCGGATCGAAAAGTGGCGCGAGATCTGTCCCGACATCGCCATCCGCAGCACCTTCATCGTTGGCTTCCCGGGCGAGACCGAGGACGACTTCGACGACCTCCTCGACTTCCTGGAGGCGGCCCAGCTCGACCGCGTCGGCGCCTTCGCCTATTCCCCGGTGGAGGGCGCGGCCGCCAACGCCCTGCCCGACCCGGTGGACGAGGACATCAAGCAGGACCGCCTGGCCCGCTTCATGGACGTCGCCGCCGACATCAGCGCCGCCAAGCTCAGGCGGCGCCTGGGCAGCGAGATGACCGTGCTGGTCGACGAGGCGGTCGGCGGCCGCGCCGTCGCCCGCACCTACGCCGACGCGCCGGAGATCGACGGCGTGGTCCACATCGCCCAGGGCAAGGGCCTGCAGCCGGGCGACCTAGTAAGAGTTAAAATCACCCGCTCGGATGACTATGATCTGTGGGGCAAGCCGGTATGAGCGACACGACAATCTGGAAACCGCACGTGGTGGTGGCTGCCGTGGTGGAGCGCGACGGCCGTTTCCTGCTGGTCGAGGAGCAGACCGACTGCGGCATCCTGTTCAACCAGCCGGCCGGTCACCTGGAGGAGGGAGAGTCCCTCCTGGCGGCGGCGCGGCGCGAGATGTTCGAGGAGACCGCACACCACTTCGAGCCCGAGGCCCTGCTGGGCATCTACCACTGGCGCCATCCGACCAAGGACCGCACCTACCTGCGCTTCGCCTTCACCGGCGCGGTGACCGGTTTCGATCCGGGCGCGCCGCTCGATGTCGGCATCCTGCGCGCAGTCTGGATGACCCCCGAGGAGATCAGTGAGTCGCGCATGCGCCATCGCAGCCCGTTCGTCGACCAGTGCGTGGCCGACTACCTGTCCGGCCGTCGCTTCCCGCTCGACCTGATCAACGAATTCCCCCTCCTGCAGTGAGCCGCATCGTCGTCGGCCTGTCGGGCGGCGTCGACTCCGCCGTCACCGCCCTGCTCCTGAAGCAGCAGGGCCATGACGTGGTCGGTGTGTTCATGAAGAACTGGGAGGCCGACGACCTCGAGGATGACTGCCCCATCGCCCAGGACTACCGCGATGTGCTCGCCGTCGCCGAGGTGCTGGGCATCGAGGTCGAACTGGTCAACTTCAGCCGCGAATACCAGGACCGCGTGTTCGCCTATTTCCTGGCCGAGTACCGCGCCGGCCGCACGCCCAACCCGGACGTGCTGTGCAACGCCGAGATCAAGTTCAAGGCCTTCCTCGACCATGCCCTGAGCCTTCACGCCGAGCACATCGCCACCGGCCACTACGCCCGCCTGGATGGTACCTTTCCGCAGCGCCGGCTGCTCAAGGCCGTGGACGCCAACAAGGACCAGAGCTACTTCCTCTACCGCCTCAACCAGCGGCAGATCGAGAAGGCCCTGTTCCCCCTCGGCGGCCTGGAGAAGCCGCAGGTGCGCGAACTAGCCCGCCAGGCCGGGTTGTCGGTGGCGGCCAAGAAGGACAGCACCGGCATCTGCTTCATCGGCGAGCGGCCGTTCCGCGAGTTCCTGCAACGCTTCATGCCGATCCAGCCCGGCGTCATGCGCACCCCCGAGGGTCGCGTCGTCGGCCAGCATCAGGGCCTGATGTACTACACCCTGGGCCAGCGCCAGGGCCTCGGTATCGGTGGCGTGAAGGGGGCGGAGGAGGGCGCACCCTGGTTCGTCGCCGGCAAGGACATGGCGAAAAACGAGCTGATCGTCGTGCAGGGCCATGCGCACCCCTTGCTGCTGACCCACCGCCTGACGGCCGACGACCTGAGCTGGGTAGGCCCCGCGCCCGAACCGGGCCGCCGCTACGGCGCCAAGACCCGCTACCGCCAGGAGGATGCCGCCTGCATGATCGAGGGCCTTGCCGACGGCCGGCTGGAGCTGGTGTTCGACGAGCCGCAATGGGCGGTCACGCCGGGCCAGTCCGTGGTGCTCTACGACGGCGAGACCTGCCTGGGGGGCGGGGTGATCCGCTAGCCGATCAGGCCGCCGGCGCGGTGTCCCGGAAGGTCGGGCGCTGCATGATGCGGTCGTAGAACTCCGACAGGTGGGGCTGGGAACGCCGCCAGTCGATCTCGGGGAAGCGGAAGTCCAGATAGCCGAGCGCGCAGCCGGCGGCGATGTCGGCCAGGCTGTAGGCGTCGCCCGCCAGCCAGTCGTTCATGCCGAGGTCCGCGCTCAGGGTGGCCAGGCCGGCCTCCACCTTGCCCAACTGGCGTGCGATCCATTCCGGGCTCTGCTGCGCCGGCGGGCGCTGGCGCTCGCAGAAGACCAGCACGGCGGCGTCGCAGATGCCGTCGGCCAGGGCCTCGCCGCGCCGGGCCGCGATGCGGGCGCGCGGGTCGGAGGGGATCAGGCGGCCGACCGGGCTGATGCTGTCCAGGTATTCCACGATCACCCGCGAGTCGAACAGGGTCTTGCCGTCCTCCAGCACCCAGACCGGCACCTTGCCGAGCGGGTTGTAGTCCGGCACATGGGTGCCGTCCTGCCAGGGCGGGTCGATCTCCAGTTCGTATTCGATGTGCTTCTCGGCGGCGAAGACGCGCACCTTGCGCGCGAACGGGCTGGTCAGCGTGGCGATCAGCTTCATCATGGCTGGCGAAGGCTCAGATGGCGCCGCGCGCCATGGGCCAGGCGGCGTCGAAGCGGCGCAGGGTCTCCGCGCGGCCGAGCAGGGCCAGGGTGGCGTCGATGGACGGCGTCTGCGCGGTGCCGAACAGGACGAGGCGCAGCGGGATGCCGATCTGGCCCATCTTGAGGCCGCAGGCCTTGGCGGTGTCCTTGAACAGCTGGTTCAGCGCCCCCGCCTCCCAGGCCACCTCGGCGAGGGCGGCGCGCAACTGTTCGAAGGCCGGCACGGCGGCCGCCTCCAGCCTGGCCTTGATCTCATCCTCGGCGGGCAGGGCGTGGCGGTAGAAGATGTGGGCGGCGTCGGCCAGTTCCTCGACAGTCGCGACGCGTTCCTTCAGCAGCGGCATCAGGCCGGCCAGGTCGGGGCCGCCGGCCGGGTCGATCGACTGCTTGGCCAGGAAGGGCCGCACCAGGTCGGCCAGGCGGGCGTCGTCGGTCTCCTTGAGGTACTGCTGGTTCAGCCAGGCCAGCTTCTCCTGGTTGAAGCGGGCGGCGGCGTGGCTCACCCCGGCGAGGTCGAACCAGTCGATGAACTCGGCGGCAGAGAATTTCTCGGCGTCGCCATGGCCCCAGCCCAGGCGGGCGAGGTAGTTCATCAGCGCCTCGGGCAGGTAGCCGTCCTCCTGGTACTGCAGCACCGACACGGCGCCGTGCCGCTTCGACAGGCGCTCGCCATCATGGCCGAGGATCATCGGCACGTGGGCGTAGTGGGGCACCGGCGCGCCCAGGGCACGCAGTATGTTGACCTGGCGCGGTGTGTTGTTGACGTGGTCGTCGCCCCGGATGACATGGGTGATACCCATGTCCCAGTCGTCGATGACGACGCCGAAGTTGTAGGTGGGCACGCCGTCGCCGCGCATGATCACCAGGTCGTCGAGCTCGCTGTTGGCCACGGTGATCGGCCCCTTGATCAGGTCGTCGAAGGTGACCTCGCCGTCATG
>JAQVJE010000077.1 GCA_028695325.1 Gallionellaceae bacterium
GAGATGTCCTTGATGATCTGGCGTTTCGGGGGAACGATCTTGCTCACGCGGAGCATGGACATTACGTACTGGGCCATGTTGCAGTCTGGAGTCGGCAAAAAAGGCCATTGTATCCGCTAGGTGCCGTTCCGCGGCGTGCCGACAGCGGGGCGCCTGCGCCGACCCCCGGGCCTCGACTGACCGCTTGGGCCGCATAGTAGCCCGCTTGACATGACGTCCGATGTCACCCGAAAGGCCGCTACAAGGTCTCGCGGGCCTAATCTACTTCTTGCTGGTCAGTGATCAGGAAAGTCGTATTGCGAGGAAAGATTGGCGACGGCGGCCTTAGCCATCCGCCGCGGTAGCCCGGCCATATCGGTCCCCTTCGCGAACGATGCAGCCAGGTTGCCGCTGATTTATTCGTCATGCCCGCGCAGGCGGGCATCCAGTCCATTGATTCAACTGGGTTCCCGCCTGCGCGGGAACGACGAAACCAGAATAAATCAGCGTTTCCCTAGGTTGTGCGCATGCGTTCCCGCTTGCGCCGGAATGAATGGGGCTTCGCGATGCCCTTCGGTCAACTGCTCAGGCCCGGAACGCCACCACATGGTCCACCGCCAGGCGGATGCCGATCCGCTCGCCGATGGCGTGGTTGTGGTGCGAGGGCACCAGGGCGAGCAACCGCGTGCCGCTGGCGAGCTTCAGGGTGTAGACGAACTCGGCGCCGCGGAAGGCGCGCCGTTCCACCTCGGCGAGCAATGGACTGTCATCGTCGTGCTGGATGTCGTCCGGACGGATCAGCACCTCCACAGCCGCGCCCTCGCCATAGACCAGGCAACTGTCGCCGTCGCACTCGGCCGGGCTGACGCCCTCCAGCAGGCCCAGTTCGATCTCCACCTTGTGGCTGCCGCGCACCGTGCCGGGCAGGAGCACGCCCTGGCCGATGAAGTCGGCGACGAAGCGGTTCCGGGGCCGGTGATAGAGGTTGTAGGGGGTGTCCCATTGCTGGATCCGGCCCTCGTTCATCACGCCGACCGCGTCGGCCATGGCGAAGGCCTCGTGCTGGTCGTGGGTGACCAGCAGGGCGGTGATGCCCTCGTGCTTGAGGATGTCGCGCACCTCCAGGGACAGGCGCTCGCGCAGGTCGACGTCCAGGTTGGAGAAGGGCTCGTCGAGGAGCAGGAGGCGTGGCCTGGGCGCCAGGGCGCGGGCCAGGGCGACGCGCTGCTGCTGGCCGCCGGAGAGTTGGTGCGGCCAAGCCCTTGCCTCGCCAGCCAGGCCGACCAGGCCGAGCATTTCCGCCACCCGTTTCTGGCGTTCGGTGGGGGTCAGGTGGCCGAGGCCGAAGCCGATGTTGTCGCCGACATTCAGATGCGGGAACAGGGCATAGTCCTGGAACACCAGGCCGACCCGGCGTTTCTCGGCCGGCAGGGCGATGCCGGGGCCGGCGACGCAGACATCCTGGAGGCAGATGGTGCCCTTGTCAGGTTGCTCGAAGCCGGCGATCAGGCGCAGGGCGGTGGTCTTGCCGCAGCCGGAGGGGCCGAGCAGGCAGCCGATCTGGCCGGGGTCGAGGCGCAGCGAGATGTCCCCGAGCACGGTCTTCCTGCCATAGGCGTGGGCGAGATTTTCAAGCGTGAGCATCGGTCTTCCTGATCAGATAGACGACAGGCAGCAACCCGACGATGGCGATGGCGGCGGCGGGCAGGGCGGCCCGCTCCCATTCGCCTTCCGAGGTCATCTCGAACACCCGCACGGCCAGGGTGTCCCAGCCGAACGGCCGGGTCATCAGGGTGATCGGCAGTTCCTTCATGATGTCGACGAAGGTGAGCGCCAGGGCGGTCAGCAGCGGTACCCGCAGCATGGGAAGGTGCACCCGCCAGAGCCGTTTCGCACCGGTCACGCCGAGGCTCAGCGCGGCCTCGTCGATGGAACGGCCGATGCGGCCGAGACCGGACTCGATCGGACCATGGCTCACCGCGAGGAAGCGGGCGCAGTAGGCCAGCAGCATGACCAGCAGGGTGCCGCCGAGCACCTGGCCGTCGAGGGCGAAGGTGTCGATCAACTGGTTGTCCAGCCAGGCCACCGGGATGTAGATGCCCACCGCCAGAACCGCGCCGGGCAACGCGTAGCCGATGGTGGCCAAGCGTGCGGTGACGTTCATGGCGGTGGTTCGGGCCAGGCGCTGGGCATAGCCGAGTGCCAGAGCCAGCGCCGCCACCAGCAGCGCGCCCAGGCCGGCGAGCAGCAATGAGCGCCAGGCGAATTCGATGTAGCGGGCGTCGAAATCGGTCTCGAACACGCTTGCCGACCAGTCCAGTATCTGCCAGAAGGGCAGGGCGAAGGCGATCAGGAAGATCAGGCTCGACCAGAACACGGCCAGCCCGGCCGGGATGCCGCGCAGGCCGATGCGCGGGCTGCTGGAGGCCGACTTGGCCGAGGCGGCGTAGCTCCGCCGGGCGCGCAACTGCTGCTCCAGAAGCACGGCGACGAACACGAAGAAGGCCAGGAATGAGGCCAGCTGGCCGGCCGCCGGCAGCGAGAAGAGCGAGAACCAGGACTTGTAGATCGCCGTGGTGAAGGTGTTGTAGTTGAACACCGCCACGGTGCCGAAATCGGCCAGGGTCTCCATCAGGGCGAGCATCAGCCCGGCCATGATGCCCGGTCGCGCCATCGGCAGGGCGACGCTGAAGAAGGCCCGCATGCGGCCCTGGCCGAGCGACTGGGCCGCCTCCATGAGGCGTCGGCCCTGGCCCTGGAAGGCGGCACGGGCGGTCAGGTAGACATAGGGATAGAGGGCCAGGGTCATCACCAGGATGACGCCGGCCCGGGAGCGGACCTGGGGCACCTGGGCGATGCCCCAGTGATTGCGCAGGAAGGTCGTGAAAGTGCCGGTGAAATCAAACAGGCCCAGCCAGACGAAGGCGGTGACGTAGGCGGGCAAGGCCAAAGGCAACAGCAACGCCCAGGAGAAGAAGCGCCGGCCGGGATAGTCGCAGGCCGCCGTCAGCCAGGCCAGCGACACCCCGAGCAGGCTAACGCCAAGGCCGACGCCGAGCACCAGCCAGAAGGTGTTGACCAGCAATTCCGGCAGGACGTATTGCCAGAGGTGGTCCCAGACCGCCTGGTCGGGGTGGAGCAGGGAGAGCAGGACCACCGCCACCGGGATGGCGGTGATCAGGGCGATGGCTAGCGCCGTCAGCCAGGACGCGGCCTTGAAGGTCACTTGTAGCCGGCCCGGTCCATCAGCATGACCGCCTTGGCCTGCAGCCGGCCGGCCTCGGCGACGTTGATCAGGTTGGGCTTGAAGCTGCCCCAGGCCGCCACCGCCGGGTCGGGCTTGACCTTCGGATTCGCCGGGTACTCCATGTTGACGTCGGCATATAGGTTCTGCGCCTTGTCGGAGGACAGCCATTCCAGCAGCTTGACGGCGTCGGCCGCATGCTTGGCATGACGGGTGACGCCGGCGCCGGAGACGTTGACGTGCACGCCGGTGTTGCCCTTGAGGGCCTGGTTCGGCCAGAAGATGGCCAGGGGCAGATTGGGCTTTTTCTCCATCAGGCGGCCATAGTAATAAGTGTTCACCACGGTGACATCGCACAGCCCGGCGGCCACCGCCTCCATGGCCTTGGTGTCGTCCGGGAAGGGCTCGGCGGCGAGGTTGGCGACCCAGCCCTTCACCATGGCCTCGGCCTTGTCCTCGCCGTATTCGCCGATCAGGGTCGCCACCAGGGACTGGTTGTAGACCTTCTTGGAGGTGCGCAGGCACAGCCGTTTTTTCCACTTCGGGCTGGCCAGGTCCTCATAGCTGGCCAACTCGCCCGGCTTCACCCGGTTGGGGTTGTAGACCAGGGTACGGGCGCGCACGGAAAGGCCAAACCATTCATTGCCGGGGTCGCGCAGGTGGGCCGGGATGTTGGCCTTCATGGCCTTGGACTCCACCGGCTTGAGCAGGCCCTCCTCGGCGGCCTGCCAGAGGTTGCCGGCGTCCACGGTCATGAACAGGTCGGCCGGGGTGTTCCTGCCCTCGGCCTTGAGGCGCGCCATGAGCGGGCCTTCCTTGTCGGTGACGAACTTGACGGCGACGCCGGTCTGTCTAGTGTAGGCGTCGAACAGGGGCTTGATCAGCTGCTCGTTGCGGGCCGAATAGACCACTACCTCGGCGGCTGAGGCAGCCCCGATCTGGGCAAGCAGGGCCAGGACAAGCAAAGCGGTTTTCATCATGGTGTTCTCCAGAACGTAGCGTAATGTGCACACATTACAACAGAGATGAGAATTGTTCGCAATACGATTGCCAATAGGAATTGTTCTCGTTATCATGGAAACATGAACGACATCGCCAAGCCATCCCAATACACCCGACAAGCCGCGCAGTACAAGGCGGTAAAGGCCATTTCGGCAATGGAATTGTTGGGCGAGATGCACGTGGTGGTGATCGAGCACAAGGGCGAGCGCTATGAATTGCGCCTGACCCGCAACGACAAGCTGATCCTGACCAAGTAAAGGGTCGGATCCCAGCCAGCCAACGGGCGCTCCCGCCCCGGTAGCCAGCCAGAAAAACATATTTTGGTCCTATTGGAAAAGGAGTGCCCAATGCGTGCTACGCACCTGCTGTCCGGCCTGGCCATCGCCCTGGCCGCCGCCCAACCCGTTCTGGCCGTGGAGCACCCCATCGGCATCCCGCAGCAGCGCAACGGAATGGAAGTAGCCGGCGTCTACCTGCAACCCGTGGAGATGGAATCGGTCATGGGCCACAAGATGCTGCCGGCCGCCCAGGCCGACATACACCTGGAGGCCGACATCCGGGCCCTGGGCAACAACCCCAACGGCTTCGCCGAGGGCGACTGGATGCCCTACCTGATGGTCAAGTACGAGGTCTGCAAGCAGGGCGGCGGCTGCATCCAGGGCGACTTCCTGCCCATGGTCGCCTCCGACGGCCCCCACTACGGCGACAACGTCAAGCTGATGGGGCCGGGCAAGTACCACGTCAAGTTCACCATCCTGCCCCCCGACGATCCCGGCAACCACATGGGCCACCATTTCCATCGCCACACCGACCGCCTGACCGGCGTGCGGCCCTGGTTCAAGGCCTTCGACGTGGAGTGGGACTTCGCCTACGCCGGCATTGGCAAACGCGGGGGATATTGAGATGCGGGTAGTAAACCCCCTGATCCTGGCCATGGCGCTGACCTACGGCCTGCCGGCCGGGGCCGCCGAAGTGCCGGCCAATCTCGCCCAGGTGCTACAACAGATGCAGGCGCGCCTGGCCAAGCTGGAAGCGCGCAACGCCGAGCTGGAGGCCGCCTTGGGCAGTGAACGCCTGTCCCAGAACGAGCCGGAGCTCGCCACCCGCCTGAAGGCGATGGAGGCCGACATCGGCCGTCTCGGGTCGGCCGGCCGCCTGGCCGAGGTGGTGGACGGCATCAGCGCCAGCGGCGGCCTGACCGTGGTGGCCCAGCACGCCGACAAGACGGCGACCGGCGGTAAGTCCCAGCTGTCCTGGCGCAGTGACGTCGAGGTGGGCCTGCCCGGCGGCGAGGTGGGCAACGCCGAAGGCCAGTTTTTCTTCCACTTCCGCGTCGGCCAGGGCGGCGGCCTTGACATCCCGGGCGGCGCGCCGGTCAACGCCACCGCCTTCGATACCGGCCACCCCGATTCGTCGAATGCCCATGCCATCCTGGCCCAGGCCTGGTACCAGCTCGACGTGCCGCTGCCGCTCGACGGCTTCAAGGACGACTCGAAGGAGCACCTCGAACTTACCTTCGGCAAGATCGACCCCTACGGTTTCTTCGACGGCAACGACGCCTCCGACGACGAGACCGCCAGATACCTCAACCTCAACTTCGTCCACAACCCGCTGCTGGATGCCGGCGGCGGGGCGGTGTTCGATTCTTACGGCTTCACCCCCGGCCTGCGCCTGGCCTACGTCAACGAGGCCGAGGCGCCGGTCACCTGGGGTCTGTCTTATGGCCTGTTTGCCACCGGCGGCGGCGCCTCATTCATCGACAGCTTCGGCAAGCCGTTCCAGATCGTCCAGTTCGACACCACGCAAAAATTCTTCGGCGGACTGGAAGGCCACTATCGCCTGTACGGCTGGCACACTGGCCGCGGCAGCGTGTACGACGGCACTGAGGAAAGCCGGTCAGGCTGGGGCGTCTCGGTCGACCAGCGGGTCAGCGATGGCATGACGTTGTGGGGCCGCTACGGCCATTCCATCTCGGGCAGCCCGATGTACGACCGTGCGATCACCCTGGGCGCCGGCTTCTCCGGCAGCTACTGGGGCCGTGCCGCCGATAGCTTGGGCGTGGCCGTGGCCCACCTATCCGCCTCGGGGGCCTACAAGGCCAGCCTGGTCAGCCCCGCCGATGCCGAGCAGACCGTTGAGATCTATTACAACTGGCAGGCCATGCCCGGCCTGGTGCTGACGCCGAACTACCAGTACATCAGCCGTCCGGCCGCCGACAAGGCGAACGCCAATGCCAGCGTGGTCGGCGTGCGGGCGAGCCTGACATTCTGATGTGCTGACCGGCATGGATGACACCCTCCATGTAGGCCATCGTGACGAGCAAGGACAAGCTGATGAAACCAACCTGCATTGCCATCCTGCTGTTCGCCCTGGCCGACCCACCCCTGGCCGACCTGCCCATCTACACCCTGGTGGCCAAGGACGGGCGGCTGACGCCGGCCGTCCTGGACGTCCCCGCCGGGCAGCGTTTCAAGATCGTGATCCGGAACGATGGCCGCATCGTCGCCCGATAGCCTGATGGGAGGTAAGACCATGACCCAGTCCCTGCTCGCCGGCGCACTCGACCACCTCATGCGCTACCAGCTCACCGGCTGCGCCCATTCCGCCCACGTCGCCGCCCACCTGCTCGACCAGATCGCCGACCTGCCCGATGTGGACGGCGACACCCGCTGCCTGTGCGGGCGCATGAGCGAGGCGCTGGAGGCCGGGCAAGGGAGGGGTCGCCATGTGTGAGCGCCACATCTTTCTCCCCACTACATCGAGGGGAACAGCCCATAGGACGCAGGACGCAACGCAGTTGCGGTACGTCACGGAGCGAGGAATGGGACAGGGGTCCACAGAGGAGCAGGGGGTGAGTGAGGGAGGTGATACGGTTAGCGTCACCGCCTCCACACTCCCCCCGGCCTTCCCCCCTCAAGGGGGAGGAAGACAACCGGCGCGCCGGCTGAAACTATGGGAACTGGAGGAGAAATTCCACTGCCCGGTGGTCGGCACGTGTTTCGACCTCGACGAGTTGAAGAAGCTCGTGCGCAAGACCGGTTACGACGGCCGGCGCTTCGAACCCTACGACCTGCACCTGGAGGCGGTGTCCCTGAGCCTGGACCGCAACCCCGCCGCCGAGCTAATGCAGAAACAGCTGGAGCGCAAGTACGCCCTCCAGGTCCGCCGTTTCGACCAGGCCAAGGCCGCTACCGAGGTGCTGGCGCTGTGGCAGGAACACCTTGAGCGCGGTAAGGTGGCCGGCGCGGTCTGGGCCGCGCTGACCCACAAGACCGCCACCAAGGCAACCCGGCAGGCGGTCTACGCCGATCTGCACATGCTCTCGCACCAGGTCGGCGCCGGCAGGGCCGCCTACCTCCGCCGCCTGGAATGGCTGCAGCGCGAGCTGGCCGAGGCCAAGGCTCAGGCCGGCCGCGTGGCCGCGCGCCAGGCCCGGGAACGGGCCGAGGCGGCCGAGCGCATCCGCGCCGTGGAACGGGCGGCGGCAGAGGCCACGCAGCGCGCCGAGGCCGACAGCCCCCTGCGCGCCCGCCTGGCCGAGCTGGAATCCGGCGTCGCCATGATCAGCATGGGCCGGCGCCTGCTGGCCCTAGCCGACGAGGTTGGGCGTCTGCGCGGCCAGGCCGGCCGTGCCGACGAACTAGCGGCGGACAACGCCCGCCTGGTTCAGGAACGCGACGAGGCACGGGCCGAGCGCGACGCCCTGGAGCGCCTCTGGCTCGACGAGACAGCCAAAGCGCCCGCCTGCGCCGGCGACTGCGCCACCTGCCCGAGTCGGCTCGCCGGCCGTTGCGTGCTCTGCGTCGGCGGCCGCACCCCGCTCCTACCACAGTACCGGCAACTGGCGGAGCGGCTGGGCGTGCGCCTGATCCACCACGACGGCGGCCGCGAGGAGGCTCTGTCGCGCCTGCCCGACCTGTTGGCCGCCTCCGACGCGGTGATCTGCCCGACCGACTGCGTCGGCCACCTGGCCTATTACCAGCTCAAGAAGCACTGCAAGCAGGCCGGCAAACCCTGCGTGCTGGTCAAGAGTTCCGGCGTCGCCAGCTTCGCGGCGGCGCTCACCCGCCTGGCCGATAGCCGGGTCGAAATTTCTGCGAATGCCCCCCCTCGTGGGACCAGCCCGAAGGGCGCAGGATGCGATGGAGTCGCGGTCCCGAGCGGAGCGTGGGATGGCCCAAGGGGCCACGGAGGGGTTGGGGAGAAGGGGTAATCCATGATCAACGCGATCTTCATCGTCTGGCGCGAAACCATCGAGGCCATGCTGGTCATCGGCATCCTGCACGGCTGGGTCTCGGCGCAACTGGTGGATGGCCAGCACCGGCGCGCCTTCGCCTGGCTGTGGGGCGGCGCCGGCCTCGGCCTCGCCGTCCTGCTCGCCCTCACCCTGCTGGGCCTCTCGGCCTGGGCCGACGACATGACCCTGGAGTGGTTCCAGGCCGTCATGCCGCTGGTGGCCGCCCTGCTCATCTTCCAGATGGTGGCCTGGATGCGCCGCCACGGCGCCGGCTTGAAACGCGAGCTGGAGGCCGGCATGAGCGCCGCCGCCAAGCGCGCCCACTGGACCGGCGGCGCTACTCGCCGCCATCGCGGTAGGCCGTGATGGGGCGGAAACGGTGATCTTCCTCTACGGCGCCGCCGGCAATGACTCCGCCGCCGACCTGCTGGCCGGCGGCACTCTCGGCTTTCTCCTCGCCCTGGCCGCCTACGGCCTGCTGGTGCGCGGCGCGCGCTGGTTCTCCTGGCGGCTGTTCTTCCGCCTCACCGAGGTCATGCTCCTGCTCCTGAGCGGGGCGCTCCTGGTGGACGGTACCGACAAGCTGATCGGCCTGGAGGCCTTGCCCACCCTGGCCGACCCGCTCTGGGACGCCAGCGGCCTTATCTACGACGGCGGCCGCGCCGGCGGTCTCCTGGCCGCCTTCACCGGCTGGCGCAATATGCCCACCGGCATGAGCTACCTGGCCCTGGCGGCGTGGTGGACGTTGGCCTTAGTGTGGGTGTTGCGGGCGCGGCCGGCGGGAGGGAAGGGATGAGCGGCAGCAATTTCTCCTCCCCCGCCAGGGGAGCGGCTAGGGGAGAGGGAGCAACGGTAGCATGGACCAACCCGTGTTCCCTCACCCCGGCCCTCCCCCAGGGAGGGAGGGAGCAAACCCTCGCCCGGCTGGGCCTCTGGCTACGTCGCCAGCGCGGCCTCGTCCTCGGCCTGCAATGGGCAGTGGTTCTGTTCTACGCCGTGGTGGTGGCGGTGCCGGCCTTCCTGCCCCTGCCCGGTGAGGCGGACCATATTCTCGACAACCTCACCCGTTTCGCTCAGTTCCTGTTCTGGGGCCTCTGGTGGCCCTTCGTCATCGTCTCGGTGATGACCCTGGGCCGGACATGGTGCGGCCTGTTCTGTCCGGAGGGCGCGCTGTCCGAGTTCGCCGCGCGCTGGAGCCTGAATCGCCACATCCCGGCCTGGCTGAAATGGGCCGGCTGGCCCTTCGTCGCCTTCGTCCTGACGACAGTGTTCGGACAAATGACCAGCGTCTACGAATACCCCAAGCCGGCCCTGCTGATCCTGGGTGGTTCCACCGTCGCCGCCGTCGTGGTCGGCCTGCTGTATGGTCGCAACAAGCGGGTGTGGTGTCGCTACCTGTGCCCGGTGACGGGGGTGTTCGGGCTGCTCGCCAAGCTGGCGCCGGTGCATTTCGCCGTCGACCGGGTGGCTTGGGATGGACCGCACATGAAGAGCCAGCCGGTGAACTGCGCCCCTCTGGTTGACATCCGCCGCATGCAGTCGGCATCCAACTGCCACATGTGCGGCCGCTGCGCCGGCCAACGCGGCGCGGTGGCGCTGGCATGGCGGTCGCCGGAGAAGGAAATCCTTTCCCTTTACCCCCTCTCCGCCGGTCCATCCCCCGCGGTGGGAGGAGGGGAGCAGGAGGTGTGGTCCGCCCGCCTGCTGGTCTTCGGCATGCTCGGCGTCGCCCTGGGCGCCTTCCAGTGGTCGGCGTCGCCCTGGTTCGTTGCCGCCAAGCAGAGGGCCGCCGAGTGGCTGATCGAACGGGAGATCTGGTGGCCGCTGGATGCAGCCGGCCATTGGTGGCTGTTCACCGACTACCCGGAGTTGAACGATGCCTTCACCTGGCTCGACGGCGGCATGCTGCTGGCCTATATCGGCGCCACCACCCTGGTCTCGGGCGGCTGGATCTGGCTCTGCCTGCGCGCCGCCGCGGCCCTGAGCGGAACACACTGGACCCGCCTGGCCATGGCCCTGATCCCGTTCGCCGGCGCCAGCGTGTTCGTCGGTCTGTCCCTGCTCACCACCGGCCAGCTGTTCAGTGAGGGCATCGTCCTGGCCTGGGCCCATCCCGTCCGCCTGGCCCTGCTTGGCCTGGCCGCATTTTGGACCGTCACCCTGGCCTGGCGCCTGGCCCGCTGGCCGGCCGGCGCCGGTGTCGGCCTGGCCGCCGCATTGCCACTCCTGGCCTGGCAGCAACAGTTTTATCTCTGGTGAATGTTCGCCCCCGAAAATGCTGACCAAGCCGCCCAAAACAGCCCCAAAAACAGTCAGCGCGAACGCAAGAAAAAAGCCT
>JAQVJE010000256.1 GCA_028695325.1 Gallionellaceae bacterium
ATGGCTACCTGGGCATGTCACCGGCGACGCCGGCGGGCATGTCTGGGGAATGGGCGGGTTCGGCTGCGGTCGTGCTGCCGGCGGCGAGCAGGTCGATGGCCGACAGCAAGGCATCGCCTTCGACGGGGCCGTGCAGCAGGAGGGTCTTGCCGGACTCGCGGTCGCGCAGTTGCAAGGCCGGCGTGGCCGCGATGCCCTGCTGTGCTGCTTCCACCGCCTGGGCACGGATGACGGCATCGGGGCGCTCGCTGTCGAGACAACCCTGCATGGCTGGCGTGAGGTCGGGATAGCGCAGGCCCTCCGGCAGGCCCTGGCCGTCGCCGCGGGTGTTCGCGTAGAGCCACGCCACGGCCTGCCAGAACGTGGCATGTCCGCCCGTCTCGCCCGCGCACTCGGCCAGGCGTGCCTCGGCAGTCGCGGCCGGCTCGTGCATGGACAGCGGCAGGTGGTGCCACTGCCAGTTCACCTCGGGATGGGCGTCGATCCAGCGCTTGAGCGCGGGGAAGTAGGCCCGGCAGTACGGACACTCCAGGTCGGCGTACCCGACCACCGTGAAGCGCGCATCGGCACGGCCATACAGCCAGGGCGGGCCGGCCGGTTTCGGCGCTTCGGACCCGGCGGCGGCCAGGGGCATCGACTCGGTTGCCGGATGCGGCGCGCGCAGCAGCATCCACGAGGCCATCGCAATCGTCGCCACGATCAGTAGACCGATCCAGGGATGACGGCGGGCGAAGGAAGGCAGGCGCATCGTGTCGCTCCCGTCAGGCCAGCGTGTCCAGCGCCAGGGGTTCGATGCCCCGCGCACGGTCGATCTTCTCGGCCACGCGGAAGGCGGCATCCAGCTCGCTGATGCCGTGCTGCTGCATCAACTGGAAGCGTTCGGCCTTCTCCTCGGGCTCGGTCATCGCCATCGCCAGGTAGAGGCTGGGCGGCACGGCGCGGAACAGCACTTCCATCGACTTGGACAGGATGACGCCCTCGCTGAACTTGCCGGCCTCCTTGCGGGCCGAGAGCATCAGCGCCTTCTGCGAAGCGTTGAGTTCGCGGAAGCGCGCGATCTTCTCGACTTCATCGGGCGGCATCGACAGGCAGATCCACCACTCGATCATGTTGAGCATGGGCTCGGCCGCTTTCGGCAAGTCGTCCAGGTTCTGCGTGGCGAGCCAGAACCAGGCGCCGAGCTTGCGCCACATCTTGGTGATCTTGACCACGTAGGGCGCGAGCAGTGGGTTCTTCGTGATGATGTGGCCTTCGTCCGTCACGTTGATGATCGGGCGGCCCAGGAACTGGTCGCGCTCGGCGATGTTGTTGACGGTGTTGATGAGCGAGATGTAGGCAATCGAGAGTTGGGCGTTGTAGCCCTCGCGCGCGAAGGTGGCCAGGTCCACGATGGTGATGTCCGCCTCGGGCCACGGTGTGCCGGACCGGTCGAACATCTCGCCGTCCACACCCTGGCAGAACATGTCCATGGCGTCGGCCATCTCCAGCAGCCGTGCGCGCCGCATCTCCGGCAGCGTGGCGTCGCGGGCGCGCTCGCGCAGCGCGTCGCGCACATCGCGCGTGAGCACCGTGCGTTCGTCAGCCACGCAATGCTGGGCCGCATCGAGAATGCACTGGCGGATCAGGCTGCGGTCGGCGCGCGTCATGCGCGCTTCCTCCTTGTCCTCGCCGCCGGTGATCATCAGTCGTGCAGTGATCTCCAGCTCGCCGAGCACGTCGCGCTGCTCATCGCCTTCCACGACCATGCCGGCATCGGTCTGGTCTTCGTCGAGCGCATCGGCGTCCAGCGTCTGTACCTGGCTCGGCGTATCGACCAGGCGCCAGGCGTCGGCGAACGGCGCCAGACTGACGCCCGCGCCGGGCGCGAGCTTCACCCGATGCACGGTGAGGCCCAACCGTGCCGCGAAGTCGCCGAACAGGCCGAAGCTGTTGCCAGCCTCGACGATGAACAGGCGCGGCCGATAGATCGCCGTCACCTGGTTCAGGATGTTGTTGAGCGTCGCGCTCTTGCCCGAACCCGTGGGACCGAACAGGAACAGGTGCGCGTTCATCTGCCGGTCGAGGCGGTTCAACGGATCGAAGGTGATCGGACCGCCGCCGCGGTTGAAGAACGTGATGCCCGGATGCCCCGTGCCCTGACTGCGGCCCCAGACCGGCGCCAGGTTCGCCACGTGCTGCGCGAACATGAGCTGGGTGTACCACTGGCGCTTGTCGGCAGCCGGGTCGAACACGCACGGCAGCCAGCGCAGATAGCTGTTCAGCGGCGCCACCTCGTCCTCTTCGCGTACCGGTTGCAGACCGGCGTTGAGCATCACGTTGACGAGCTGCAGGCCGCGCGCATCGAGCTGGGCCAGGTCGCGGCCGCGCAGGTAGAACGCCAGCGCGCCGCGGTAGAGCTTGTGCGCGCTGCCGATCAGGCCGCGCGCCTGCTGCACGTCCTGCCGGGTCTGCTCCGAGGCCAGGGTCTCGCCGACGGCCTTCCTGGCGAGGTGGTTGAGGTGCGCCTCCAGCACGTCCTGGGGTGTGGCGACCAGCGTCAGGCACA
>JAQVJE010000257.1 GCA_028695325.1 Gallionellaceae bacterium
CACGGAAGATGCGGTGCGGGCAGGTCGCGCAGACGCCAGGGTCCAACCGGGGATAGAGCGCTTCGGCCGGGCGCGACTTGGCCGGGTACAGGTTGGCCTCGCCGATCTCGGCCATGAAGCCTCCCTGGCGCAAGGTGTCGGCGACGCTGTCCTTCATCCGGTAGAAGGCCAGGCTGCCGCCGGCCTCGCGCCTTCGCCGTGCCTCCCCGGCCAAAAACTCGGCACCGGCCAGGTCGACGAAGTTGATTCCGCTGGCCATCACCACCAGGTGCTTGCGCAGCGACTCCTGCTCGATCATCTCCTGGGCCTGCTGTTGCAGGTGGGCGACGGCGCCGAAGAAGATGGAGCCGTTCAGGCGCACCAGCTTGATCTGCGGGCACTCGCCCCGGCCCTCGGCGGCGACGTAGTGGTAGCTGTCCGGGTCCGGGTCCGGCACCACCGCCTCCATGCCCGGGCGCGAGGTGCGGTAGAGATAGAGCGCCAGCGACAGGGCGATGCCCATGAAGATGCCCTTCTCCAGATCGACCAGGGTGCCGATCAGGGTGACCCAGAGCACCGCCGTCTCCTGCCGGCTGATGCGCGGCAGCAACCTGATGTGATGGACGTCGACCAGGCCCCAGGCGACCAGGAACAGGATGCCGGCCATGGCGGCAGTGGGCAGCCAGGCGGCCAGCGGCGCGACCAGGAACAGGATCGCGGCCAGGAACAGCGAGGCGAACACCGCCGCCAGCGGAGTGCGCGCCCCGGCGGCGTAGTTGACCCCGCTGCGGTTGAACGAGCCGGACGCGGCATAGCCGGAGAAGAAGCTGCCGACCAGGTTCGAGAGGCCCTGGCCGATGAACTCCTGGTTGCCGTCGATCTGCTGGCCCGACTTCGAGGCGATGGCGCGCGAGATCGACACCGCCTCGGTCAGGGCCAGCATGGTGATGATCAGGCTGGGGAACAGCATGGTCGACACGGCATGCAGGGAGAAGTCGGGGGCCGACAGCGGCGGCAGCCCGGCCGGCAGGGCGCCGACCACGCGGATGCCGGTGGTCGTCACGCCGAACCAGGCGTTGAGGCCGGCGGCGAACAGGCTACCCGCCAGCATGGCGGCGATCATGTAGGGCAGCCTGGGCAGGTGGCGCTTGACCAGGATGCCCACCGCCAGGGTGACCAGGCCGACCGCCAGGACATAGGGATTGATCCGGCCGAGCTGCTGGGCGAACAGCTCCAGGGTGTCGAAGAACGGCGTGCCGCGCGGGATGTCGACGCCGAAGAAGTTCTTGATCTGGCTGCTGGCGATCAGCATCGCCGCGCCGGCGGTGAAGCCGATCACCACGGTGTGCGAGATGAAATTGACCAGCACCCCCATGCGGGCCAGGCCGAGGGCGAGCTGGAACACCCCGGTGAGGAAGGTCAGGGTCAGCACCATGCTTATGAACTCGGGCGAGCCGGGATTGGCATAGGGGCTGACCGAGGCGAACACCGCGATGGAGATCGCCGTGGTCGGCCCCGACACCAGGTGCCAGGATGAACCGAACAGGGCCGCCACGATGGCCGGCACCATGGCGGCGTAAAGGCCAAACTCCGGCGGCAGGCCAGCGATGGTGGCAAAGGCCACCGCCTGGGGCAGCACGATCAGGGCGCCGGTCAGGCCGGCCATCAGGTCGTCGCGAGCGTTGGCCCGGGTGACCCGGTCGCGCCAGCGCAGGAAGGGCAGCAGGCGCGACCAGTCGGCCGAGGCCGGCAGGCGCGGGGCAGTGGTAAGGCTTGCTGACATGGCGGACTCCAGCCTGATTCGATGTCTGGAGTGTCCGCTTCGGGGCGTTAATGGCCGGTTAAGCGGGGATTAGGCGGGGGTTAAGGAAACGCGGATCTATTCGGGTTTCGTCTCGCCCGCCCCCGACAAAACCATTCGAGGGCAGACTGTGGCGGGAACCTCGTTGAATCAAAGGGCTGTTGCCCGCCTGCGCGGGCATGGCGAATAAATCGGCGCCCCAAGGAGGCGTTTGGAGAGCCCGTTGCAAGCAGGCAGGCGTCGCCTGCCCCGCCCGGTCTCCGGGGCATTCGTGCCCATCAGGTAAACGTCACCGTCACCGTGGTACCCCGCCCTTCCCCGCTGTCCAGTCGCACCCGCCAGCCATAGCGGTCGCAAATGCGCTTGACCAGGGACAGGCCGATGCCGGCACCCTCGCCGGTCATGTCGCGAAAGTGGCGCAGGAAGACCTGCTCCAGCGCACCGCCGGGGATACCCTTGCCGGTGTCGGAGACGATCAGCGAGTGGGCGTCCTGAACCACCGCGACGGTGCCGGCAGCGGTGTAGGCGAAGGCGTTGCGCACCAGATTGCTGACCAGGATGTCGAGCACACCGCGGTCGGCCACCAGAATGAGACCGGGGTTGGTGTGGACCTCTACCGCCACCGGCTTGTGGCCAAGCAGGTGGCGGTGCTTGGCGACCGCCTCCTCCACCACTTCGGCCACTACGCTGGTGCCGTCCATGGCCAGACCGCGCTCCTCGCGCGCCATCAACAACAGTGCAGTGCCGAGTTCGGCCATGTCGC
>JAQVJE010000258.1 GCA_028695325.1 Gallionellaceae bacterium
AGGCACGGCCGGTACCTTCACCGACGGAGCGCGGACGGAAGATGTTCACGCAGCCACCGGCGGCCAGCAGGATGGCCTTGGCCTTGTAGATGTGGATCTTGTTGTCGCGGGTGGAGAAACCAGCGGCGCCGGCGATGCGGCTCTTGTCGTTCTTGTCGTTCATCAGGTGGACGATGAACACGCGTTCCTGGATGCGGTCCATGCCCAGGGCCTTCTTGGCGGCCTCGGCCACGATCCACTTGTAGGATTCGCCGTTGATCATGATCTGCCACTTGCCGGAACGCACGGGCTTGCCGCCTTCCTTCAGCGGGGTCATGCCCTGGGCGCCGTCGTGACGCTCGCCGGTGGCGGGGTCGGTCTTCCAGATCGGCAGGCCCCACTCTTCGAACAGGTGCACGGACTCGTCGACGTGACGGCCGAGGTCATAGGCCAGGTCGTCGCGGGTGATGCCCATCAGGTCGTTGGAGACCATGCGGGCGTAGTCGGCGGGGTCCTGCTCGGAGCCGATGTAGGTGTTGATCGCGGACAGGCCCTGGGCGACGGCGCCGGAACGGTCCATGGCGGCCTTGTCGACCAGCTTGATCTTCAGGTCGACGCCGGTCGCGGCCTTGGCGGCCTCGGCCCAGCGGACGATCTCGTAGGCGGCGCCGCAGCAGGCCATGCCACCACCGATCAGGAGGATGTCAACTTCCTCCTGGACGACTTCGGGATTAGTAAAATCAGCCATTACTTATACCTTTCTCTAACCGGATTACTTGCGGATCAGTTCGGCGGGGTTACCAGCGCGGTAGCCGTTCTGTTCCATGTGGTTGAAGAAGCCGTTGTCGGCGATCTTCGCCATGTCGGCCTGGGCCTTGCCGCCGTAGCAGTCGATGGAGCCTTCCGGGGTGGTGCGGATCGGGAACTTGAAGCGCTTCAGGGTGCCGTTGCGGAACTTGATGGTCCACATGATGGAGTCGGAACCGCGCAGGGGCTGCACGGAGCCGCCCAGGGGGACGATGTCGGCGTAGTGGCGGGCTTCGATGGCCTGCTGCGGGCAGATCTTGACGCAGGAATAGCACTCCCAGCACTGCTCGGGTTCCTGGTTGAAGGCGCGCATGGCGTGGCCGGTCTCGGAACCATCCTTGTCCAGCTTCATCAGGTCGTGCGGGCAGATGTACATGCAGGCGGTCTTGTCCTGACCCTTGCAGCCGTCGCACTTGTCGGTACGAACATAGGTAGGCATTACTTACTCTCCTTGTTAGCTAACAATCCGCGTCGTCATCGATTGAGACATGACACGGTCCATTCAGACTCCGGACCCCACCTTGGCCGGGGGCGTATCGCGAATCCGCTTCCGGCGGGCCCGGGATTCCAAATACGATGCGGCCGGCCCGCAGGCCGGCCCTTGTGGTTTAAGCCGCCGAGTGGCCCTTCAACTCGACCTTGACGTTCTGCTCGGCGCTCAGGCCGGCATAGTACTTCTGCAGTACCTTGGCGACCTCGGGACGGCTGAACTCGACCGGCAGATCCTGGCCCTCGGACAGCATGGCACGCACCTTGGTGCCGGACAGCAGGATGCGGTCGTCCTTGGTGTGCGGGCAGGTGCGCTGGGAGGCCATGCCGCCGCACTTCTTGCACCAGAAGGTCCAGTCGATGTTCATGTTGACGGTCTCCAGGGAGCCCTTGGGGATCTCGTCGAAGATCTTCTGGGCGTCGAAGGGGCCGTAGTAGTCGCCCACGCCGGCGTGGTCGCGGCCGACGATCAGGTGCGAGCAGCCGTAGTTCTGGCGGAACAGGGCGTGCAGCAGGGCCTCGCGGGGACCGGCATAGCGCATGTCCAGGGGGTAGCCAGCCTGGATCACGGTGTTGGGGGCGAAGTAGTTCTCGACCAGGACGCTGATGGCCTCGGAACGGACCTCGGCCGGGATGTCGCCCGGCTTCAGGGCGCCCAGCAGGGAGTGGACCAGGACGCCGTCCATGGTCTCGATGGCGATCTTGGCCAGGTACTCGTGCGAGCGGTGCATCGGGTTGCGGGTCTGGAAGGCGGCCACCTTGGACCAGCCGGCCTTCTCGAAGGCGGCGCGGGTCTCGGCCGGGGTCATGAACTGGTCGCCGTATTCTTCCTTGAAGCCGCCGGTGGACAGGACCTTGACCGGGCCGGCCAGGTTGTACTTGCCCTGGGCCATGACCATCTTGACGCCAGGGTGCTCGAGGTCGGTGGTCTTGTACACCTGCATGCACTCGTGCGCCTTGTCGATGGTGTACTTCTCGGAGATCTTCATGGTGCCCATGACCTCGCCGGTTTCGCTCACCAGGGCGATCTCGTCGCCGGCCTTGACGTCCTCGTCGTCGGTCGACAGGGTGACCGGGATGGGCCAGAACAGGCCGCTGGCCATCTTGTAGCCGTCGCAGATGCCTTCCCAGTCGGCGCGGGTCATGAAGCCGTCCAGGGGGGTGAAGCCGCCGATGCCCATCATGATCAGGTCGCCGGTCTCGCGCGAGGACATCCTGACCTGCTTGAGGGACTGGGCACGGGCCTTCTCCGCGGCGAGGGCGTCG
>JAQVJE010000259.1 GCA_028695325.1 Gallionellaceae bacterium
TGAATAATGTTGATGAAAAACCGGGCGTGAGGTATAAAGCGATGGTTGAGTCTATCGAGCCATTGAAGTTGCAAGTGCTACCCCCTGCCGTGTTCAAGGAGTTTGCTGCGGCGACTCCCCACGAAATCCACGGGGCAGCGGTGCGAAACACGGAGCAGGGCATTGTCATCGTTCTGCACATCGGGAACGAGCGGCGCATCCTCGGGCAGTACCGGGGGGGAATCCGCTTCTTTCGTTCGTTTGATGGTGCAGCGGCAGTGCTCAGGCAGCATGGGGTGCTGCAATGGACGGCGGATGCAACAGGATGGATTCCGCGCACCTTGGCGGCCAAGGAGGAGCGGAGTTCAACAGGATGAAAAAGCAAAGCCCCGCGTGGCAGCGGGGCTTGGCAAGAGGTGGGAACCTAGCAGGTGGCACTGTTTGGAACCCGAAGGCGTGACCGATGCAGACGACCAGACACACACACTATGGTCTGCATTGTAGCGCCCTACCTCTTGCCGCACAAGCGGAAAGAGGGTTATGGGACAGGCACAGCTACGACTTTTCAGCCCAGCCGATGAGGCGGGTTGCTATCACGACACAGCCCGGCAGGGCTTTTTCTCGTTGCTCATGGCGACGGGCGAGGGCAGCGGCAAGAAGCAGGACAGTTACCGGCTGTCACAGATGCCCGTGGTGCTCTCCATGCTCGACCACAGCCGGGATACCTGGCTGTCTCAGGCCGAGTTCATCAAGCCAAACCGCCGTGTCGTCAATCTGGCCCGTATCGGGCTGCTGTTCGCCGATCTGGACACCTACCGCGAGCCGTGGGCGCAGGGGCGCAGCCCCGAGCAACTGGCCGCCGCTGTCATGTTCCGCTGCTACGACGAAGGCGTGCCGCCGCCGTCGATCCTCGTTTTCTCTGGCCGTGGCGTGCAAGCAAAGTGGCTGCTGGATGGCACGTTGCCGCGTCAGGCGCTGCCACGCTGGAATGCCTGCCAGCGTTACCTGATCGACCGTCTGGCCGGGCTGGGCGCTGATCCAGCGGCGAAGGATGCAAGCCGCGTGCTCCGGCTGGTCAATACGGTGAACAGCAAGAGCGGCGAGGTTTGCCGCGTCATCCACGTTGAGCAAGGCCCGGACGGCGAGCCGATCCGGTACAACTTCGAGTATCTGGCCGAGGCGCTGCTGCCGGTGGCCCGCTGGGACATCGAGGCCGACCGCAAGGCCCGCGCCGACCGTCGCCAGTTCAAGCTGTTGCGGGGCGGCCAAACCGGCAATCTGCGCAGCCTCAACGGGCGGCAACTGGCGTGGGATCGTCTGGAGGACTTGCGCACGCTGGCCGCGCTGCGCGGCGGCGTGGCCGAGGGCGAGCGGATGCAGCACCTGTTTTGGCGGCTGAACTTCCTTCTGCTGTCAGGCGCGACGCACACGGGCCAGATGTACCACGAGGCCGCCGCGCTGGCCCGTGAGCTTGACCCACGGTGGAACTACCGCAGCGCCGAGCTTATGACGTTATACGCCAAGGCGAAGGCCCACGAAGCCGGGGAAAAGGTGGAGTTCGGCGGCAAGCAGCTTTCGCCGCTCTACACCCCGAAGAATGACACGTTGATTTCCCTGTTCCGCATCACCGACGAAGAGCAGCGCAAGCTGCGCACTCTCATCAGCCGGGACATGGCCGCAGAGCGCCACAGGAAGCGCGACGAGGCCCGCAGACGGGCCGCTGGGGCTGTCGATCGTGCAACCTATCTGGAAGCCGCCAGCGCCAAGCAAGCGCAGGCGCTGGCCCTCAAGGCGCAAGGGTTGAGCGTGCGGGCAATTGCGGCCCAAATGGGCGTGTCTGTCGGTGCCGTGTCGGGCTACCTCAAGGCGGGGAAGGGCGTTCAAAGTCCCTGCGTATTACAGGCCGCTGCGGGTGATTCAGATGCGTGAGACAAGTCCCTGCGTATTACTAAGCCGGGGTGTTCAAAGTCCCTGCGTATTACTAATGGCGAAGCCTACGCCCGGCGCGAAGCGCCTGTTTTTGAGTAGCCCAGTTTTATTTATAAAACGAGTAGCCCGGCAAGGACGGTGGGTAACTGCTTGCAGTTATCCACGGGCCGCGCAGCGCCGGAACGGCGCGGAGAGCCGCCCGCAGGGCGGCCCCCTCGTCCAGTTCGCCGGGTGGCTGTCATGAGCCGCGCCCGTCGATCCTTTCCGCCCGCGCTGCTGGATTCGTTGCGGGCAATGACGGTGCAGGAAACGCTAGACCGGCTGGGCCTGTACTGGAAGCGTGATCCTGACTTTGTGCCGGTGAAGGACAAGGCCACGGTGCGGCTGAATGTGTCCATCGGTGGCGGCGGTGTTGAGCTACTGGCGACCGGGCCGAAGTGGTACGACACGCGGGCAGAGCAGGGCGGCGGCGGTGCTATCGACCTGACCATGCACCTGTTCAGATTGTCATTCGTGGATGCGGTCAAACGGCTGTCGCCTTGATCGTGTTTGCAAGATGCCTCCGGCGGCCCTGCCGGGGGCCACTCGCCGCCGTGAGGCTCGGGGGGCAGGGTGGCGGGCTTCGCCCTTC
>JAQVJE010000078.1 GCA_028695325.1 Gallionellaceae bacterium
GCTGCTGGTCGGCAAACAGGTCAGTCTTGATGGCGCTGCGTCGTTTCATCGGGATCGGGTGCGTGACGGTCAGATGGTCAGAATTCTACCGGGTGTGGGGTGGCCGAGGTTTTTCGAGGCACCCTCTCGTCAAATGCTGATTTGTTCAGCGTGTCCCTAGGCCCGGATCGAAATCCTGAGCCGCCGCCGATCCACACACCCCCGGAAAACTTCGCGCGAGCCAAGGGCCTCCGCCAGGTGCGCCGATCCGTGATAATGGCGGCCCATGACATCCCGCATTTCCCCTTCCCTGCTGGTCGGCTTCGCCGCCCGCCTGATCGCCTGGCAGCGCGGGCACGGCCGCCACGGCCTGCCCTGGCAGGTGGCCGACCCCTATGCCGTCTGGGTCTCGGAGATCATGCTGCAGCAGACCCAGGTGGAGACGGTGATCCCTTACTATGCCCGCTTCCTGGCCCGCTTTCCCGATCTCGCCAGCCTGGCGGCGGCGCCGGAAGATGACGTGCTGGCGCTGTGGAGCGGGCTCGGCTATTACGCCCGCGCCCGCAACCTGCACGCCGCCGCCCGGCAGGTCATGGCCGGGCACGGCGGCGTCTTCCCGAGCGACTTCGAGGCCATCTGCGCCCTGCCCGGCATCGGCCGTTCCACCGCCGCCGCCATCGCCGCCTTCGCCTTCGGCGAGCGGCGGGCGATCCTGGACGGCAACGTCAAGCGGGTGTTCTGCCGCCTGTTCGGCGTCGACGGCTGGCCGGGCGAGCGGGCGGTGGAGCAGCGCCTGTGGCGGCTGGCCGGGGCCTTGCTGCCGGAGGACGGCATCCGTGCCTACACCCAGGGCCTGATGGACCTGGGCGCCACCCTGTGCCGGCGCGGCCGGCCGGACTGCCGGCGCTGCCCGTTCGCCGATGACTGCGTGGCGAACCGCGACGGCCGCCAGGCCGAACTGCCCGCCGCGCGGCCGCGCAAGGGTCTGCCGGAGAAGGCCACCATCATGCTGGTGCTGTGGCACGGCGGCGAGATCCTGCTGGAGAAACGCCCCGCTACCGGTATCTGGGGCGGCCTGTGGAGCCTGCCGGAATGCCCGGCCGACGCCGACCCCGGCGAGGCGGCCCGGCGCCTGGGCTATGCGGCAGAACCGCTCACCGCGCTGCCCGGCCTCACCCACACCTTCAGCCACTTCCGCCTGCACATCCGTCCCCACGCCCTGGCGGTGCCGGTGCGCCCGGCCGCCGTCGCCGAAGCGGGGCGTCTCTGGCTGAGCCCGGCCGAGGCGCGCGCGGCCGCCCTGCCGACCCCGGTGCGGCGGATCATCGAGGCCCTTTAGCCGCGCCCGCGGAAGCGCGCCGGCGGCCCTGTCAAGACTTGTCACCCGGCGGGCATTGGCCCATCCTGCCGGACCTCCCGCACACGACTCATCGCCCATGCTGCCGAGCATCGAACAACGCATCGCCCAGGAACTGGGCGCCCACCTCGCCCAGGTCGCCGCCGCCGTCCAGCTGCTCGACGAGGGGGCCACCGTGCCCTTCATCGCCCGCTACCGCAAGGAGGCCACCGGCGGCCTCGACGATACCCAGCTGCGCGGCCTGGAGGAGCGCCTGGCCTACCTGCGCGAGCTGGAGCAGCAGCGCGCTGCCGTGCTGGCCAGCATCGCCGAGCAGGGCAAGCTGACCGACGAACTCAAGGCCGAGATCGTCGGTGCCGAGACCAAGCAGCGCCTGGAAGACCTCTACCTGCCCTACAAGCAGAAGCGCCGCACCAAGGCCCAGATCGCCCGCGAGGCCGGCCTGGAGCCCCTGGCCCTGGCCCTCTTGGCCGACCCCGGCCTGACCCCCGAGGCGGAGGCGGAGAAATACGTCGACGCCGACAAAGGCGTCGCCGACAGCAAGGCCGCCCTCGATGGCGCCCGCCAGATACTGATGGAGAAGTTCGCCGAGGATGCCGGCCTGCTCGGCAAGCTGCGCGCCCACCTCTCCGACTACGGCGTCATGGTGTCCACCGTGCAGGAGGGCAAGGAGGCCGAGGGACAGAAATTCCGCGACTGGTTCGCCTATTCCGAGCCGCTCAAGGCGGTGCCCTCGCACCGGGCGCTCGCCCTGTTCCGCGGCCGCAGCGAGGGCGTCCTCAGGCTGGAACTGAAGCTGCCTGAGGATCTCCAGGAAGCCGCCGGCCGCAGCACCAACACCTGCGAAGGCATGATCGCCAGCCACTGGGGCATCCGCGACGAGGGCCGCGCGGCCGACCGCTGGCTGGCCGACACGGTGCGCTGGACCTGGCGGGTGAAGCTGTCTCTATCGATGGAACTGGAGCTGTTCAACGCCCTGTTCGAGCGCGCCGAGGACGAGGCGATCCGGGTGTTCGGCGCCAACCTGAAGGACCTGCTGCTGGCCGCCCCGGCCGGCCCCAAGGCGGTGATCGGGCTGGACCCCGGCATCCGCACCGGCGTCAAGGTGGCGGTGGTGGACCGCACCGGCAAGCTGCTCGACACCGCCACCGTCTACCCGCACGAGCCGCGCAACGACTGGGAAGGCGCCCTGCGCACCCTGGCCCTGCTGGCCGACAAACACAAGGCCGAGCTGATCGCCATTGGCAACGGCACCGCCAGCCGGGAGACCGACCGGCTGGCCGCCGAGCTGATCCGCCGCTTTCCCCAGGCGGGGCTCAGCAAGGTGGTGGTGAGCGAGGCCGGCGCCTCGGTCTATTCCGCCTCCGAGTTCGCCGCCCGCGAATTCCCCGACCTCGACGTCAGCCTGCGCGGCGCGGTGTCCATCGCCCGCCGCCTGCAGGACCCCTTGGCCGAGCTGGTGAAGATCGAGCCCAAGGCGATCGGCGTCGGCCAGTACCAGCACGACGTCTCGCAAGGCAAGCTGGCGCACGGCCTCGACGCCGTGGTGGAGGACTGCGTCAACGCCGTCGGCGTCGACCTCAACACCGCCTCGGCGCCGCTGCTGGCGCGGGTGTCCGGCCTGAATACGTCGCTGGCCGCCAACATCGTCGCCTGGCGCGACCAGAACGGCGCCTTCGCCAGCCGCGAGGCGCTCAAGGCGGTGCCGCGCCTGGGCCCGAAGACCTTCGAGCAGGCGGCCGGCTTCCTGCGCATCCAGGGCGGCGACAACCCGCTCGACGCCTCCTCGGTGCACCCGGAGGCCTACCCGGTGGTCGAGCGCATCCTGGCCGAGACGCAGGTGCCGGTGAAGGGCCTGATCGGCAACACCGACGTGCTGCGCCGGCTCGACGCCAAGCGCTTCACCGACGAACGCTTCGGCCTGCCGACGGTGAAGGACATCCTCAAGGAGCTGGAGAAGCCCGGCCGCGACCCGCGCCCGGAGTTCAAGACCGCCCACTTCAAGGACGGCGTCGAGGACATGAAGGACCTGCAGCCGGGCATGGCCCTGGAAGGCGTGGTCACCAACGTGACCAACTTCGGCGCCTTCGTCGACATCGGCGTGCACCAGGACGGCCTGGTGCACGTCTCCGCCCTGTCCACGAAGTTCGTCAAGGACCCCCGCGAGGTGGTCAAAGCCGGCGACATCGTCCGCGTCAAGGTGCTGGAGGTGGACATCGCCCGCCGCCGCATCGCGCTCACCATGCGCATGAGCGACGAGGCGCGGCCGCAGGCGCCGCGGGCGGAGCGGGCGAACCCCCGCGGCATGGCCAAGGCGCGCCAGCCGGAGCCGGCCGGCGGCGCCATGGCCGACGCCCTGGCGCGGGCGCTGCGGCGCTGATACTGGCCGGGCTCACTGCCCGGCCAGTATCAGCCCCCAGACCACCACGACGTTGAGCAACGAGACGAACACCGCGGCGCTGCCGATGTCCTTGGCACGCTTGGCCAGCTGGTGGTTCTCCAGCGAGATGCGGTCCACCGTCGCCTCGATGGCGGAGTTGAGCAGCTCGACCACCAGCACCAGCAGCACGCTGCCCACCATGAGGGCGCGGGCGATGGCCGCGTCGGCGAGGTAGAAGGCGGCCGGGATCAGGATGGCGGCCAGGACCACCTCCTGGCGGAAGGCGTCCTCGTGCCTGAAGGCGGCCCGGAAGCCGGCCATGGAATAGAACAGGGCGTTCCAGACCCTTCTCAGGCCGGTCTTGCCCTTGTGCTCGTTGCTGTCCGGCGGGGTCATTTCCATGCCAGGTCCAGCTCGCGCGCCGCCTTGACGTCGTCCAGGCGGCCGACCGGCAGGCCGTGCGGGGCGCCCTTGACCAGGTCCGGGTCGCTCTCCGCCTCGGCCTTCACCCTGGCCATGGCGGCGACGAAGGCATCCAGGGTGGCCTTGCTCTCGGTCTCGGTGGGCTCGATCAGCAGGCACTCCGGCACCAGCATGGGGAAATAGGTGGTGGGGGCGTGGAAGCCGTAGTCCAGCAGCCGCTTGGCGAAGTCCATGGCGGAGACGCCGGTCTGCTCCTTGAGGCGCTTGAGGGTGACGATGAACTCATGGCTGGCGCGGCGCCGGGGGAAGGCGAGGTCGAAGCCGGCCTTCTGCAGTTCCGCCGCCAGGTAGCTGGCGTTGAGGGCGGCATGGTCGGCCACCCGGCGCATGCCGTCGCGGCCCAGCAGGCGGGCGTAGACCCAGGCCCTGAGCAGCACCCCCATGTTGCCGCCGAAGGCGCTCAGGCGGCCGATGCTGTG
The DNA here is from genome assembly GCA_028695325.1 of Gallionellaceae bacterium. Lineage (GTDB taxonomy): Bacteria > Pseudomonadota > Gammaproteobacteria > Burkholderiales > Thiobacillaceae > Parasulfuritortus. Next base: position 4,619 of record JAQVJE010000078.1, read on the forward strand.
CGGGCAGTCGGCCTCCTCGGCCCAGCGGTGGAAGCCGCGCTCCTCGATGACATACGGGATGGGCAGGAAGGGCTTGAGGCGCTCCGACACCCCCACCGGGCCGGCGCCGGGGCCGCCGCCGCCGTGCGGGGTGGAGAAGGTTTTGTGCAGGTTCATGTGGATGACGTCGAAGCCCATGTCGCCCGGCCGCACCCGGCCCAGGATGGCGTTGAGATTCGCCCCGTCGTAGTAGGCCAGGCCGCCGGCCGCGTGGACGATGGCCAGTATCTCGACGATGGCCTGCTCGAACACCCCCAGGGTGGACGGGTTGGTCAGCATCAGGCCGGCGGTCTGCGGGCCCACCGCGGCCCGCAGGGCGTCGAGGTCGACGTTGCCGTCGCGGTCGGTGGGGATCTCGCGCACCGTGTAGCCGCACATGGTGGCGGTGGCCGGGTTGGTGCCGTGGGCGGCGTCCGGCACGATGATCTCGGTGCGCGCCGCGTCGCCGCGGGCGTCGTGCCAGGCGCGGATCATGGCCACGCCGGCGAACTCGCCTTGCGCGCCGGCCATCGGTGCCATCGACACCGCCGCCATGCCGGTGACCGCCTTCAGCATGTCCTGCAGCTCGTGCAGGGCGGCCAGGAAGCCCTGGCCGGTGTCGGCGTCGGCGAGCGGGTGGCGGGCCAGGAACTGGGGCAGCATGGCGAGGCCGTGGCAGGCGCGCGGGTTGTACTTCATGGTGCAGGAGCCGAGCGGGTAGAACTGGCTGTCGATGGCGAAGTTCTTCTGGCTCAGGCGGGTGTAGTGGCGCACCGCGTCCAGTTCCGAGACCTCGGGCAGGCCGGGCAGCCCGGCGCGCAGCAGCGCGGCCGGCAGGTCGTCGGCGGCGGGTGCCGCCGCCGGCGCCTGGGCGCCGGCGCGACGGCCGGGGCGGGAGTGTTCGAAGATCAGCATCTTTGAGCGAGGGGTGAGGTGCGAGGAGTGGGGATTGCCCCCCTCCCCTCACATCTTTCAGGCGCCGCGCGCGGCGGCCAGGGCGGCGTCGTAGTCGGGCTCCTGGGTGATCTCCGGCACCATCTGGCTGTGGACGACGCGGTCGTTCTCGTCCAGCACCACCACGGCGCGGGCGGTCAGGCCGGCCAGCGGCGGGTCCATGATCATGACGCCGTACTGGCGGTGGAAGTCGTGCCCGCGCATGGTCGACAGGGTGACCACGCCGTCGAGCCCCTCGGCGCCGCAGTAGCGCGCCTGGGCGAACGGCAGGTCGGCCGAGATCACCAGCACCACGGTGTTGGGCAGGCCGGCCGCCTCGGCGTTGAAGCGGCGGGCGGAGGCCTGGCAGACCGGGGTGTCCAGGCTGGGCACGATGTTGAGTATCTTGCGCTTGCCCCGGTAGTCGGCCAGGGCGACGTCCTTGAGGTCCTTGTCGACCAGGGTGAAGGCGGGGGCCTGGTCGCCCGGACGGGGCAGGTCGCCGCCGACGTTGACGGTGGCGCCGGCCAGGGTGACGGTGGTGGACATGTCGTGTTCTCCTCTCTCGGTTTCAGGACTTGTAGGCGCAGGGCGGGGCCTCGCGCCGCTTGCTCAGTATGCGCTCCAATTGTTGCGCATAGCGGTCAAGGTCTTCATCGGTCTTGGTCTCGGTGGCGCAGACCAGGATGGCGTCGGCCAGGCCGGGGTAGTCGCCGCCGAGCGGCTGGCCGCCCAGGATGCCCTGGGCGCGCAGTGCGCGCAGCACCGTGCCGGGGTCGCCGTCGATGCGGATGGCCGCCTCGTGGAAGAAGGGCCCGGCGAAGGCGCGCCGCACGTTGGGGATGGCGGTCAGCCTGTCGAGCAGGGCGCGGCTGTTGGCGTGGCTGGCGAGGGCGACGTCGCGCAGCCCCTGCGGGCCGAGCAGGGCCATGTGGATGGTGGCGGCAGCCACCATGAGGCCCTGGTTGGAGCAGATGTTGGAGGTCGCCTTGGCGCGCCGGATGTGCTGCTCGCGCGCCTGCAGGGTGAGCACGTAGCCGCGCCGGCCGTCGCGGTCGACGGTGGCGCCGACGATGCGGCCGGGCATCTGGCGCACCAGGGCCTGGCGGCAGGCCATGAAGCCGAAATAGGGGCCGCCGGAAGACAACGGGATGCCGAGCGGCTGGCCGTCGCCGACGCAGAGGTCGGCGCCCTTCTGCCCCCAGTCGCCGGGCGCCTTCAGGAGGGCGAGGGAAACCGGGTTGACCAGGGCGATGGCCAGCATGCCGCGGTCGTGCGCCCAGTCGGTGAGGGCGTCGACCGGCTCCAGCATGCCGAAGTAGTTGGGCTGCGGGATGACCAGGGCGGCGGCGGCGCCGTCAGGCAGGTCCTCCGGCCGCGTCACGCCGGTCTCCGGGTCGTAGGGCACGCTGACCAGCTCGATGCCCTGGTGCCTGACCATGGCCTGGGCCACCGCCCGGTAGCGTGGATGCACGGTGGCCGGCAGCAGCACCCGGCGCACGTCGCCCTTGCCCGCCCGCACCGCCATCAGCACCGCCTCGCCGAGCGCCGTGGCGCCGTCGTAGAGGGAGGCGTTGGCGACGTCCAGGCCGGTCAGCCGGGTCATCATGGTCTGGTATTCGTAGATCAGCTGCAGGGTGCCCTGGCTGGCCTCGGCCTGGTAGGGCGTGTAGGCGGTGTAGTACTCGCCGCGCCCGACCAGCTGCCAGACCGCCGCCGGGATGTGGTGCTCGTAGGCGCCGGCGCCGATGAAGTTGAGGTAGTAGCCGTCCTGGGCCGCCAGCTCATGCGCGCGCCGCGTCACCGCCATCTCCGACTCGCCGGCCGGGATGCCGGCCAGCCCCGCGCAGCGCAGGTCGGCCGGGATCTCGTCGAACAGGGCCTCGATGTCGGCGACACCGACGCTGGCCAGCATCTCGGCGACGTCCTCTTCGGTGTGGGGGATGAATGGCATAGGAATTCAGTGACAGAGTGACAAAGTTACGAGTGACAGAAAGGCGAGACGCGGCAACGGGTGTTTGTCACTTTGTCACTCTGTCACTTTGTCACTGCTTTTTTCAATGTGCTTCGGCGTCCACGTGGGCCTGGTAGGCGGCGGCGTCCATCAGGCCGGCCAGGTCGCCGGCATCGGCCGGCCTGACCTTGAACATCCAGGCGCCATAGGGGTCCTTGTTGAGCAGGTCGGGGGAGGATTCCAGCGCATCGTTCACCGCCACCACCTCGCCGGCGATGGGGGCGTAGACATCGGAGGCGGCCTTGACCGACTCGACCACGGCGCATTCCTCGCCGGCGGCGAGGACGCGACCGAGGACCGGGTTCTCGACGAAGACCATGTCGCCCAATAGTTCCTGGGCGTGGTCGGTGATGCCCACGGCCACCATGCCGTCCGCCTCCAGGCGGACCCATTCGTGGGACTTGGTGTACTTAAGATCGGCGGGGATGCTCATGGAATGACTCCGTAATTCAGTGACAAAGTGACGAGTGACAAAGTGACGAGGTCACCCTGTCAGCAGATTCTTGCCGTTTCTGACGAAGGGGTATTTCACCACCCGTGCCTGCAAGCGCTTGTCGCGGATCTCGACCGCGACCGTGTCGCCCTGCTCAACGCCCACCGGCACGCGGGCCAGGGCGATGCCGCAGTTCAGGGTGGGCGAGAAGGTGCCGCTGGTCACCTCGCCCTCGCCCTGGGCGGTGAATACCTTCTGGTGGCTGCGCAGGACGCCGCGGTCCTCCAGCACCAGGCCGACCAGCTGGCGGCTGACCGGCAGGCGCAGGAGGGCATCCTTGCCGATGAAGTCGCGCTCCGACTTGAGGTCGACGGTCCACGCCAGGCCGGACTCCAGGGGGGTGACCCGCTCGTCCATATCCTGGCCGAACAGGTTCATGCCGGCCTCCAGGCGCAGGGTGTCGCGGGCGCCCAGGCCGATGGGCTTGACGCCCGCCTCCAGCATGGCCTGCCACATGTAGGGCGCGGCGCGGGCAGGCAGCATGATCTCGAAGCCGTCCTCGCCGGTGTAGCCGGTGCGGGCGACGAACATGGTGCCGATGACGATGGCGGTGAAGGGCTTCATCAGGTGGGTGGGACCCTCGCTGCCGGGCAGCGACTGCCAGAACTTCTTCGCCGCGTTGGGGCCCTGGATGGCGATCATGGCGAGGTCGCGGCAGGGCAGTATCTGCAGGCCGGGGGCGTAGCGGTCGCGCTGGGTCTCCATCCAGGCGATGTCCTTCTCGGCGCAGCCGGCGTTGACCACCATGCGGAACCAGGTCTCGGTCATGAAGTAGACGATGAGGTCGTCCACCACCCCGCCGCCCTCGTGCAGCATGCAGGAATACAGCGCCTTGCCGGTGGTCTGCAGCTTGTCGACGTTGTTGGCCAGGAGTTGGCGCAGGAAGGCGCGCGCGCCCTCGCCCTTGATGTCCACCGGCAGCATGTGGGAGACGTCGAACATGCCGGCGTCGTTGCGCACCGCGTGGTGCTCCTCGATCTGGGAGCCGTAGTGGATGGGCATCTCCCAGCCGGAGAAGTCGACCAGCTTGGCGTTGGCCTCGCGGTGCCTGGCGTTAAGCGGGGTCTGTTTCAGCATGCGGTTTCCTTTTCCATACCCCTCACTTCCAAGGGGCGGGGGCGCCGGCGCCCTCCCGCGGCGCAGGATTGGGATGAGGGGAATGACCTTGAATCTCTTCGGCGTAATACGAACTGCGCACCAGCGGCCCAGCCTTCACCCAGTCGAAACCCGACGCGCGGGCCTCGATCTCGTAGTCGGCGAACTCGTCCGGGTGCAGGTAGCGGGCCACCGGCAGGTTGTCGAGCGACGGCCGCAGGTACTGGCCCAGGGACAGCCGGGTCACCCCGATCTCACGCAGGTCGGCGAGCACCGCCATGACCTCGGCGCGGGTCTCGCCCAGGCCCAGCATGAGGGAGGACTTGGCCTCGACGCCGGGCAGGCCGGCGGCGAGTTTGAGGAGGTCGAGGGAGCGTTCGTACTTCGCCCCCTTGCGCGCCTCGCGATACAGGCGCGGCACCGTCTCGACGTTGTGACCCCAGACCAGGTCGCGGCGAGCGCTGTCGGGCAGGCCGGCCAGGGTGGCCATGAAGCGGTCGGCGGCCTCGCGCTGGCAGCCCCTGAAGTCGGGGGTGAGGAACTCGACCCCCAGGTCGGGCCGGGCCCGGCGCAATTCGGCCAGGGTGTCGGCGAAGCAGCCGGCGCCGCCGTCCGCCAGGTCGTCGCGGTTCACCGAGGTGAGCACCACGTAGGACAACTCCATCCGCATGGCCGCCACGGCGACCCGGCGCGGCTCGTCGGCGGCATCCCAGGTCGGCCGGCCGGTATTCACGGCACAGAAGCCGCAGGCCCTGGTGCAGGTGTCGCCCAGCAGCATGAAGGTGGCGGTGCCGCGGCTCCAGCACTCGCCCTTGTTCGGGCAGCGCGCCTCGTCGCACACCGTGTTGAGTCCCTGCACGGCGCGCGCGGTGGCCGGGAAACTCTGGCCACGGCCCAGGTTCTGGCGAATCCAGGCCGGCATGCGGGTGAGGTTGGCGTGCGGCTGCAAGCAGGGCTCCATGTTGCGGCGAAGACTGGCGTCCAATCTCCGCCCTTTAGTCCGGTTACCTGGGGGCATTGCCCCATCGGCGGCGGCCACGGCGGCCTGGCCACACCCCGCCGGAAACGCCGATCCATCCGGTTTCGTCGTACCCGCCTGGGCGGGGATGGCGAATGAATCAGTCTCCTTGGGGTGGGGCCGGCGGCTCTCTCTGCGGCGACGACCACTATACCGAGGCCACCCGGCGCGAACAAGCGCGGCCTAGGCGGGCCGGCTGCGGTAGAAGCGCATCGGCGTCGTCTTCATCTCGCGGGCGCGCTGGCTGGCCACTGAACGCTTCAGGCGGCCCACGACGTGCATCTCGCAGGCCTTGCAGTCGAAGCGTAGGGTCAGCGTCTCGTCGCCGCTGATCAGTTGCAGCGGCTCGGCCTTGATGGTGCCGTGCACCCCGGTGACACCCTGGGTCTGGCGCGGGCACAGGCTGAGCGAGTAGCGCACGCAGTGCCGGGTGATCATCAGCGACACCTCGCCGGTCTCCTCGTGGCTCTCGTAGGCGGCGGCGATCAGCCTGACGCCGTGGCGGGCGTAGAAGTCGCGCGCCTTGGTGTTGAAGACGTTGG
>JAQVJE010000260.1 GCA_028695325.1 Gallionellaceae bacterium
GCTCGCCGTCGCCGAAGATCGAGGTGCCGAGCCAGATCGCCCAGGCCACCATGGGCGGCTTGGAGTAATAGCCCCAGGCGGGCGCCAGCGACCAGGTCCAGTATTGTGCTTCGTCGGCATACAGCTCGATGCCGGAATGGGCGGCGGCGAGCACGCGCCAAGCCGTCAGGATGGCTAGGATCAGCAGCAGTCGGCTGGCGTAGGCGGTCATGGCTGTGCCTCGTCGATGGGCTGAAGGCGCCAGCCGGGCAGCAGGTGGAACACCAGGACCAGCAGGGCCACGGCCTGCTCGAACGGCCGTGCCAGCGGGTAGCCGGAGTCGTAGCCGATCAGGAGGAGCAGTGCGCAGCCGACCAGCAGGAGGCGCACGCCCTCTCGCACCGCCGGGTGCTGCAGGCCGGCATGGCGCCGCACCAGCCAGAGGCCAATGAGTCCCGACAGCCAGCCGCACAGGATGCCGCCGGCGACGTCCATGGGCCAGTGGGCGCCGACCGCGATGCGCGACAAGCCGACAGTCAGGGCAAGCAGCAGCACCGCCGGCGCGGCGCCGCGCGCGCGCAAGCCTAGGGCCAACACGGTGGCGAGGACGAAGGCTGTGGTGGTATGGCCGGACGGGAAGGAACCGGCCTTGAGGAAAGGGCCGATGACTTGGACCTGCTCGCCTAGCACCGCGAACGGCCGCGCCAGGCCGAGGCCGTCCTTGATGCCGTGTGTCAGCAGGGTGGCGGGCAGGGCGGCGACAAGGGCAGCCAGCACCAAGTCGGGGCGCCGGCGCAGGAAGGGCAGTATCAGGCAGAGCGCCACCAGGGTGTCTCCGAGCACCGTGAGATCGGACCACAGTGCGGCCGGCAGACGAGCGGCCAGGCCGTTGATGGCGAGGAAGGTGGCCTGGTTGACGGCCGGATCGGCGAGCGGCCAGAGCAGGAGCAGGGCGGCGGCCGGCAGCAGCCAGAATCGCGGTACGGTCATGGCAGTCGGACCAGCACGTAGCCGCGTTCGCGGTAGACTGGCTCGGCGCCGGGCAGGCCGGCCAGACGGCTTTCCCGCGTCAGCACCAGGTCGCCCGGCCGCGGCTCGCGCTTCTCCACCTGGCGGCCGGCGTAGGTCTGGAAGCTGGGTGTGTTGATGCCGTGGATGACCAGGGGGGCGTCGAGGCCGCGCGCCAGGCGGCCGGCGTTGCGGATCGGTTCCTGCTGTACCTGGCCGATGGCCGGGACCAGCAGGGCCGCCATGGCGATGCCGGCTAGCAGGCCGTCGACGTGCAAGGCGCGGACTGTGTCGATCTGGCGCAGGAAGGGCAGGGCCAGGCCGATCAGCAGGGCGGCGCCGCAGCAGGTCCAGTAGGCCGGGCCGAAAGCCTCAGGCAGATTGGCGAGCAGCAGCCGGTCGTCCGGCTTCAGGTGGTCGACCGCGTCCGCCAGCAGGGCCGGGGCGGACAGCAGCAGGGCGAACATGGTGGGCGCCAGGCCCAGCACCAGCCAGCGCCGCAGCGGCTGCAGGGAGGTCGCCGCCAGGACGACGACCAAGCCGCCGTAGCCGTAGTAGACATAGTGCGGCAGTTTGGTGCCGGAGAAGGAGAACAGCACGAAGGCGACCAGGAACCAGATCAGGCCATAGCGCATGAGGTCGTCCCGCCAGGCTGCGCGCAGGCGGCCGAGGGCGGTCAACAGCAGGCCGGTATGCGGAAGCAGGGAGAGCAGCACCACCGGCACGTAGTAGAGATAGTTGCCGCCATGCCCCTCCATGGGCGTATCGAAGCGCGACAGGTTGTGCTTGAGGAAAAAGCCGGCCAGGAAGCCCGGCCCCTCGATGGCGGTCTGCATCACGAACCAGGGTGCTGCCACGGCCAGAAACAGGGCCAGAGGACCGGGCGCCAGGACCCAGGCCAGCGGGCGGCGCCAGTCGCGCCGGCTGGTGCACCACAGCAGCAGCGAGGCGGCGGGGATGACCAAGGCGACCGGGCCCTTGGTCAGGAAACCCAGGGCCATGGCCAGCCAGGCCAGGTACAGCCAGCGCCGCGTCCCCTCGCGCAGCCATAGCCAGGAGGCGTAGCCGGCCGTCGCCAGCCACAGGTTCAGGAGTGCGTCGGCGGTGGCAGCGCGGGTGATCACCACGAGGCCGGCTGCAGTGGCGACGATCATGGCCGCGGTGAGGGCGGCACGGCGGTCGAGCACGCGGGCTACAAAGGCGTAGGTGAGCAGTATCCAGGCCGCCGAGGCGAGCGCCGAGGGCAGCCGCCAGGCGAACTCGCTGGTGCCGAGCAGGCTGACCGAGGCGGCCTGCAGCCAGTAGATCAGGATCGGCTTGTCATGGCGCGGTTCGCCCAGCAGGTAGCTGGACAGGAAGTCGCCGCGCAGGAACATCTCGGTGGTGGAGGCGGTGAAGGCGCCTTCATCCAGGTCGAATAGCGGCGGCGTGCCCAGGCCCAGAAAGGGAAACAGGACCAGGACGGCCAGGAACAGGCGCGCCTGCCAGCGCACCGGCCAGAATGGCGTTGTCATTCCGGCTGGATTGGCTCGCGCAG
>JAQVJE010000079.1 GCA_028695325.1 Gallionellaceae bacterium
CGCAGCTCGATGGGTTTCTGTCCAACCGTTTCGAGCACGAGACCCTGGCCAATGGCCTGACCATCGAAGCGGCCTGCATCGACACCGGCGGCCATCACACCCTGGCGGCCTATGCCTTCTGCAAGGGCCGGGAGCGCAAACGCATCTGGGCGATCAAGGGTGGCTCGGGCAAACGCCCGATCTGGCCCAAGCGCCCGAGCAAGGCGAACAAGGGCAAGGTCAATCTGTTCACGGTGGGTGTCGATGCCGCCAAGGAAGCGATCTACGCCCGGCTCAAGAAGTCCGAGGCTGGCCCTGGCGCGATGCATTTCCCGCTGGACCGGGATGCGCAGTATTTCGAGCAGCTGACGGCCGAGCGCATTCGCACCCGCTATGTGAAGGGCTTCCCGCAGCGCTTCTGGTGGAAACCCGATGGCCGGCGCAACGAAGCGCTGGACTGCCGCGTGTACGCCTACGCCGCATTGCACGGCCTGCTGTCGATGGGGCTGAACCTGAACAAGCGGGTGGAGGCGCTGCCGCCGGTTCCGGCGAGCCGTCAGTCTCGAAACGATCCACGCCCTGTGACGGCCCCGATGACCGCCAGCCCGCGCCGTCGGCGCATGGCGATTTCGTCGAACTACATCTGACACCGCCAGCCTCTCGCTGGCCGGGAGTGCTGTCTATGACCCTCGAACAACTCAAGGCCCAGCGGGAAGCCCTGCAGGCCGCCCGTTTCAATGGTGTGCTCACCGTGAAGGCCGGCGACAAGTGGGTGACCTACAAGTCGGACGCCGAACTGCAGGCGGCGTTGCAGGATTTGGAGCGCGAGATCGCCAAGGTAGAAGGTCGACCGCGTGCCCGGCGCATCCGCACTTACGCCGAGAAGGGGCTGTGATGAAGGCATTCCAGAACCTGCGGCGCAAAGTGGGTGCCATGATCGGCGGCTTTGAGGGCGGACTGTCCGCCCGCCGCCTCAAGACTTTTCAACCCAGCCGCGCGCACGTCAACACGCTGATCCAGGCCGCCGGCGCCGACATGACCGCGCGTGCCCGCTACCTCATCCGCAACAACGGCTACGCCGCCAATGCGGTCGAGTCCTGGGCGAGCAATGCCGTGGGCACGGGCATCAAGCCCTCCTCGGGCATTGCCGATGCCGTGCTCAAGGACCGAGTGCAACGGCTGTGGCTGCGCTGGACCGATGAGTCCGATGCCGAAGGACTGACGGATTTCTATGGACAGCAGCGCCGCGCCGCTCGGGAACTGTTCATCGCCGGGGAAGTGTTCTTCCGCATCCGGCCACGTCGGCCCGAGGATGGTTTGAGCGTGCCGCTGCAGTTGCAGATGCTCCCCGCCGAGATGCTGCCGCTCAATCACAACCAGCTGCTGGAGAACGGCCACCGAATTCGCCAGGGCATCGAGTTCGACCGCATTGGTCGGAGAGTCGCCTACCACTTCCTGCGCCGCCACCCGGGCGACATCACCGATCCGGGGCTGGCCGGGGAGACGGTACGGGTGCCGGCTGAGTCGGTACTGCACATCGTTGATCCCGTCGACGCTGGGCAACTCAGAGGCGTGTCACGTTTCTCTCCGGCGCTGGTGAAGCTCTTTCTGCTCGACCAGTACGACGACGCCGAGCTGGATCGCAAGAAGGTCGCTGCGATGTTCGTCGGCTTCGTGCGCCGGCCCGAACGCGACTTCGACAACAGCAATGAAACGGACGACCGGGGCGAGCCGCTGCTGCCGCTCGAACCCGGGCAACTCCAGATCCTGGACGACGGCGAGGACATCACCTTCTCGAACCCGGCCGATGTCGGGGGCAACTACGAGTCGTTTCAGTACCGCACCTTGCTGCAGGTGGCCGCCGCGCTGGGCTTGCCCTACGCGAACCTGTCGGCCGATATGTTGAAGGCCAACTACTCCAACACCCGGGCGGCGCTCTTGGAGTTTCGCCGGCGCATCGAGGCATTCCAGCATTCGGTACTGGTGTTTCAGCTGTGCCGGGCGGTGTGGGCGCGCTGGATGGACACGGCGGTGCTCTCGGGTGCTCTGGAGCTTCCGGACTACGAGCAACGCCGCGCCGACTACCTGGACTGCAGTTGGCTACCGCCCCGCTGGGACTGGGTTGATCCCCTCAAAGACATCCGCGCCGAGATCAACGCCATCGAGGCGGGGCTTAAGTCGCGTACCCAGGCGATTGCCGAGCGCGGGTTTGATGCCGCGATGGTGGATGCCGAGATTGCTGGTGACCGCCGGCGTGAGGACAGCCTGGGGCTGCGTTTCGGGCGTGAGCCGCCTGTCGCACCCGCTGGGCAGAGCTAGCGTTTCAAGTCGCGGTAGAAGTTTTCGTGGGGGCCGACGGCTTCGAGGCAGATCAGCCGTAGCCCGTCCTCACGGGTGTAGCCCAAGAGGTACAACTGGCCAAGGCTGTGGAATTTGTACACCCACAGCTGCGCGAGGTCGCCTTTTTTCTTGTCGCCGATATCGGGGTTTTGCGCTACGGCTTCGATGGCGGCATCCACGTCCGCCGCCACGTTGTCGTGCAGCTTTTTATAGCTGCGCGCAAAGCGCCGAGTTTGCCGGACTTCCCAGCTCATGCACGCGCTTTCGAGCGCGGCACAAAGACCGTGCTGTCCTCATGTGGCTCGGCCATGCTCATGAGGCAATCGGCAATGAAAGACGCCGGTAGATCGGGGTTGTCGAGCGCGGCGCGGCCCACTTTGGCCCAGAACTCTACCTGGCCCTGCACGGTGCGGTACTCCGCCTTGGCCGCTGCGCGGGCCGCTTCGACCAGCGCTTCATCGATTCGCACGGATACGGTGCTCATCGCAATCTCCTGTGTTTTTCAGTTACCACAATTGTAGTCAAACGCTTCACTGTGGTCAAGGATCAAGGGTGACTTCATCATGACCGATTTGCCTTACCTGGCGTCCCGCCTCTACGGGACGCCGCTCCTGATTGCGCGCCCGAAACTCGAAATCATCCTCGGGGTGGTGGCCCGGAAGTTCGCGGGCGACACCCTGGCCACGCCACCGCCCAGCCGCACTGATAGCGGACTGGGGGGCGACCTCCAGGTTCAGGACGGCATCGCCATCCTCCCGATCCTCGGCACCCTGGTGCGTCGATCTTCGTATATCGGTGCCGCCAGTGGCCTCACCAGTTATCACGAGATCGAGGCCATGGCCGAGCAGGCCTTTGCCGACCCGCAGGTACGCGCCGTGCTGCTGGAAATCGACTCCAGTGGCGGCGAGGCCGGTGGGGTGTTCGATCTGGCGCAGCGTCTGCGGCAGCTGGCCCAGACTTCCGGCAAACCCCTGTGGGCCATCGCCGATGAGGTCGCGCTCTCAGCCGCCTACGCCATTGCCTGTGCCGCTGACCGCCTCTGGCTCACCCGCACTGCCGAGGTGGGCTCGATTGGCGTGGTGGCGGTGCACGTCGATGAGTCGATGGCCGATGCGAAGGCGGGGCTCAACTACACCTTCCTGCACGCCGGCGCCCACAAGGTCGACGGCCATCCGCACGCACCGCTGCCGGCATCGGTCGCCGCCGACATCCAGGCCGACATCGAGCAGCTGCACGACCAGTTCATCGCCTTGGTCGCCCGGTTCCGCCGCCTCACGCCCGAGGCGATTCGTGACACCGAGGCTCGCGTCTATCGCGGTGAAGCCGCCCTCCGCGTGGGCCTGGCCGATCGGATCGGTACCCGCGCTGATGCGATCACGGCCCTGCATCGCCAGCTTGCCATGCGTGACGGACGCAGGTCGCGCAATGAGTCGGCCGCCCGCGCATCCCATCCATCTCAACTGACCCAGAAGGAGACCTACATGATCGATCACAACACCACCGATGCGCCGGTGGAGGATGTCCACGAGGACGGCGCGCCGAACTCAAGCCCGACCCCGCCGACGCTCGATGAAGCGGCCATCGCCGCCCAGGTGGAGCAGCGACTGCGCCGCCAGCTCGCGGAACTCACCGAGATCGCCGCCCAGGCCAAACGCATCGGCGTAACGGTCGATCCCGCCCTGGCCCTAGCGCGCGGCGTCACCCCGGATGCGCTGCGCCAGTCGGTACTGAAGCAGGCCGCCGAACGTGATGTGGCGCAAGACATCGTCGCCGAGGCTCCGCAGCAACCCCACACCAAACCTCAATCCGTCGCTGACAGCCCCTTGGTCAAAGCGGCCCAAGCCTATGGAGCACGTAAATGAGCACACCTTTGATTTCTCCCGCAACCCTCGGTGATCTGATCAAGCGCGAGTCCGACCCGGACTACACCCGCGAGACCGTGACCGTGAAGGCGGGCACTGCCTATCCGTTGGGTGCCGTGCTCGGCCGTATCACCGCTACCGGCGTCTATGCCTTCTCGCCAGCGGCATCGACCACGGGCATCGAAGGTGCCGAGATCGCCTCGGCAGTGCTGCTGCACCCGGTCGCCGCCAGCGACGCCGACACCCAAGCCGTGGTGCTTGCGCGTGGCCAGGTGATCGTTGCCGACCGTGCGCTGGCCTTTGATGCCTCGGTCACCGATGCCGCCGCCCAATCCCTCAAACACCAGCAACTGGCTGCTCACGGCATCGTCGTGCGCGCCGCTGCTTGATTCGAATTCACAGGAGTTTTTCCATGACCGTGATCGTCAATCCGTTCGACGCCGGCGGCTTTACGCTGGCCGAGATGTCGGCCGCCATCCAGATGCTGCCCAACCCCTATGGCCGGGTGGGTCAGCTGGGGTTGTTTGCACCCGAGCCGATTTCCCAGCGCAACGTCACCATCGAGTCCATCGAGGGTGAGCTGCGTCTGTTGCCGGCCGTCGCCCCAGGCGCGCCTGCGACGGTGGGCACCACCGACAAGCGCTCGGTACGCTCGTTTGCCGTGCCGCACATCCCGCACAACGATGTGGTGCTGCCCGAGGAAATCCAGGGCATCCGTGGCCTGGGCCTGGCCGCTGGCGAAGACCCGCTGGTCACCGTGATGACCCGCAAACTCGCCCGGATGCGTGCGAAACACGCGCAGACCTTGGAGTACATGCGCGTGAACGCTCTGCGCGGCATCACCAAGGACGGGGCAGGCAATACCCTCTACAACTGGCACGACGAGTTCGGCATCCAGAAGCCCGAGGTGGACTTCAAGTTCGGCAACGCGACAGATGACATGGTCACCCATTGCATTGAGGTCGCACGCCATATCGAGGAGAACTTGAAGGGCGAAACGATGACCAGCATTCATGCCCTGGTCAGCCCCGAGTTCTTCGACGCTCTGGTTCGGCATAAGTCGGTCAAGGACGCTTACACCTTCTATCAGGGTACGGTTGGCACCAACCCGCTGCGCGATGATGTCCGCCGTGGCTTCCGTTTTGGCTCCATCCTGTTCGAGGAATACTTTGGCACGGTGACGCTGGCCAATGGGCAGACCGAGCGGCTGATTCCGGCCAAAGAGGGCGTGGCGTTCCCGCTGGGCACGCTCGACACCTTCCGCACTTACTTTGCCCCGGCGAACCTGATGGACGCCGTCGGCACCTATGGCCAAGAGCTCTACGCCTACCAGCTGGCGCGTCCGAACGGCACTGGCATCGACATCTACACCCAGTCGAACCCGCTGCCCATCGTGAAGCGCCCGGCCCTGACCGTGCGACTCTTCTCCAGCAACGGCTGGTGATGGTCATGACGGCCTTCGGTGACCTGACTCGGGCGGTGTCATCCATCGTGCTCGACACCTTCGGCGAGCCGGTGGTGTTTCACCTCGAAGGGCAGGCCGAGGCGCTGCCGGGCCGGGGCGTGTTCTCGGCGGCGCACCAGGAGGTGGATGCCAGTACGGGTGTGCCGGTGTCCACGGTCCAGCCGGTGTTGGAGGTGCGGCTGGAGGATCTGCCGGCCACACCGACCGAGGGTGATGCGGTGACGGTGCAAGGGGTGCTCTACCTGATCGTCGAGGTGCGACCCGATGGGCACGGCTTTCTGAAACTGATGCTACACAAAGGGGGCGGCCATGAAGCACCCACGCACCCTGATCCGTGAGGCGGTGGCCGCGCGCCTCATCGAGTCTTTGCCCAAGGTGGATGAGCGCATCACGCCGGCACGCATCAGCATCCACCGCAGCACGCCGCTGTTTGCCGGCAAGTTGCCGGCGATCCTGATCTACACCCGCGACGAGCGCATCGAAGATCAACCCAACGCCGATCCGGGGCTGCGCTATCGGAAGTTGGATCTGTCGGTCGAGATCATCACCAGTGGCGATGCCGCAGCTGAGGAGGCCGATGTGCTGGCCCAGGCGGTGGAAGCCACCCTCGATGCCGATGAGACTTTGGGACTGCTGGTGGAAGGCACGCGCCTCACCCGCACCGAGGTCGATCAGGGCGGTGAGGGTGATACGCCGGTGCTGGCCGCCCGCCTGTCATTTGAGGTCAGCTACTGGACCCGGCTGGTGGAAACACCCGAGGGGGCGCTGCCATTGCAGGTGCTCTACAGCTGGGCGCCGCGCATTGGGATGCCGCACGAGTCCGAGTACCAACCCCTGCTTGATCCCGCCGGAGCCGCGCCATGAGCGAACGCCATCTGCACCAGGATATGACCGAAGCCGAGCGGCGGCTGAGCAATGTGGTGATGCTGGGGCAAGTCGCCGAACTCGATGCGAAGAAGGCCCGGGTGCGGGTACAGGCCGGTCCCATCCTCACGGCCTGGCTGCCGTTTGCCACCGTGCGTGCCGGCCCCGACCGCACCTGGCATGCGCCGGAAGCGGGTGAGCAGGTGGTGCTGGTCGCGCCAGGCGGCGATCTCAACCAGGCGGTGGTGGTGGGTTCGCTCTACCGCGACGCCTATCCTCCGCCGGCCGACAGCGCCGACATCAGTCGCACACTGTGGCAAGACGGCGCTGTGATGGAGTATGACCGGGCGCAGCACCACTGGCGTCTGTCGGTGCCGTCAGGCGGCAGTATCGTCCTGGAGATCGGCCCGAGCAAGATCGAGATGACGGACGCCGGCATTCGCCTCACCGCTCCCAGGATTGATCTGAACTGAACCTTCCGCAAATGTGCGGAAGGTTACCGACCGAGGAGAAAGCAATGCCTGCAATCACACGTCTGGGGGATCTCTGCACCGGTCACGGTTGCTGGCCACCCCGGCCCAATATCCAGGGTTCGCCCAACGTCTTCGTCAATGGTATCGCGGCGCACCGGCAAAGCGACGCCTGGGCCACGCACTGCTGCGGCAAGTCCTGTCACGACGGGAAACTCGCCGCCGGCAGCAGCACGGTCTACTGCAACGACCTGCAGCTGTGCCGCATTGGCGATCCGGTCAGTTGTGGCTCGGTGGCGGCCAGCGGCAGTCAGAACGTCTTTGCGGGTGGGTAGGCAACAGCTGAGACTCGAGCGCGACGTAATTGCGCAAATTTGCGCATTTATCCGAATGGGATGAAGGGGGTGCTTTGCGATGAATGGCTTCAACGCCCACACCGGCCAGCCCCTCGCTGGCCTCGATCACCTGCGCCAGAGCATCGCCGACATCCTCTCCACGCCCTTGAACACCCGCGTGATGCGCCGCGACTACGGCTCGCGCATCCCCGAACTGATCGATCAGCCCATCACCCCGCGCTTGGCGGTCGAGCTCTACGCGGCCACGGCCGAGGCACTGCGGCGCTGGGAGCCGCGCTTCAAGCTGACCCGCGTGCGCCTGACTGACGCGCGGGCCGGCTGGGTCGAACTGACCCTGGAGGGTGAAGTGCGGCTGCAGGGTTTTGAGGGCCAGACGGTCACCCTATCGGGACTGAGCATCGGTAGCAGGACCAGCGGAGAACGCCCATGAATTTCACCCCTTCCCTGGCGCCAGAGCTCGCGGGCCTGCCTGCGCCGCAGGTGCTGGAGACCCTGCGCTTTGAGACCGTGTTCGACGCGCTGCTGCGCGACTTCCAGATGCGCTACCCGCAGTACAGCGCGCTGCTGGCCTCCGACCCGGCGATCAAGCTGATCGAGGTGGCGGCTTACCGCGAGTTGCTGCTGCGCGCCCGCATCAACGAAGCCGCGCGGGCCAATCTGCTGGCCTTTGCGGTGGGCAACGACCTGGAGCACCTGGGGGCCTTCTATGGCGTTTCCCGGCTACCCCAGGAGCAGGATGAGCCGCTACGTCGGCGCATCCGTGCCCGCATCATGGGCTTTGCCAACGCCGGCGGTGCTGCGCACTACCGCTACTGGGCACTTTCAGCCTCTCCTGAAGTGGCCGATGTGGCGGTCGATAGCCCTGCCCCCGGTCGGGTGCGCATCAGCGTGCTGCCCACCGGGCACAGCGACACCGTGCCCGAGGCCTTGCTGGAGACGGTGCGTGCGACGGTCCTGCGCGACGACGTGCGGGTGCTGACGGATACCGTGGAAGTGGTGCCGGTCCGTCTGGTGCCGGTGACGGTATCGGCGCAAATCTGGCTCTACCCGGACACCCCGATGGCGGTGTTTGAGGCACTGGCGCAGCGACTGACCCGCGAACTCGCTCAGGCCGCCGTGCTCGGCTGGGATTTGACCCAGTCGTGGCTGATCGCGCAGCTGCAGCAACCCGGCATCCACAAGGTCGCGCTGATCCATCCGGATGCCGACATTCGCATTCACAGCACCCAGGCGGTGCGCCTGACCGATGTCCAACTGACCTTCGCGGGCAGAGACCGGTAAGCGCTGCCCTGGGATTTCTCTACCCAGGAGGGCGCATGACATCGGATCACCTGTTGCCGCCCAACGCCACGGCGCTGGAGCGCTCGCTCTCCCTTTCGACCGACCTGCTGACCCGCCTGGGCGGCGAGACCGAGCCCCTCAAGGGGTTCAAGACCGACCCCAGCGACAGTCTGTTGCCCTGGCTGATCTGGGAATATGGCCTGGGCGAATTGTTGCCCTACCTGCCCGATCCTCGCCGGGCCATTGCCGAGGGTATCCGCTGGCAACGCCTGCGCGGCACCCCGGCAGCGCTCACGACCGCCCTGTCCTGGATCGGCGCGACCGCCACGGTCGAGCAGGAAACCCCCGGCATTCACTTTGCCGAGTTTCAGTTCGATCCGGGTCAGGTACTGGATGACGATGGATCAATCGCCAACCTGATCGCCATCGCCCGGCTGTCGGCACCGGCCCGATCCCGCCTGTCACGCATCTACCACGGCTGGGACCTGCGCCGACTGGTGCTGGACGAGAGTCGGCTGGGCGAAGCGCTGCTGTCGGACCACAGTGGCGTGTTCTGGACAGACGGACAGACCAAGCTGTCGTTTGGGCGCGGTTTCGCACAGGACGCGCTGGCATCCGGACAACAGATCGCGCCGAACCGTGAGGCCGTGCGCTTTGCGGTAGCCCGGCTGATGGATCGTTACCTGCTGAGCTTCTCGGCGCTGGGCGATCCGGGCCACACACCGAATGAGGAGATCCTGCATTCGCACCTGTTCACGCTGGCCAATGCGCTGGGCGTCCCCGATCCGGTTGGGGTGCGACCCGAGCGCAAGTTCTGCCGGGCGATGGTGGTGCTCTCGGACAGCACGCCCTTGGGCGACATCAACGCCAACCTGCCGAGGTTTGTCTGGCAAGAGACGGGCGCACCGATAGCACTGGGCAGCGGTGATCCGCTGTCGGCCACACCGCATCGGCTGATCCGCGTGGAGGTGCTGGAGCGATTCGCTCGCAGCCATCCGGGTGACCTGGTCGTGCCAACCCTGCTGCTGCACGGCCAGCATGATCGACAATCCACCCACTGGGTCCAGGCTCGCGCCGATCAGGCGCTGGGGATGTGGGCCTTGGGCGAATCGGTGCCCAGTCTCGACCAGGGCTTTCTGGTGCGGCAGCACAGCCCCAGCAATGCCCCGCTGCCCGATGCGGCCGGCTGGCGGGCACGTCTGTACCAACGGGCGCAGGTGGTGCTCTCCGAGACCGTACTGGGCGATGTGAACGGCCGCACCCCACGTCGCACCTTGTACCGCACTCGGTCCCTGCCCCGATTGGGCGATCTCACCCTGGGTGACCTGGCCGAGATCGAATGGCGGCCGCTGACAGAGATGCAAATTTGCATCTCTGGCTTGACCGAGAACCTGCCCTATGTTTTTGACGACGCCCGCCCGAGCCTGCTGCGCCTGCTGACCCGCAGCGCTGAAGCCGGCGCCGCTTCACAGGTTTCTCCCGCACGCGTGCCCGTCCTCAGTACCCGCGCTGCCTGGCGCGGCCAGACCTGGACCGGCGTGCGCTGGCCGACTTCGACCTGGACCGACACCCGCGAGCTGATCGGCAGCGCCCACAGCACGCAGTCCTGATTTCACTACCCCATTTCATTCCTGGAGCACCCGATGGCCATCCTGACTGCCAGCGGTCGCGCGGCCCTTGCCGCCGCGATCAAAGAACAAACCCTGCACCTCGCCCTGGGCGAAGGTGACCCCTTGTGGGACACCACCAAGGCGATCAGCACACCTTTTGACGAGTCGGGTGTGATCGAACTGGGCTTCCAGCATCTGGCCGACATCCGCGTCACCTCGCTGGACGACCAGACCGAGTACCTGCTCGATGTGGACTACAGCGCCAATGCCCGCGAGGGCGTGATCCGGCGTCTGCCGGCGAGCAGCATTCCCGAGGGGGGCGAGGTCACCGTCCACTTCAAGATCGAACACCCGCCCGAGCCGATTGGCCAGACGGCGCTGCTGCGCGAAGTGGGCCGCC
>JAQVJE010000261.1 GCA_028695325.1 Gallionellaceae bacterium
TGTTGGCGCGCGGTGAAAATTCCCCACTTTTCGTAGGTTCTGCGCGCTGAAAATTACCCAGGGTGATTAACCTCGCCTGCTCAGTTTTTGAGCAGGAAATGAAGGAGATGATCACCATGAACATGCTGGGTAGAGTGCGGCGGTTGCACTACCGTGACGGACTGACGATCGCGGAGATCGAGCGCCGGACGGGCGTGACGAGGAAGACGATACGGAAGTGGCTCAACGCACCGGAAGGCGTGGAGCCGAAGTACCGGCGACGAGCCGGTGACACCAAGATTGGTCCTTACGCCGAGCGGCTGATCCAGATGCTGGAGACGGACGCCCGGCGTCCGAAACGGGATCGGCGCACCGCCCTGAAGCTCTTTGCCGAGCTGAAGCAGCTCGGGTTTGACGGTGGCTATAGCCGGGTGACCGAATTCATCCGGCACTGGCGAGCCGATGGCGGGACGGCGGTGACCAAGGCCTTTGTTCCCCTGCGATTCGAACCCGGCGAGGCCCACCAGTTCGACTGGAGCGAGGAGCATCTGGTCATCGGCGGGGTGTGGCGCAAGATCGTGGTGGCGCACCTGAAGCTCTGCCACAGCCGTGCCTTTGTAGTTCAGGCGTATCCGACCCAGAGCCACGAGATGCTGTTCGACGCCCACACCAAGGCCTTCGCCGCGCTGGGCGGCATTCCCCGGCGCGGCATCTACGACAACATGAAGACCGCGGTGGACAAGGTCAAGAAGGGCAAGGCGCGGGTGGTCAACACCCGCTTCGCGGCCATGGCCTCCCACTACCTGTTCGATCCCGACTTCTGCAACGTCGCCTCGGGCTGGGAGAAGGGCGTGGTGGAGAAGAACGTCCAGGACAGCCGGCGGCGCCTCTGGCAGGACGCGGCCGAGGTCCGGTTCGGCTCCTACACCGAGCTCAACCTCTGGCTTCTGGCCCGCTGCCGGGCCCTGTGGCAGGCACTCAAGCATCCGGACTATGACCTGACCCTGGCCGAGATGCTGGAGGCGGAACAGCCGCACCTCATGCCCATGATCGTGCCCTTCGACGGTTACGTCGAGACGGTGGGCAAGGTCTCCAGCACCGGTCTGGTGAGCTTCGACCGCAACCGCTACTCGGCGCCGTGCGAGTGGGTCGGGCAGGTGGTGGGCATCCGGGTCTATCCGGAGCGGATCGATCTCGTCGCCCAGGACGCCGTGGTGGCCCGCCACGGCCGCCGCTTCGGGCGCAACGAAACGGTCTACGACTGGCAGCACTATGTGCCGCTGATCGAGCGCAAGCCGGGGGCGCTGCGCAATGGCGCTCCCTTTGCCGACCTGCCGGCGCCGCTCCTCAAGTTACGCGGCCTCCTGCTCAAGCGCGAGGGTGGCGACCGGCTGATGGCCAAGGTGTTGGCCGCGGCACCCCGGCACGGGCTGGAGGCCGTGCTGGTCGCGGTCGAACTGGTGCTGGAATCGGGCAACCCGAGTCCCGAGCACATCGAGAACGTCCTCTCCCGCCTGAAGTCGCCGCCTCCTCCGCCCCAGGTGGAGACCGGCCTGGTGGTCAGTGAGATGCCGGTGGCCGACCCTGGCCGCTATGACCGCCTGCGCGGGGAGGTGCACCATGCGTGATGTCGCCGCCGAACTGAAGGACCTGCGCCTGTATGGCATGGCCGGTGCCTGGGAGGAGATCGCTGCCCAGGGGGAGTCGCTGGGCATCCAGACCTCGCGTTGGCTGATCGAGCATCTCCTCCAGGCCGAGCAGGCCGACCGGCATGCCCGCTCGATCCGCTACCAGATGCAGGCCGCCCGCTTCCCGATCCACCGCGACCTGGCCGGCTTCGACTTCGAGCAGTCGAGGGTCGACAAACCCTTCATCGACGAACTGGCCACCCTGGCGTTCACCGAAGCGGCGCACAACGTCGTCTTCATCGGCGGCACGGGCACCGGCAAGACGCATCTGGCGACCGCCCTCGGGGTGGCCGGGATCACCCGGCAGGGCAAGCGGGTGCGCTTCTACTCGACGGTCGACCTGGTCAACCTGCTGGAACAGGAGAAGGCCGCCGGCAAGGCCGGCAAGCTGGCCTTCTCGCTCCTGCGCATGGACCTGGTGATCCTCGACGAGCTGGGCTACCTGCCATTCAGCCAGGCCGGCGGGGCCTTGCTGTTCCACCTGCTGTCCAAGCTCTACGAGCACACCAGCGTGATGATCACGACCAACCTGACCTTCGGGGAGTGGGCCAGCGTGTTCGGCGACGCCAAGATGACCACCGCCCTCCTGGACCGGTTGACCCACCATTGCCACATCGTCGAAACGGGAAACGAGTCGTATCGCTACCGCCAGAGCACCGCCACGGCCAAGTCGCGCATCCAGGCCAGGGAGCAGAGCAAGCGGGGGAAGGCGACGGAGCCAGAGCCCTTCTGATCGGCCTGGTTGGATTACACTGACGAACAGCCACTGCTCAAAATAGTGGCAAAAGCCCCTGGGTAAAATTCAACGCGCAGAGCTGGGTAGTTTTAAACGCGCGCCGACA
>JAQVJE010000080.1 GCA_028695325.1 Gallionellaceae bacterium
GCCTGCCGCTCCCTCGCCGGTGCAGGAAGTCTCCTACGGTCGTCCGGCCGCGGCGAAAAAGCGCCGGACCACGACTTACTGACGGGTTGACCGGGGGCGAGGATGTTGGAATAATCCGCCCCCTTCCATGGGTGGTTAGCTCAGCCGGTAGAGCAGCTGGCTTTTAACCAGTTGGTCGTGGGTTCGAATCCCCCACCACCCACCAAATCAGCTTCCGGAGACATCCGAAAGCATCCAGAAAGCCCCGGTAGATCAACGCTTCCGGGGCTTTTTTCATTCCGGGGGGTTCCGAAGAGTTGCACTAAAATCCGGCACGGTTTGCACTACGGGATGCACTAGGCATAGCATGGCGCCAAGTCGTAGTGCAAAAAGGGGGTGTGACCATGCCGAAGCTGGTTTCTCAGAAGGGCGATACCACTTACAGGACGGCCAAGGCCAAGCCGGCGCCTTACCGAATTTCAGATGGTGGGGGGCTGTTCATGCTGGTGGGGCCGGATGGCTCCAAGCGCTGGCGCTTACAGTACGGCCGGCCCACCGGCGGCCGTAACACCCTTGGCCTTGGTGATTACCCGGCCATGACCACGGCGGCGGCCAGGGCTGCCCGCGACGAGGCCCGCCGGCTACTGGCCGAAGGGATAGACCCCGGCGAGCACCGCAAGGCAACCAAGGCCATGCAATCAGACCGTGCCGCCAACAGCTTCGAAGCCGTGGGTCGGGAGTGGCTGGCCAAGTTCTCGCCATCCTGGAGCGACAGCCACCGGGTCCGGGCAGTGCGCCTCCTGGAGCGGGATATCTTCCCCTGGATCGGTGGCCGCCCCATCGCCGAAGTGACCGCCCCCGAGTTGCTGGCCACCGTCCGGAGGATCGAAGGTCGGGGCGCTCTGGAAACGGCCCATAGAGCCCTGCAAAGCTGCGGCCAGGTGTTCCGGTATGCCATCGCCACCGGTCGGGCTGAACGCGACCCCTCACAAGACCTACGGGGCGCCTTGCCGCCCGCCAAGGAAACCCACTTCGGCGCCATCACCGAGCCCAGGCAGGTTGGCGAGCTGCTGCGCGCCATCGATGGCTACAGCGGGGGCCTGGTGGTGAGGTGCGCCCTTCGGCTGGCGCCGCTGGTGTTCGTCAGGCCGGGCGAACTGCGCAAGGCCCAGTGGGCGGATATCGACCTTGAGGCTGGCGAGTGGCGCTACCTGGCCACCAAGACCGAGACCCCGCATATCGTCCCCCTGGCTCGCCAGGCCGTGGCCATCCTGCGGGAACTGCATCCCCTGACCGGCCAGGGCGAGCACGTCTTCCCGGGCAACAGGGGCGCCGGCAAGGTCATGTCTGAAAACACCGTGAATGCCGCCCTGCGCTACCTGGGCTTCGACGGCCAGACCATGACCGGCCACGGCTTCCGGGCCATGGCCAGGACGATCCTGGATGAGGTGCTGGGCTGGCGGCCTGACCTGATCGAGCATCAGCTTGCCCACGCCGTGAAAGACCCGAACGGCCGGGCCTACAACCGCACCGCCCACTTGCCCGAACGCCGGAAGATGATGCAGGCCTGGGCCGACTACCTGGACAGGTTGAAGGCCGGCGCCGAGGTGGTGAAGCTCAAGCCCAAGGCCGCCTAGCCGAGCCGGAACACTGAAAAAGGTATGGGACATATGGGACATTTGGGACAAAACATATACAACCCTTGCCACCACTGGCTTTCTCCCTCTTTTTTCTGTCCCAGCCCATCGATTTTTCGCTGGGCCAGTGCGGGACAAAGGCGGGGATCGAGGCGCCCACGCCTGGCCGGCGGCGTTTGCAGGCGTGTGCATGAGGCCAGACACGCGCCCGACCCCTCCCATCTGCGGCGCAAGATTTCACCCTGCCGGACCACCTCGGCGCGGCTGGTTGGCATTGGCTGTATCCAATGCCATCGATGGCCAACCCGTATCAGATACGCTTGCAGCGTATAATGAGCCATGCGCTATGAGTTCATCGAATCGCCCATCTTCACCGCCTACCGGGCGGACTACCTGACCGAGGATGAATTCGCGGCATTCCAGGAATACCTATGCGACAACCCGGAAGCCGGCGACCTGATCCGGGGGTCGGGCGGGGTCCGCAAGGTGCGCTGGAGCCGGGCAGGAACCGGCAAATCCGGTGGCATGCGGGTGTGCTACTACACCCGCACGCGAGCCGGGCAAGTCCTGCTGCTGACGATCTATGCCAAGAGCGTCCGGGATTCGATACCCGGCCACGTGCTCAAGGCGCTGAAAGAGGAAATGGAACATGCCGAAGACTGAAAAGGAACTGCACGCCAGGGATGCCACGCGCGATATCGGCGCCGAGCTGCTGCAATCCGTGCGCGACCTGAAGGCCGGCCGCTGGGCGCGCAAGACCACGTTTGAGACCCTGAAGGACGGCCGCGTCCGCCGCCTGGTCGAGCTTCCGGACGGCACCGTCGAGCAAGACGAAATCCTTGCCGGCCCGCGCTGGGAGTTGCTGGCCGCCCGGATGGAATCGGGCCTATCGCAAGCCGCCTTCGCTCAAGCCCTGGGCGTGTCTAAGCGGACCTTGGAGAACTGGGAGCAAGGCCGCGTGGAGCCAACCGGCCCGGCCCGGATGCTGCTCAAGCTGGTGGCCCGGTATCCGGATACCGTCGAGCGCCTGGAAAAGTTGCAGCCGGAGAAGCAGGCGGCATAAGCGGATGACCGAGCCCCTGCGGACCCTCTCAACACCTTCCGCGACGATCCGCGCTTGGCGGTGCTGGACGTTGCCGAGCGGGAAGTTTTTCAGGCGGCGAAGGGCCGCCGATCAGAATTGCCGGAAACGGCATAAGAGCGGGGCGACGAGCCGGCGGCAACCGGCAAGCGCCCCTGACCACAACCCACCTGAAAGAGAGGTGAATCATGGCTGCCGTGAATTATCACACCGAGACCCCCCGCCGGGGCGACAAAACCATCCTGCGCGCCCTGGGAATCCTTGAGCGGAGGCTCGTCCAGGCCGGCGCGGCATTGAGTAGCCCGGCGGCCGTTCGCGCCTATCTCAAGTTGATGCTGGCGACTCTGCCGCACGAGGTTTTTGTCTGCCTGTTTCTGGATGCGCAAAACCGGGTTATTGCCACCGAAACCCTGTTCAGGGGAACCCTGACACAGACCAGCGTCTACCCGCGTGAAGTGGTGAAACGGGCGCTTCATCACAATGCGGCCGGCGTCATCCTTTGCCACAATCACCCCTCCGGCGTTGCCGAACCAAGCCAGGCGGACAGGTGGCTTACTGACCAGCTCAAGGCGTCCCTGGCATTGGTCGACGTGAAGGTCTTGGACCATTTTGTCGTCGCCGGCATGAACACCTTGAGCTTTGCCGAGCGCGGCCTGTTATGACCAGCCACGCCACCCCCTACCGGCCAGACGAAGAAGCGCGGGTCTTCGGCGACTTCGCGGAATTGGAGCACGTCTGTTACTTGCTCCATGAAGAGGCGGACGCGGCAGAGGTGCAGCCCATCGCGCCGCATGGCATGGATGTATTGAACGAATTGCGGCGGCGCCTGGCCGCCCAATGGCAGGCGCATAGTGACGAGATCGAGGCGGAACGGCCGGGGCTCTTCGGCAAGACGTACATGCATCACGTCTATTCGGAAACCTATTACCTGGTGGTCAAGATCGGCAATGATCGCCGGGCGCTGGTCGACTCCCTTGGACAGCTTGAATTGCTTATCCATAAGGTTTTCGTGTTCTCTCTGCGTAGCCAGGAAGATGTTGACCGCGCCATCAACAGCGCCTTGGAAGAGGTGAAGCCGTTGGCAGACCGAGGCAAGGCAGAGCTAGCCCGCCTTTCGGATATGCGTGCCAAGGCGTCGAATAGCCAGAAGGCGGTGAAATATTCCGATGCAGCCAAACAGGAGTGGCTAGATTTCGATAAGGAAAATGTGGCTTCGGCAAACCGTGAATTGAATAACTCTGATCGTAAGCGCGCAGTAATCAAGCGGTTCTCCCTGCCGAAAGAAGCCGACCGTACGGTAGGCCGGGCGCTTGGCATGAAATAATCTGACAAGCCTCTAAGGCTGTCAAAAACGAGAGCGGCAATCTCCATTCCACCGATGCCACCGCATGGTATCGGACCTGTTCATAACTGGAATGGAGCCAACATGCCCACGAGAGCAACCCCTCATTACATCCTGGATAGGATGCCCGTCCCGGCCGAAACGCTGGGCGAGCCCGTCAGTTCCTTCTACGAAAAAATCAAAAAAGGCTTGATCGTCCCCGGCATCCCTATCGGTGCCAGGGCGGTAGCCTTCCCGCGTCACGAAATCCAGGCGCTTGCGGCGGCCCGGATCGCCGGCAAGACCGACGATGAAATCCGCGACCTGGTGAAGCAGCTCGTCGCCGACCGTGCCAAGGCTGGCCAGGAAGGCGGCGCGGCATGATCGAGATCAGCATCATGGAATCCCGCGCCCTGCTGACTGCGGACAAGTTCATGCGTGAGGCCTTCGAGAATGTGAGGGCATTCAATGCGGAGCAACATCCCCAGTTTCGGGGCGATGTGCTGCGGCAGGTTGAGGGCGTTGTCCAGTCGGCAACCATGATCTACGCCGCCGACCGGATCGCTACCGCGCTGGAGGCGGTGGCCGAAGCCCAAGGCCGCCTGGCCGATGCTGCCGAGAACATCGGCGCAGAAACCGGCTTCGTTGCCGAGGCTCTGGAAAAGCTGGCCGAAGTAGCCGGCCATGCTGCCGGCGATCTGGCCATGATTGCCGACCGTGGCTTGGGGCATGCGCCATGAGCAACCCGTGCCTGAACAATCCCCGCCCGTGTCGGCCAGCTCGCCGCCATGACCGCCGCCGCCGTGAGGTGAAGCCATGAGCCAGGCCCAGGAATTCATCAAGCGCGTGGCCGGCGATGCCTTGGCCGGCTTCGATTCCCTCATGGATTGGCTGGGCCTGACCGGCGGCAAGACGAGCGGCCCGGAGTACCTGCCGATCAACCCGAAGCGCGGCGACCACTCGCCGGGTTCGTTCACCATCAACCGCAATACCGGGGCCTGGGCTGACTTCGCGGCCGATGCCAAGGGCGGCGACCTGGTTTCCCTGATTGCCTACCTGCATGACTGCAAGCAGCTCGAAGCGGCGGAACGCTGGGCCGGGCATCGCGGCATTGCCTTGCCGGAGCGGGAAGGATCGCGCGGGCGGGCCGGTAGGACGGCCGGAGAGGGGAAGGCATCGGCCAGCCTGGCCAAGCCCGCCACGCCCCCGAAACCGGCGCCGGCGGATGACGGCGCCGTGTGCATCATGCCGGTGCCCGAGGATGCCCCCAGGCCGCCGGCCGCCCATGTCCGGCATGGCAAGCCCGCCCACCGCTATGCCTACCGGGACGGCGCCGGCCGGGTGAACCTCTACCATGACCGCTATGAGCCCCAGGGCGAGCGGAAACAGTTCGCCCCCCTGACCCTGTGGCACCTGCCCGCCGGCAAGCTGGAATGGCGCTTCAAGGCCGCGCCCCGGCCGGTTCCGATCTTCGGCCTCGATCTGCTCGCCGCCCGCCCGGCGGCCCTGGTGGTGGTGGTCGAGGGCGAGAAGGCCCAGGCAGCCGCCGAGGCTCTGCAACCGGCCGCCGTGGTGGTGTGCTGGCAGGGTGGCGCCCAGGCGGTGGACAAGGCCGATTGGCGCCCGCTGGCGGGCCGGGATGTGGTGCTCTGGCCAGACAACGACGAGCCCGGCGGCAAGTGCATGGTGAAGCTGGCCGGCACCTTGCAGGCCCTCGGCGGCGGCCGGGTGCGGCGGGTGGACTTGGCGGCGCTGGCCAAGGCGCCGGGCCGGGACGATGCCGGCGCCGCCGTCCTCGTCGACGGTGCCGAGCTGGCCGAAGGCGACGATGCCGCCGACCTGGTAGCCCGTGGCTGGACGGCCGCGCACTTGGCCCTGGTGTGGGATCGCCCCGGCTTCCTGGTCGACGTGGGCCAGGCGGCCAGGCCGGCGGCGCCGGCCGTGCGCACGTCTGCACCGGCCGATGGTGTGCATACGCCCGCATCAGCCCCGGCGCCGGCCAGGCGTTTCGAGGTAACCGATATGGGCGTCTACCTGCTGGAACCGGACAAGGCCCCGCGCTTCGTCTGTAGCCAGCTCAACATCGATGCCTTGGTACGCGACCCGAGTAACGGCGAGTGGGGCAAGCTGGCCAGGTTCAAAGACCCGGACGGCGTGGAGCATCGGCAGATACTCGGCGATGCCCTGCTTTCCGGCGACGGCACCGAGCTGGAGCGCACATTGCGCCGAGCTGGCTTGCACGTCGCCCACAACGGCCGCGCCTGGCTCAAGGAATACCTGAACAACGCCAAGCCGGCGGCGCGCGCCAGGGTGACCAACCGCACCGGCTGGCACGATGGTCAGGACGGGCCGGTGTTTGTTCTGCCGGATCGAGCCATCGGCATGGGTGCCGAAGCCTGGCTATTCGAGACCGAGACCCCGGCGGCGAATGCCTTCCGCCAGAAGGGCACCCTGGACGGCTGGCGCCGGGAGGTGGCCGCCCGCTGCGCCGGCAATAGCCGCCTGGTGTTCGCCGTGTCCATGGCCTTCGCCTCGCCTGGCCTGCACCTGGTGGGAGCGGAAAGCGGCGGCTTCCACTACCGGAGCAATTCCAGCGACGGCAAGACCACGGCCTTGAAGGTCGCGGCTTCGGTGTGCGGCGGGGCGGATTACGTCAGGAAGTACCGGAGTACCGACAACGCCATGGAGGGGCTGGCCGTCCAGCATTGCGACAGCCTCTTGTGCCTGGATGAGCTGGCCCAGCTCGATCCCAAGGCGGCCGGCGAGGTCGCCTACATGCTAGCCAACGGCCAGGGGAAGAACCGGGCCAACCGTACCGGCGGCATCCGTGAGGCGTCATGGTGGCGGCTGCTGTTCCTGTCGGCCGGCGAGATCGGCCTCGCCCAGCACATGAGCGAGGCCGGGCAGAAGGCCCGCGCCGGCCAGGAACTACGCCTCGCCGAGATTCCGGCCGATGCCGGCGCCGGCCTGGGGGTGTTTGAGAACCTGCACGGCGCCGGCAACGGGGCCGAGTTCGCCCGCCAGCTCGATCAGGCGGCCCGGCATCAGCACGGCACCGCCTGGCTGGCCTTCCTGGATCGTCTGGCCCCGCACCGCGACACGCTACCGGCCACATTGCGCGAGGCTCAGAAAACCTTCGAGGCACGTTTCCTGACCGAGGCCGCCAGCGGCCAGGCCCGGCGGGTGGCTACCCGCTTCGCACTGGTCGGCGCCTTCGGCGAGATCGCCACCGATTGGGGCGTTACCGGCTGGCAGGCTGGCGAGGCCATGCAGGCGGCCGGCAAGTGTTTTGCGGCCTGGCTTGGCCACCGGGGCGGCGAGGGCGCGCAGGAAGATATGGCCATGCTCGCCCAGGTGCGGGGATTCCTGCAACGCTATGGCGAATCGGCCTTCACCGATTGGGACCGCCCGGCTAACGATACCAGTACCCATGCATCCGTCCGTTCCGACCGGGTGGGCTATCGCCGCTACAACGAGGAGGCCGGCGAAACGGAATACTTCATCTTCACCGAGATGTTCAAGGAACGCGTTTGTAAGGGCTATTCGGTGGATGGTGTCGGCCGCTTGTTGGTTGAGCGTGGATACGTTGAGCGCGGACACGAGAAGGGACGCAAGGAATGGCTGGTCAAGGTGCAGCCACCGACCGAACAGCGGCAACGGATGGTGCATATCCTGCCGACCATCATGGAAGCCGATGATGATTGATTGGTCCGCTTTGATGCCCGCCGATGAGGCCGCTGCCCTGACCGTTGAAGCTGGGACGGCGGCGGTTGTCCCAGAAATAACGGCCAATGTCCCGCATGGTTTGGGACGGCAAGAATCCAGTATCGGCGCGGCTTCTAGCCCGATTTTATGGGGTGTCCCAAATGTCCCATCAAAAAATGTAGAGGAAGGGATAGACCACACCCCCGCCGGGGGGAGAGGCGAGGGAAAACCCCTTCGCGCCAGAAAGGAAGATCGGCCCATCCATCCGCATCAAGTCAGCCCCTCGGCGGTGCTGCTCTGCCTGGCCTGGTGCAACAGGAAGAGGACGCCCGAGGCCCGGCGATGGTTGGCCCTAGGCAGGCTGGACAGGCGCCCGCCCGGTGAACAGGTGCGGGTGTGGTCCAGGCTATGCCGGCGGATCGGCTTGAAGCCGTGGCAGGTGTTGGCCCTGCCAACGGCCGGAGAAGGTAAGGACTGCACCCTCTGCCGTCACTTCGTCCAGGTGGTGGACAGGATACCCGGCCAGGGGCGCCGGGAGTTTCATTGGTCCTGTGGCCTGGGCTACCTGATCCTGGAGATGGGCCGGGCCACTGAGCGGATATTGATCGCACCGCCTGAGTGCGGGAGCTGGGAGCGGTTCTACCCTGGGCCGGCGAGGTAGGGGGGTGCAAATCTTCCAAGGTCCACGATGGAAGACCGGTGGCTTACCATTGCGCGCATAGCCGCGTAATGCATAGGGGTAGGGGGGTGCAAATCTCTGGACCACTTAAGAGCAGGACCGGATTGGTAACCAAATTTTTTCGTGCGCAGGTTTCGGGGGGGGGGGTACTACCTGGGGCGGCACCTTGCCCCTGCGGCGACGGGATGCACTACGAGATGCACTACAGCCTGGCCGGTGATTTTTGAAACGTAGCAACCATTGGGCTTGTGGCCTGTTATGTGGTAGACCCACCACCACCATGCGGGTTGTTAGCTCAGCTGGTAGAGCTGCGGACTCTTAATCCGTCGGTCGTAGGTTCGAATCCTACACAACCCACCATCACTTGAAGGCCGCCTTGCGTGGCCTTCCTCATTTCTGCTCGTCACGCAGCTGCAGGCGCCACATCTCGGCGTAGCGGCCGTCGCGCATCATCAGCTCGGCATGGCTGCCGCGCTCGACGATGCGGCCGCGGTCGAGGACCAGTATCTCGTCGGCGTCGACCACGGTCGACAGGCGGTGGGCGATCACCAGGGTGGTGCGGTCGCGGGCGACCTGCGCCAGTTCCTCCTGGATGGCCTGTTCGGTGCCAGAGTCGAGGGAGGAGGTCGCCTCGTCGAACACCAGGATGGCCGGATCCTTGAGGATCGCGCGGGCGATCGCCACGCGTTGCTTCTCGCCGCCTGACAGCTTGAGGCCGCGCTCGCCCACCACGGTGTCGTAGTCGTCCGGCAGGGCCGCGATGAAACGGTCCAGGTGGGCGGCGCGGGCGGCCTCCAGGACTTCCTCGCGGCGGGCGCCGGGGCGGCCGTACTCGATGTTGTGGTAGAGGCTGTCATTGAACAGCACGGTGTCCTGCGGGACGATGCCGATGGCGGCGCGCACCGAGTCCTGGGTCGCGGCGCGGATGTCCTGGCCGTCGATCAGGATGCGCCCAGCCGTGACGTCGAAGAAGCGGAATAAGAGACGGGCCAGGGTCGACTTGCCGGCACCGCTGGGACCTACCACGGCGAGCTTGCGGCCGGCCGGGATGACGAAGTCGATGCCCTGCAGGATGGGCCGGCGCGGGTCGTAGGCGAAATCGACCGCCTCGAAACGCACCTCGGCGCGTTCCACCCGGAGCGCTTGGGCGTCCGGCTGGTCCTGGATCTCGGAGGGCTGGGCCAGGAGGCCGAAGATCTTCTCCATGTCGGTCAGCGCGTTGCGTATCTCGCGGTACACGGTGCCGAGGAAGTTGAGCGGGATGAACAGTTGCAGCAGGAAGGCGTTAACCAGCACGAGGTCGCCGATGGTCATGGAGCGGTCGGCCACCCCCTTGGCCGCCAGGCCCATCATGGCGGTGACGCCGATGGCGATGATGAAGGCCTGGCCGGCGTTGAGCCAGGCCAGGGTGATCTCGCTTCGCACCGAGGCGTCCTCGGCGCGGGCGAGGTCGCCGCGCAGGCGCTCGGCCTCGTAGGCCTCGTTGTTGAAGTATTTCACCGTCTCGTAGTTGAGCAGGCTGTCGATGGCGCGGGCGTTGGCGGCCGCCTCGGTCTCGTTCATGGCGCGGCGGTACTGCAGGCGCCAGTTGGTCACTCCCACCGTGAAGGCGATGTAGACCACCAGGGTCAGCAGGGTGATGGCACCGAACCAGGGGTCATACTTGGCGAACAGGATGCCGGCCACCATCAATATCTCCAGCAGGGTGGGGGCGATGTTGAACAGGCTGAAATTGATCAGGAAGCGGGTCGAGCGGGCGCCGCGCTCGATGTCGGCGGCCAGCGCGCCGGTGCGCCGCTCCAGGTGGAAGCGCAGCGACTGCGCGTGCAGGTGGTGGAACACGTCGTAGATGACGCCGCGCATGGCACGCTGCAGCACGCGCGCGAACAGTGCATCGCGCAACTCGGTGAGGCCGGTGTTGCCGAACCTCAGCACGCCGTAGAGGACGATGAACAGCATCGGTACGGCGAGCGCGAAGGTGGGTTCGTGCAGGCGGTCGACGATCTCCTTCAAGACCAGGGGCACCGAGACGTTGGCCAGCTTGGCGGCGATCAGCAGTCCGAAGGCCGCCAGCACCCGGTCCTTGTGCTGCCAGACATAGGGGAACAGCTTGAGGGCCGAACGCCACTGGCTGGCGCTGATCTGGCGGGTCATGGTGTCGGGGCTGGGGCGGTCGTGGGCCATGGCGTGGG
>JAQVJE010000081.1:0-6516 GCA_028695325.1 Gallionellaceae bacterium
CTAAAAGTTGTCGATAGACGAGCCCGGCGTCTACAATCATCAAAGGCTTTGATGATTGCATTAACCTCTCTAATTGATATATCATGAGAGGCTAATGTTTAGCGGCTGGCTGCGTCCCTTGATCCTGTCCGCGGTGCTGGTGGCGTTGGCCGCTCTGGTGGCAGGCCTGCTGGCCGGCCCCGCGGCGGCGGCGGCGGCGGCCTACGGCGGTGCCGTAGCAGTGACCGCGGCGGGCCTGCTGTACTGGCGTTGGCGCCGGGGGCGGCACGATTACCACTGCGACGCCGGTAGGCATTTGCGATCGTTTTACCGTTCCGGTCTGGAGCGGTTTTTTGTTGTCGTCATATTGCTGGCGGTCGGGTTCGTCTGGTTGGGCGATCACCCCCTGGCCCTGCTGGCGGGATTTCTGGTCGGGCAGATGGCCTCGATGCTGGCGAGCCTGACCTTGCGTGAGAGAACTTGACCATGTCCGCGGAAGCGCACACTTCTACCGAATACATCAAGCATCACCTGCAGAACCTGACCTATGGCAAGTTGCCGGCAGGTTACCAGCGCCATGATGGCGCGACCCTGGAGGCCGACACCTGGACACTGGCGCACTCCCCGCAGGAGGCCAAGGACATGGGCTTCACGGCCTTCAACGTCGACACCCTCGGCTTCTCCCTGGTGCTCGGCCTGCTCTTCATCTGGCTGTTCCGCGGCGTTGCCAGGAAGGTTTCCACCGGCGTGCCCTCCGGCACCCAGAACTTCGTCGAGTGGATCATCGAGTTCATCGACAGCAGCGTGCGCGGTTCCTTCACCGGCCGCAATCCCCTGGTCGCCCCCCTGGCCCTGACCATCTTCGTCTGGATCTTCCTGATGAACGCCATGGACCTGGTGCCGATCGACTGGATCCCCGGCCTCGCCGGCGCCCTCGGCCTGCCCTACCTCAAGGTGGTGCCCACAACCGACCCCAATGCCACCTTCGGCATGTCGATCACGGTGTTCTTCCTGGTCCTCTACTACAGCGTCAAGATGAAGGGCGTCGGCGGCTTCGTCGGTGAATTGACCCTGCAGCCGTTCGGCAAGTTCGGCCTGCCCGCCAACCTCTTCCTCGAGGGCGTCAACCTGATTGCCAAGCCGGTCTCCCTGGCACTGCGTCTGTTCGGCAACATGTACGCCGGCGAGATGATTTTCATCCTGATCGCCCTCATGGGCGCCGCCTGGACCGGCGCGAGCCTCGGCAGCGCCACCCTGTTCGGCTCGCAGATCCTGCTCTCCCTTGGCTGGGCGATCTTCCACATCCTGATCGTCACCCTGCAGGCCTTCATCTTCATGACGCTGACCATCGTCTACCTCGACATGGCGCATCAGGAACACCATTAATCCGAATCACCGTTTACGACTTTATCTCTAGGAGAAAACCATGACTGAAGTTCAAGCCCTGCTGTTCATCGCCGGTGCCATCATGATGGGTCTGGGTGCCCTGGGCGCCTCCGTCGGCATCGGCATCCTCGGCGGCCGCTTCCTGGAAGGCGCCGCCCGCCAGCCCGAACTGATCCCGATGCTGCGCACCCAGTTCTTCATCGTCATGGGCCTGGTCGATGCGGTGCCGATGATCGCCGTCGGTCTGGCCATGTACGTCCTGTTCGCGGTGGCCGGCTAATCCCAGAATTCGCCCGGTAACCGGCAAGAAAGGTTTCGCATGAACATCAATGCAACCCTTATCGCGCAGGCGATCATGTTCGCCCTGTTCGTGTGGTTCTGCATGCGCTTCGTCTGGCCGCCCATCGTTGGCGCTCTGGAAGCGCGCAAGAAGCAGATCGCCGACGGCCTGGCCGCCGCCGATCGCGGCAAGCACGAGCTGGAACTGGCCGCCAAACGCGCCAGCGAGTCCCTGCACGAGGCCAAGATGAAGGCCTCCGAGATCATCGCCCAGGCCGAGAAGCGCGCCGCGCAGATCGTCGACGAGGCGAAGAGCGCCGCCAAGACCGAGGGCGACCGCATGATCGCCGCCGCCCAGGCCGAGATGGAGCAGGAAGTCTTCCGTGCCCGCGAGCAGCTGCGCGGCCAGGTGGCCGCTCTGGTAGTCGCCGGCGCCGAGAAGGTGCTGCGCCGCGAGGTCGACGCCAAGGCCCATGCCGACCTGCTCGAGGCCGTGAAGAACGAGCTCTGACCATGGCCGAGATCACCACCATTGCCCGTCCCTACGCGGAAGCCATCGCCAAGCTGGCCGGCGAGGCCCGGAGCTGGCAGGCCTGGTCCGACATGCTGGCCCTGGCAGCCCAGGTGGCTGCCGACCCGCAGGTCACCGCCCTGGCCGGCAACCCGGCCATCCCCGCAGAGCGCGTCGCCGACGTGATCATCTCTGTCTGCGGCAAGACACTCAACAGCGAAGGCGCCAATTTCGTCCGCCTGCTGGCCGAGAACAAGCGCTTCAACGCCCTGCCCGAGATCGCCCGCCTGTTCGAGGAGATCAAGGCGGCCCAGGAGGGCACCCTGGAGGCGCGCATCGGCACAGCATTCGAGCTTTCGGCTGAGCAGATGGCCGGTCTGGTGGCGAAACTGGAAGCCAAGTTCGGCCGCAAGATCAACGCCAGCCAGGAGGTCGATACGGCCCTGATCGGCGGCGTGGTGATCCAGGTCGGCGACGAAGTCATGGATGCGTCGGTGCGCGGCAGGCTTGCGAGCATGGCTGCCACCCTGAAAGCTTGATAAGAGAATCTGGAGTTACCTATGCAACTCAATCCGTCTGAAATCAGCGAGCTGATCAAGAGCAAGATCCAGAACCTGGAGACCGGCTCCGAGCTCCGTACCCAGGGGACGGTGGTCTCCGTCACCGACGGGATCGTGCGCGTCCATGGCCTCACCGAGGTCATGCAGGGCGAAATGCTGGAGTTTCCCGGCAACACCATGGGCATGGCCCTGAACCTGGAGCGCGACTCCGTCGGCGCCGTGGTGCTGGGCGAGTACGAGCACATCTCCGAGGGTGACACCGTCAAGTGTACCGGCCGCATCCTGGAAGTGCCGGTCGGCGAAGGCCTGCTCGGTCGCGTCGTCGACGCCCTGGGTCGTCCCATCGACGGCAAGGGCCCGGCGAACTGCGTCGCCAGCAGCCCGATCGAGAAGATCGCCCCCGGCGTCATCGCCCGCCAGTCCGTCTCCCAGCCGGTGCAGACCGGCCTGAAGTCGGTCGACGCCATGGTGCCCATCGGCCGCGGCCAGCGCGAGCTGATCATCGGCGACCGCCAGACCGGCAAGACCGCCGTCGCCATCGACGCCATCATCAACCAGAAGGGTACCGGCGTTAAGTGCATCTACGTCGCCGTCGGCCAGAAGGCGTCGTCCATCGCCAACGTGGTGCGCAAGCTCGAAGAGCACGGCGCCATGGCCCACACCATCGTCGTGGCCGCCACCTCCTCCGACCCGGCCGCCATGCAGTTCATCGCTCCCTACGCCGGCTGCTCCATGGGTGAATATTTCCGCGACCATGGCGAAGACGCCCTCATCGTCTACGACGACCTCACCAAGCAGGCCTGGGCCTACCGCCAGATTTCCCTGCTGCTGCGCCGCCCGCCAGGCCGCGAAGCTTATCCCGGTGACGTCTTCTACCTGCACTCCCGCCTGCTCGAGCGGGCCGCTCGCGTCAACGCCGACTACGTCGAGAAGCTCTCCGGCGTGAAAGGCAAGACCGGCTCGCTGACCGCCCTGCCGATCATCGAGACCCAGGCCGGCGACGTCTCCGCCTTCGTGCCGACCAACGTGATCTCCATCACCGACGGCCAGATCTTCCTGGAGACTGACCTCTTCAACGCGGGCATCCGCCCCGCCATCAACGCCGGCCTGTCGGTGTCCCGCGTCGGCGGCGCCGCCCAGACCAAGGTGATCAGAAAGCTTGGCGGCGGTGTCCGCCTGGCCCTCGCCCAGTACCGCGAGTTGGCCGCCTTCGCGCAGTTCGCCTCCGACCTCGACGAGGTCACCCGCAAGCAGCTGGAGCGCGGCAAGCTGGTTACCGAGCTGATGAAGCAGCTCCAGTACGCCCCAATGAGCGTGCCCGAGATGGCCGTCACCCTGTTCGCCGTCAACCGCGGTTACATGGACGACGTCGAGGTCAGGCGGGCGCTTGCCTTCGAGGCCGCTCTGCAGTCCTTCCTGAAGGGCAAGTATGCCGCCCTGCTGGCGAAGATCGACGAGAGCGGCAACCTCGACAGCGAGGACGAGAAGCAACTCGCCGCCGCCATCGAGGACTTCAAGGCCTCCGCCGCCTACTGACCGGGACTGAACGATGGCCGCCGGAAAAGAGATCCGCACCAAGATCAAGAGCGTGGAGAACACGCGCAAGATCACCAAGGCCATGGAAATGGTCGCCGCCTCCAAGATGCGTAAGGCTCAGGAACGGATGAAGCATGCCCGTCCCTACGCCGAGAAGATTGCCAACGTGGCGGCCCATTTCAGCCAGGCCCACCCCGAGTACCGGCACCCCTTCGTCGAGCAGCGCGACCAGGTCAAGCGGGTCGGCCTGATCGTGGTGACCACCGACAAGGGCCTGTGCGGCGCGCTCAACACCAATGCACTGCGTCTCGCACTCAACAAGATGAAGGAGTGGGACGGCCAGGGCATCGAGGCAGACGTCACCGCCATCGGCAACAAGGGCGCCGGCTTCATGCAGCGCCTGGGCGCCAACATCGCCTCCCAGCTCACCGGTCTGGGCGACACCCCGCACATGGAGAAGCTGATCGGCCCGGTCCAGGTGATGCTGGACAATTTCAAGTCCGGCCGCATCGACGCCCTCTACCTGATCTATTCCCGCTTCATCAACACCATGAAGCAGGAAGTCTCCCTCAGCCAGCTGCTGCCACTGGCCGCCGAGACCGAGACGCAGGCGACCCACTGGGACTACATCTACGAGCCCGAGGCCAAGGGCGTGGTCGACGGCCTCATGGTGCGCTACATCGAGGCGCTGATCTACCAGGCGGTGGCCGAGAACATGGCCTGCGAGCAGTCGGCCCGCATGGTGGCCATGAAGTCCGCCTCGGACAACGCCAAGACCGTGATCGAGGAGCTCAAGCTGGTCTACAACAAGACCCGCCAGGCGGCCATCACCAAGGAACTCTCGGAGATCGTCGCCGGCGCGGCGGCCGTGTAACGGATTCAATACTTAGGAAATACTGCGATGACAGAAGGCAAGATCGTACAAATCATCGGCGCCGTGGTGGACATGGAGTTCCCGCGCGGCCAAATGCCCAAGGTCTATGACGCCATCAAGCTGGCAAATCCTGCGCTCACCTTCGAGGTGCAGCAGCAGCTGGGCGACGGCGTCGTGCGCACCATCGCCATGGGCTCTACCGACGGCCTGAAGCGCGGCATGGCCGTGCAGGACACTGGCGCCCCCATCCAGGTGCCGGTTGGCCAGGCCACCCTGGGTCGCATCATGGACGTCCTCGGCGAACCCGTCGACGAGGCCGGCCCGGTCAACGCCGAGACCCGCTGGTCCATCCACCGCAAGGCCCCGGCCTACGCCGACCAGGCCGCCGCCGTGGAGATCCTGGAGACCGGCATCAAGGTCATCGACCTCATCATGCCGATCGCCAAGGGCGGCAAGGTCGGCCTGTTCGGCGGCGCCGGCGTGGGCAAGACCGTGACCCTGATGGAGCTGATCCGCAACATCGCGGTCGAACATAGCGGCTTCTCCGTGTTCGCCGGCGTCGGCGAGCGCACCCGCGAGGGCAACGACTTCTACCACGAGATGAAGGAAGGCGGCGTGCTCGACAAGGTGTCCCTAGTCTACGGCCAGATGAACGAGCCGCCGGGCAACCGCCTGCGCGTTGCCCTGACCGGCCTGACCATGGCCGAGTACTTCCGCGACGAAGGCCGTGACGTGCTGTTCTTCGTCGACAACATCTACCGTTACACCCTGGCCGGTACCGAGGTGTCCGCCCTGCTCGGCCGGATGCCGTCCGCCGTGGGCTACCAGCCCACCCTGGCGTCGGAAATGGGCGCCCTGCAGGAACGCATCACCTCCACCCGCACCGGCTCCATCACCTCCTTCCAGGCCGTCTACGTGCCCGCCGACGACTTGACCGACCCGTCCCCGGCGACCACCTTCGCCCACCTGGACGCCACCCTGGTGCTGTCCCGCCAGGTCGCCGAGCTGGGCATCTACCCCGCCGTCGACCCGCTCGACTCCACCTCTCGGATCCTCGATCCCCTGGTGGTCGGCGAGGAGCACTACTCGGTCGCCCGCTCGGTGCAGTCCACCCTGCAACGCTACAAGGAACTGCGCGACATCATCGCCATCCTGGGCATGGACGAACTGTCGCCCGAGGACAAGCTGGTGGTGTCCCGCGCCCGCAAGATCCAGCGCTTCCTGTCGCAGCCCTTCTTCGTCGCCGAGGCCTTCACCGGCGCCCAGGGCAAGTACGTGTCGCTCAAGGACACCATCACCGCCTTCAAGGCGATCGTGGCCGGCGAGTACGACCA
Source organism: Gallionellaceae bacterium (assembly GCA_028695325.1). Classification (GTDB taxonomy): domain Bacteria; phylum Pseudomonadota; class Gammaproteobacteria; order Burkholderiales; family Thiobacillaceae; genus Parasulfuritortus. Next base: position 6,460 of record JAQVJE010000081.1, read on the forward strand.
CCTGCCCGAGCAGGCCTTCTACATGGTCGGCACCATCGAAGAGGCCGTCGAGAAGGC
>JAQVJE010000081.1:6616-10468 GCA_028695325.1 Gallionellaceae bacterium
AATCATGGCTATGACCATTCATCTGGACATCGTGAGCGCGGAAGCCTCCATCTACTCGGGTCTCGCCGAGTTCGTGGTGGTCCCGGCCGAGATGGGCGAGGTGGGCATCTACCCCCGCCACGCCCCCCTGCTCACCCGGATCAAGCCCGGCTCGGTGCGCATCAAGGCGCCGGACCGTGAAGAGGAAGACCTGGTCTACGTCTCCGGCGGCATCCTTGAGGTGCAACCGGGCGTGGTGACTATCCTGTCCGACACCGCCATCCGCGGCGCCGACCTCGACGAGGCGCGCGTCCTGGAGGCTAAGAAGCAGGCCGAGGAGGCCATGGCCAACCGCACCGGCGCCATGGAATACGCCCAGGCCCAGGCCGAGCTGGCCGAGGCCGTGGCCCAGCTGCAGGCGATCGAGAAGCTGCGCAAGATCCGCCACTGAAGGCCGCCCGCGGCACGCAAAAGGGCAGCCACGGCTGCCCTTTTGCATTAGGCGGCCGTATAATTGCGCGACTATAAGACCGGACCACCGGACCCATGGCCCCTCCCCTCACCGTTGTCATCCTTGCCGCCGGCAAGGGCACCCGCATGCGTTCCGAGCTGCCCAAGGTGCTTCATCCCCTGGCCGGCCGGCCCCTGCTCGGCCATGTACTGGCCGCCGCCGACGCCCTCGGGCCGGCGCGCATCTGCGTGGTGTATGGCCACGGCGGCGAGATCCTGCCCAAGACCATCGGCCGTCCCGACGTCGCCTGGGCGCTGCAGGAACCGCAGCTGGGCACCGGCCATGCCGTCAGCCAGGCCATGCCGCATGTCGACGGCGATGGCAGCGTCCTCGTCCTCTATGGCGACGTGCCGCTGATCCGCGCCGAGACACTGCAGGAGATGGCCCTGCTCGCCAGCGAGGGGGCAGTCGCCCTGCTCACCGTGGAGCTGGCTGACCCGTCAGGCTATGGGCGCATCGTGCGCGACGCGCGTGGCCAGGTTGTGCGCATCGTCGAGCACAAGGACGCCGCCGCCGAGGAACTGGCCATCCGTGAAGTCAACACCGGCATCCTGTGCCTGCCTGCCGCCAAGCTGGCGCGCTGGCTGGCCGGTCTCGGCAACGACAATGCACAGGGCGAGTACTACCTGACCGACGTGATCGCCATGGCGGTCGCCGAGGGCGAGCGCATACTCACCTGCCATCCGGCGGCCGAATGGGAGGTGCTGGGCGTGAACAGCCGCGCTCAGCTGGCCGGCCTGGAACGCCGTCACCAGCGCAACCAGGCCGACGCCCTGATGGCGGCCGGGGTCACCCTCATCGACCCGGCCCGCCTGGACGTGCGCGGCGAACTGCTGTGCGGGCGCGATTGCCTGATCGACGTCGACTGCGTGTTCGAGGGCCGTGTCGTGCTGGGCGACAACGTGACGGTATCGTCTCACTGCGTGATCAAGGACGCCGAGATCGGGGCCGGCACCGAGGTCAAGCCGTTCTGCCACATCGACGGCGCCCGCATCGGCGCCGACGCGGTCATCGGCCCCTACGCCCGCCTGCGCCCTGGCACCGAGCTGGCCGAAGCGGCGCACATCGGCAACTTCGTCGAGCTGAAGAACGCCCAGGTCGGCTTCAATTCCAAGATCAACCACCTATCCTACGTCGGTGACGCCACCGTCGGCCGCAAGGTCAACATCGGCGCCGGCACCATCACCTGCAACTACGACGGCGCCAACAAGCACCGCACGGTGATCGAAGACGAGGCCTTCATCGGCTCCGACACCCAGCTGGTCGCACCGGTCACGGTCGGCCGCGGCGCCACCCTCGGCGCCGGCACCACATTGACCCGCGACGCCCCTCCCGACCAGCTCACCCTGTCGCGCGCCAAGCAGCTGACCGTCCCCGGCTGGCAGCGGCCGGTGAAGAAGCATCGTGACAAGTGACGCAAATGCGTGACAAAGGGGCGTTACAAAAAAGCGAGGTAGCTATGAGGAATTACCACCTAAGGCTGGCAGCGAGTTTTGTCACTCGTCACGCCTTTCTTGTCACTCGTCACTGGGGTTAAATATGTGTGGAATCGTCGGCGCCATCGCCCAACGCGACATCGTCCCGGTCATCGTCGAGGGCCTCAAGCGGCTCGAATACCGGGGTTACGACTCGGCCGGCGCGGCCGTCCTGCGTGATGGCCGCCTGGAACGGGTGCGCCGGGTCGGCCGCGTCGCCGAGATGGAGAACCAGGTTGCCGCGCAGAAGCTCGCCGGCGGCATCGGCATCGGCCACACCCGCTGGGCCACCCACGGCGGCGTCACCGAATACAACGCCCACCCGCACATCTCGCGCGACGAGATTGCCGTGGTGCACAACGGCATCATCGAGAACCACGAGGCACAGCGTCAACGCCTCAAGGCGCTCGGCTACGCCTTCGAGTCGCAGACCGACACCGAAGTGATCGCCCATCTTGTCCACCACTATTACAGCCAGGACCGCGACCTTTTCGCCGCCACCCGCCGGGCCGTGGCCGAGCTCTCCGGCGCCTACGCCATCGGAGTCGTCGCCCTCGATTCGCCCGACCTGGTGTGCTGTGCCCGCAAGGGCTGCCCGCTCCTCATCGGCCGCGGCGAGGGCGAGAACTTCTTCGCCTCCGACGTCTCCGCCATCCTTTCGGAGACCCGCCGGGTGGTCTACCTCGACGAAGGCGACGTCGCTGCGGTGACCCGCGACGGCATCCGCATCGTCGACAGCGCCGGCAACACGGTCGAGCGCCCCGAGCGCGTCTCCGACGTCTCCGCCGACGCCATCGAGCTGGGGCCCTATGACCATTACATGCAGAAGGAGATCCACGAGCAGCCGCGCGCCACCGCCGACACCCTGGAAGGCGTGATCGACGCCGGGGTCACGCCGGAACTGTTCGGTGCCGAGGCCGCCTCGGTGTTCGGCCAGATAGACAGCGTCCTCATCCTGGCCTCAGGCACCAGCTACTACGCCGGCCTGGTCGGCCGGCAGTGGTTGGAATCCCTGGCCAAACTCCCCTGCAACGTCGAGCTGGGCCACGAATACCGCTACCGCGACTCCATCCCCAACCCGCGCCAGCTGGTGGTCACCATCTCCCAGTCCGGCGAGACCCTGGACACCATGGAGGCGCTCAAGCGCGCCAAGTCGCTCGGCCACGAGCACACCCTGTCGATCTGCAACGTCCAGGAAAGCGCCCTGCCCCGCAATTCCAGGCTGGTGTTCTACACCCGCGCCGGGGCCGAGATCGGCGTCGCCTCCACCAAGGCCTTCACCACCCAGCTGTGCGCCCTGTTCATCCTGGCCCTGACCCTGGCCAAGGTGCGTGGCCACCTGCCCACCGAGGTCGAGCACGCGCACCTGGAGGCGCTACGGCAACTGCCCGGCAGCATCCAGCACGCCCTCAACCTGGAGCCCCAGGTCAAGGTCTGGGCCGACCACTTCGCCGACAAGCAGCACACCCTCTTCCTCGGCCGCGGCCTGCACTACCCCATCGCCCTGGAGGGTGCGCTCAAGCTCAAGGAGATCTCCTACATTCATGCCGAGGCCTACCCGGCCGGTGAGCTCAAGCACGGCCCGCTCGCCCTGGTGGACGATACCATGCCGGTGGTGGTGATCGCCCCCAACGACAGCCTGCTGGAAAAGGTGAAGTCCAACATGCAGGAGGTGCGCGCCCGCGGCGGTCAGCTCTACGTTTTCGCCGACCTCGACAGCCACTTCGGCGAGGCCGAGGCGGTGCATGTCATCCGCACGCCGCGCCACGCCGGCCTGCTGTCGCCAGTCATCCACACGATCCCGGTGCAGCTGTTGGCCTACCACGCGGCGCTGAAGAAGGGGACCGACGTGGACAAGCCAAGGAATCTGGCCAAGTCGGTGACGGT
>JAQVJE010000082.1 GCA_028695325.1 Gallionellaceae bacterium
CGCGACGGGCGCGACCGCCGCTGACCCGCCTAAAGGGCCGCCTCCAAGCTCCCAACCAGGGTCTTCAGCACCTTGATGCGGGCGTAGTTCTTGTCCTCCGCCTCCACCAGGGTCCAGGGTGCGATCTCGGTGCCGGTGCGCTCGATCATGTCGCTGGCGGCGCGCACGTAGTCGTCCCACTTCTCGCGGTTGCGCCAGTCGTCCGCGGTGATCTTGAAGCGCTTGAAGGCGACCTTCTCGCGCGCCTGGAAACGCCGGAGCTGCTCTTCCTTGCTGATGGCGAGCCAGAACTTCACGACGATGATGCCCGACTCGACCAGTTGTTCCTCGAAGTCGTTGATCTCCTGGTAGGCCCGCATCCAGGCCGGCTGGCCGCACAGACCCTCGACGCGCTCGACCAGGACGCGGCCGTACCAGGAGCGGTCGAACACCGCCAGCTTGCCGTGCCTGGGCAGGTGGCGCCAGAAGCGCCACAGGTAGGGCTGGGCGCGCTCCTCCTCGGTCGGTGCGGCAAACTGGTAGACGTCGTACTGGCGGGCGTCGAGTGCCGCGGTGACCCGGCGGATGGCTCCGCCCTTGCCGGCCGCGTCCATGCCCTCGAACACCACCACCGCCGAACGCTTGCCGAACTTTCTGGCGCGCAACAGCTTGGCCAGGCGGCCCTGCCACTTGTCCAGTTCCGGCTCGAAGTCCTTCCTGGCGATCTTCCTGTCCAGGTCCAGGGCGTCGAGCACGCGCAGGTTGTCGATCGGGGTCGGCAGAGGGGCGTCGTGGATGCGCCGGTGCGGCCGCTCGGGCTGTGCCAGGCGGGCCTTCATGGTGGCCAGAAGATGCTTGGCCACGGTCAGGCTGCGGTAGCTCTCATCCACCCCCTCCACCACCAGCCAGGGCGCATCGCCGGTGCTGGTCTCGCGCAGGGTGTGCTCCGACACGGAACGGAACTCGTCGTAATGGCCGAACCGTTTCCAGTCCTCCTTGGTCACCCGCCAACTGGTACGCGGGTTCTTCTCCAGCGCGGTCAGGCGTTTCTTCTGGGCGTCCCTGGACAGGTGGAACCAGAATTTCAGCAGCAGCACCCCCTCCTCCACCAGCATGCGTTCGAAGCGCACGATGCGGGTGACGGCGGCCTCGAGGTCGTGGTCGCTCTGGCCGCCCACCACGCGGCCGTTGATCGGCGCGTTGTACCAGGAGCCGAAGAAGATGCCGATCTCGCCCTTGGGCGGCAGCCGGCGCCAGTAGCGCCACATGGGCGGGCGCATGGCCTCCTCCTCGGTCGGTGCGCCGAGGCCGTGGGTCTGGATGTGACGCGGGTCCATCCAGGCGTTGAGCAGGTTGACGGTCTCCGACTTGCCGGCGCCGTCCACCCCCGAGACCAGGATGACGACCGGGAAGTCGCGCCGCTCCAGCAGGGTGTACTGCGCCTCCAGCAGGGCCTCGCGCACATTGGGCGCGGTCTGCGCGAAGGTCTTGTCGTCGATGTGGTGGCCGAGTTCGGCGGCTTCGAACATGGTGGCGGTCTTCGTGGTTGAGTGAAGCGCTCAGGGCGCCGTGGCGAGCAGGCCGTCGAGGTCGGCATCGGGCAGGTAGGCGCGGTAGATCCTCTCGAAGCTGCCGTCCCGCTTCATGTCGTCCAGGGTCGCCTGCCAGGCCCGCGCCACCTCGGCGGGGGTATCCCTGGACAGGGCGATGTAGAAGCGGGTGCGGCTCACCGTCAGCGCCGGCTCCAGCTCGGCCATGTCGTGGCCCGCGGTGCGCACCAGCGCCGGGACAGTGATGTCGGTGAAGATCGACAGTTCCGCCTCCCCGCGCAGCAGCTGCCTGACGTTGTCGACGGGGTCCGGCGCGCTGACCAGATTGCGGAAGCCGCGCTCCTTCAGGTATTGCTCGGTGAACCAGTTGGTGGTGGTGGCGATGGCGCCCACCTGCCTGGCCTCGTCCAGGCTGGCGAGGCGGATGCCGGCCCCCTTCCTGGCGTAGAGCACGGCGCTGTTCTCGCCCACCGGTCCCACCCACTGGAACAGCGCCTCGCGCGCCGGCGTGCGCTCGGCGCTGAACAACACCACGTTGGGGTGCAGCCGGGCCATGCCGTAGGCGTTCTTCCAGGAGGTCGTGCGGATATCGTCCGCCACCCCCAGGCGCCTGGCGATCTCCCGCACCACGTCGGTGACGAAGCCGGCCGGCCGGCCATCCTCGACGAAGGTCACCGGCGGATACTCCTCGGTCACCAGCTGGTAGATCCCCGGCGCGCTCTCGCCCGGCAGCCAGCGGGCATAGAGGTGCCGGAAGGAGCCGTCCCGCTTCATCCCGTCGAGGGCCGCCTGCCAGCGCGCCACCAGGCCCGCCGACGTCGCCGGCGAGAAGGCGACGTAGGCCAGGTCCGTCGACAGGGTGAACACCTTCTCCAGGGCGGCCGGGTCGACGCCGGCCCGGCGCAGCACGGCCGGCAGGGCGGTGTTGCTGCTGACCAGCAGTTGCGCCTCGCCGGCCAGCAGCCTGGCGAGCATGCCCGCCTCGTCGGCGCTGGTGACCAGGTTGCTGAAGCCCTCCTGCCTGAGCACCTGCTCGCTGTAATAGCCGGCCACCGTGGCGATCTTGCCAACCTGCCGGGCGGCGTCCAGGTCGGCGATGCGGATGCCGGCGCCCTTGAGGGCGTAGAAGTTGGTGTCGAGGACGGCCAGCGGCCCCACCCACTGGAAACTGCCCTTGCGGGCCGGCGTCATGACGGTGGCATAGAGGGCGGTGTCGGGCCGCTGCAGGGCCGCCTGGTAGCCCTCGTCCCAGTCAGTCAGGCGGATCTCCACCGGCGTCGCCGTCCGCGTCGCCAACGCCCGCACCACTTCCGTGGCGAGGCCGCTCACCTCGCCGGCGGCCATGAAGTTCAGGGGGGGATATTCCTCGGTGTACAGCCTGAGCGCCGCCGTCTCCTTGGCGGCGGCGGGCGGCTGGACCGCGCAGCCAGACAGGATCACTGCGGCCAGCATGGCCAGGGCCAGAATTCTCGTGCGCATCGATCTCCCCTGTTGGACGCCTGCATCACGTTGAATGCTAGCAGCCCGGCGCCCGGCGGGATGGCTGCAATGAGCTAAATTACCTGCATGCCCACTCGTGAAGGCCCCGACATGTTCCTGGCCATCAGCCGCTTCTCGGTCGCCAACGAAACCGATGCCGCCGTGCGCGAGGCCTTCCGCGCCCGCCCCCACAAGGTGGACGAGGCGCCCGGCTTCGTCCGCATGACGGTGGCCAACCCGACCGACGACCCGAAGGAATTCTGGCTCCTCACCTACTGGCGCGACGAGGCCAGCTTCGAAGCCTGGCACCGCAGCCACGCCTTCCACGACGCCCACCATGGCATGCCCAGGGGGCTCAAGCTGGACCCCGCCGCCACCCGCCTGCTGCGCCTCGCGGTGATCGCGGAATGAGCGACCTCGCCAGCCTGTCCAGTGCCGCCACGGCCTACGTGGTCGATACCCTCTACCTGCGCCACCCCGGCCTCGCCGCGCGCTTCGGCGAGCGCGGCCGGGCCGCCTGCCGGGCCGACATCGGGCACCACCTGGACCACCTGCGCGCGGCGCTGGAATGCGGCGACGGCCGCCTGTTCGTCGACTACGCCGCCTGGCTGGCCGACGTACTGCGCGGCCGCGATGTCCCGGTCGATCACCTGGCGGAGTCCTTCACCCTGCTGGCCGACTACCTGAACCGCGAGCTGCCCGCCCCCAGCGCCACCGCCGCCGCGGCCATCCTCGCCGACGCCGCGGCGGCGGTAATCGGGCAGCCGGCCGCGACCCTATTCGGGCGCCTGCCGGTGGCCCTGTCGGAGAGCGACGACTACGGCCGCCTCGCCCTCGCCGGCGACCACCTGGCCGCACAGGGCCTGGTCGACCGCATCCTGCACAGTGGCCACGATTACTCCGACCTCGGCGTGCACCTGATCCAGCCAGCCATGTACCAGGTCGGCCAGCTGTGGCAGCAGAACCGCATCACGGTGGCGCAGGAACACCTCGCCACCGCGGTGACCCAGAACGTCCTGGTGCGCGCCTACATGCAGGCCGAGTTCGCCGCCAACAACGGCAGGAAGGCCCTGTTCGCCTGCGTCGAGGGCAACCAGCACAGCCTGGGCCTGCGCATGCTGGCGGACAACTTCGAGATCCACGGCTGGGAAGTGGCCTACCTGGGCGCCGACGTGCCGACCGCCGACCTGGTCCGCCACGTCGACGACTGGCGGCCCGACCTCCTCGCCCTGTCCATCTCGCTGCCGCGCCAGATCACCGCCGCCCGCACGGCCATCGCCAACCTGCGCGGCGAGTTGGCGGGCCGGGCACCGGTCATCCTGGTCGGCGGCCTGACCACCAACGCCTCGACGCAGCTGTGGCGCGGCCTCGGCGCCGACGGCTGGGCGGCGGACGCCATCGACGCCCTGCGCCAGGCCGCTCCCTGAGGCCGCTCAGCCCGGCGGTAAGGTGCCGGCCGGGTCGTCAGCGACCACCCGGTTGCGGCCCGCCTCCTTGGCCCGGTAGAGGCCGTGGTCGGCGCGCCTGACCACAGCATAGCCGTCGGCGTCGGCGGCATAAGCCGCCACCCCGAAGCTGGCAGTCACCGGCCAGTCCACCCCCGCCGGCTGCAGGCCAGCGAGGGCCGTGTGCAACCGCCCGGCGACCTCGACCGCGGTGGCGAGGTCGGTCTCCGGTAACAGGACGACGAACTCCTCGCCGCCCCAGCGCGCCACCAGGTCGCAGTCGCGCACGTTGCGCCCCAGGCGGGCGGCGACCTCCTGCAGCACCCGGTCGCCCACCGCGTGGCCGTAGCGGTCGTTGATGAGCTTGAAGTGGTCGATATCGGACATGATCACCGCGAACGGCCTGGCGGAACGCCGCGAGCGCAGGAACTCGTCCTGCAGGCGTTCCTCGATGCGGCGCCGGTTGGCCAGCCCGGTGAGGAAGTCGGTGAGGCTGAGGGCGCGCTGGCGCGCCTCGTTCTCCTGCAGGCGGCGGTTGGCGCGCAAGAGGTCGCGCTGGGCCTCGGCCAGCTGCTCGTTGAGCGACAGTATGCGGGTGTTGAGTTCACCCAGTTCGACGACATCGTACTCGCCCACCAGCAGCAGGCCGCCCGCCTTGCGGTAGATCGAACCCAGCAGGGAGACATCGGCGCGCTCGGGGTCGCCGATGTTGAGTATGCCGGCGTACACCCGGCCCTCCGCGTCCGGCAGGACGGCGAGCAGTTCGGCCAGGCGGGGGGCAAGGAAGTAGGGCGCGCACGCGTCCGGCAACGGCCCGTCGTCCGCCAGGCCGAGCAGGCGGCGGAAGCCGGCGTTGGCGTCGCGCAGGCCGCCCGTCTCGTCGAGCAGGGCCACCACCACCGCGCGCGCGCCGCGCAGGCAGTCGAGCAGGCGGGCGCAGTCGCGCGCGCTGGCGAGGCCGGCCGCCATGGCGACCTCAGGGCCCGGCCATCTCCAGGTCCATGCGCACGGCCTCGACGCCGGCCCGCGCGCAGGCCTCGTCCTGCAGGCCACTGGGGGCGCCGGACACGCCGACCGCGCCGACGATGTTGCCGGCCGCCTCGATCGGCAGGCCGCCGGCGGCGAACAGCAGGCCGGGCAGCTTGCCGACCGAGAACGGCTTGGTGAAGCGGTCTTCCATGGTCGACAGCGGGGCGTTGAAGTTGACCGCGGTGTAGGCCTTCTGGCGGCTGACCTCGATGGTCACGGTGGGCGCCAGGGTATCGCGCAGGAACACCATGGTGTCGCCGCTGCGGTCGACCACGGTGACGCCGACCTGCAGGCCCTCCTTGCGGCAGGCGTCGAGGGCGCCGTGGGCGATCTTGCCGGCCGCCTCCAGGGTCAGGCGCGGTATCTTGATGATCACCGGCGCCTGGGCGGCCAGGGCCGGCGTGGCCAGCAGGGCCAGTGACAGTGCGATGCAGGTCGTTTTCATGCTCATCTCCTCTAGTATGATCAATGCCGCGTCTGCCTTGCGCGGACGCCCCATCACTATAGCCGGCCGCGGGTCCGGCGAGCCGTGCCGGCGGTCAGGCCGTGCGTTCGGCCAGGCGCTTGACCTGGAACAGGGTGTTGCGCTCGTCCTCCTCCAGCATGGCGCGGATGTAGTGCTCGGTGGCGCGGTAGCGCGGGATGATGTTGTGCTTCAGGGCGTTGACCCGCATGCGGGTCTTGCGGCTGGCCGCCAGGAGACGCCAGAGCGCGTTCTCCGCCTCGCCCAGGCGGGCCAGGGTGACGGTCAGGCGCTGCAGCCTGAGGCGCGCCTCGTCGAAGCTGGTGTCGGTCCACATCAGGCCAACCGGCTGCAGCGGCAAGGGCTCCACCGTCACGCTGGGATATTCCACCCCAACGCTAGAGCGGGCCAGGATGTGCACCGCCACCGCCGGCCGCAACCCCACCGTTGCCTGGCGCAGCATCTGGCCGCCCATGCGCATGTGCACGATACCCAGCCAGCGGTAGGCCTCGGCCAGTTCGGCGGCGGTCTGGGCGCGCAGTTCGCGGTATTGCCGCAGGCGGTCGTAGACCAGCCGGGTCAGGAGGTCGCGCTTCTTCTCCAGCATGGTCTGGCCCTGCTCCAGGAAGCGCGCCTGGCGGCTGACGCGCAACAGGGCGCTCTTGGTGGGGGGGACGTGGAGCCTCATGATGAGACAGTGACAGAGTGACAGAGTGACAAAGTGACAGGGGCGCGGCGTAGCCGCACCACCAGACCCGTCACTTTGTCACTCGTCACTTTGTCACTCCTTCCCGTCACCTTGTCACTTTGTCACCGGGTTTGTAGTGCTTCGCCAGTTCCTCCTCGCTCACCCGCGTCAGGCTGGCGGCGGGCAGCATCGACAACAGGTCCCAGGCCAGGTCGAGGGTGGCGTAGACGTCGCGCTGGTCGCCTTCGGCCTGGCCGACGAAGCGGCGCTCGAAGGCCTCGGCGAATTCCAGGTAGCGGCGATCGCCCTCGGACAGGTCCTCGGCGCCGATGATGGCCGCCAGGCCGCGCACCTCCAGGGCGCGGGCGTAGCTGGCGAACAGCTGGCTGGCGACGCGCGGATGGTCGGGCCGGGTGAAGTCGCCGCCGATGCCGTCCTTCATCAGCCTTGACAGGGAAGGCAGCACGGCGATGGGCGGGTAGACGCCCTGGGCGTTGAGTTCGCGCGACAGGACGATCTGGCCCTCGGTGATGTAGCCGGTCAGGTCGGGGATCGGATGGGTGATGTCGTCCGAGGGCATCGACAGCACCGGGATCAGGGTGATGGAGCCGGGCCGGTTGCGTATGCGTCCGGCCCGCTCGTAGAGCTCGGCCAGGTCGGAATAGAGGTAGCCCGGATAGCCCTTGCGCGCCGGCACGTCGCCGCGCAGCACGGCGACCTCGCGCAGGGCCTCAGCGTAGGCGGTCATGTCGGTCATCACCACCAAGACGTGGCGGTCCAGCTCGAAGGCCAGGTACTCGGCTGCGGTCAGTGCCGCACGCGGCGTCAGCAGGCGCTCGATAACCGGCTCGTCGGCCAGGTTGAGGAACATCACCAGGCGTTCCAGGGCACCACTCTCCTCGAAGCCCTCCTGGAAGAAACGGGCGTCCTGGCTGCTCACCCCGAAGGCGGCGAACACCACCGCGAAGTCGCCGGCCGCCTCGCCGAGCAGGCGGGCCTGGCGGACAATCTGGGCGGCGACCCGGTTGTGCGGCAGGCCGCCGCCGGAGAAGATCGGCAGCTTCTGGCCACGCGTCAGGCTGTTCATGCCGTCGATGGCGGACAGGCCGGTCTCGATGAACTCGCGCGGATAGGCGCGCGCGGCCGGGTTGAGCGGCGCGCCGTTGATGTCGCGGTGCTGCCCCGAGACGATGGGCGGGCGGCCGTCGCGCGGCCGGCCGACGCCGTTGAACACCCGCCCCAGTATGTCGCGCGACACCGGCAGGCTGTACGGTTCGTCGAGGAAACGCACCCAGGTGCGTTCCAGGTCGAGGTCGTCGGTATCCTCGAACACCTCGACCAGCACCGCGTCGTCGGAGGTGCGGATGACCAGTCCATTGCGCCGGCGGCCGCTGTGGTCAGTGATGCCGACCCGGGTGCCAGCGGCCACGCCGGCCACATTGGCCATCACCAACAGGCCGCCGCGGGCGGAAGACGCGGTGCGGAATTCCAGGTTCTTCATGGCTGCCCGCCCTCCTCCGCCGCGACCCGGGCGGCGGAGCCCGACGCGACGGCATATTCGCCCTCCAGCTTCATGAAGTCCTCCGTCAGTCCGGCCACCCGCTCGCGCAGGGCGGCCAGTTCGGCGTCGCCGTAGCGGGTCTTCCAGCGCCGCGCCTCGGCGACCACCGGCAGCTCGATCAGGCGTCGGGCCGGCACGCCGAGGGCGATCAGGCGCAGGCCCTCGGCGTGGATCGCCAGCAGGCCGGCCAGGAGCAGATACTGCTTGGCCGGCGAGGCATAGCTGTCGACCGCGTCGGTGGCGGCCTGCTGCAGCAGGGCCTCCTTGATCAGCTCGGCCGCCTCCAGCGACCAGCGCTGCTCGGAGGACAGCGCCTCCACCCCGACCAGGTTGACGATGCGGCGCAACTCCTCGCTCTCGGACAACAGTTCCAGGGCGCGGGCGCGCGCCTCGGCCCAATCGGGGTCGACGTGTTCGGCCCACCAGCCGGCGGCCTCGCCGACATAGCCGGAAAAGCTCTCCAGCCAGTCGATGGCCGGGTAGTGGCGGGCGTCGGCGAGTTCCTTGGAGAGCGCCCAGAAGGTCTGGATGATCTCCTTGGTGTGGCTGGTCACCGGCTCGGAGAAGTCGCCGCCGGGCGGGCTGACGGCGCCGATCAGGGTGACCGAGCCGGTGTTCCCGGCCAGGGTCTCGACCCGGCCGGCGCGCTCGTAGAAGGCCGCCAGGCGCGAGCCCAGGTAGGCCGGGTAGCCCTCCTCCACCGGCATCTGGCCGAGCCGGCCGGCCACCTCGCGCAGGGCCTCGGCCCAGCGGCTGGTGGAGTCGGCCACCATGACCACGTCATAGCCCTGGTCGCGGAAGTATTCGGCGATGGTGATACCGACGTAGACCGAGGCCTCGCGCGCCACCACCGGCATGTTGGAGGTGTTGGCGATGAGCAGGGTGCGCTCCATCAGCGGCCGACCGCTGTGCGGGTCGGTGAGCTTCGGCAGCGACTCCAGGACGTCGGTGAGCTCGTTGCCGCGCTCGCCGCAGCCGACGTAGATGACGATCTCGGCGTTGCACCAGCGCGCGATCTGGTGCTGCAGCATGGTCTTGCCGGCGCCGAACGGGCCGGGGATGGCGGCCTTGCCGCCCTTGAGCAGGGGGTAGAAGGTGTCCAGGATGCGCTGCCCGGTGATGAGCGGCTCGCCGGCGTGGTTACGGCGCCGGAACGGCCGCGGCCGCCGCACCGGCCAGCGCTGGCAGAGCGACAGCTTGCGTAGCGTGCCATCGCGCATGCGGATGCGGGCAAGGGTGGCGTCGACGTCGTAGTCGCCGGCCGGCGCCAGTTCCAGCAGTTCCCCGGCGACGTCGGGCGGCACCAGGATGCGGTGCTCGATGCTGGCGGTCTCCGGCACTGTGCCGAGGATGTCGCCGCCGTTCAGCACCATGCCGGGCAGGCGGTCGGCGGCCGGCGTGAAGTCCCAGCGCCGGTCCCTGGTCAGGGCGGGGATCTGCACGCCGCGTGCGATGCGGTCGCCGCTGGCCTGCCAGATCGCCTCCAGGGGCCGCTGCACGCCGTCGAAGATGCCGCCCAGCAGGCCCGGCCCCAGTTCCACCGAAAGCGGGTGGCCAAGCCCCTCGGCCGGCTCGCCCGGCGCTAGGCCGGTGCTGTCCTCGTAGAGTTGGGCCAGGGCGGTGTCGCCCTCGCGGGCGATCACCTCGCCGCTGAGGCCGAGGGCGCCGACCCTGACCTGCTCGCCGAGCAGCGCGCCGGGCAGTTCCAAGCGCACCAACGGGCCGTTGATCTCGATGATCCTAGCCATGCAGGCCTCCCAGTTCCGGCGGACCGGCGAACATGCGCGCCATGATCGCGCCGGCCAGGGCCTCGGCCTGCCGTTCCATGCGCGCCTCGAAGGTCTGGTCGAGGCGGGCGCGGTTGTCGGTCAGGCGAACCCGAATGCCGCCCAGGCTGTCGCTGCCGTGACCGGCCAGTTCGATGTGGCGGCCCGGGGCGGCCCGCTGACTGATTGCGTCCCAGACCGGGCCGAGCAGGTTCAGGTCGGCGTTGTTGACCTCCACCACCAGGTCGCCGTCCGGCAACTGGCGCGCCGCCACCACGAGGTAGCCTTCCAGCACCGCCAGGTAGCGCGCCGGATCCTGGCTCAACTCGGTCAGTGCCAGGCGCACGCTGCTCATGGCCGCCTCGGTCAATGCCCAGCGCAGGCGGTCCAG
>JAQVJE010000083.1 GCA_028695325.1 Gallionellaceae bacterium
GTGCGCCTCCTGCACCTCGCGCAGCACCTGCAGCAGGGACTCCGGCTGTCCGGGGTGGCGGTGCAGTATCGTGTTCAGGTCGACGGCGTCGGGCATCGCTGTGCTCGCGGGGCAGGATGCACTCAGTCTACACCGCGATCGACACCCGTCTATTTCAGGCCGGCTACCGTCCCGCCAGGGTCTCGGCGCGGCGCAGGTCGTCGGCGTCGTTGACGTTGAAGAAGGCCATGGGTGCATCGAAGGCCGCCTCGGCATGCGGGTGGCGCTCCTGCCAGGCCTGCACCCGTCGCTCGCCCGCGGCCAGGGCTGCGGCCAGGTCGGTCAGCAGACGGCGGTGTAGCAGCATCACTGCGTAGTGGATGCGCTCGCCGTCGGTGGCGCGCACCAGGGGCACGCCGCGCGTCCGCGCCACGGCCAGCATGCGTGCGGCCAGGTCGGCGGGCAGGAAGGGGGTGTCGCAAGGCACCGCCAGCAGCCAGTCGGCCGTGGTCCGCTGTGCGGCGGCGAGGATGCCGGCCAGGGGGCCGGGCTGGTCGGGCAGGGCGTCGGGCACCACCGGGCAGCCGAGGGTGGCATAGGCGTCGGGGTTGCGGTTGGCGCTGACGAGGATCTCGGTGGCCTGCGGCCGCAGACGTTCGATCACCCAGGCCGCCAGCGGCCGGCCGGCCAGTTCGACCAGGCCCTTGTCGCGCTCGCCCATGCGGCGGCCGCGGCCGCCGGCCAGGACGATGGCGGCGAGATCAGGGGCCATCGCCCCCCTCCGGGTCGGTCGGCGCCGGCGGCACCGCACGGGCATCGATCAGGGCGTAGTAGCGGTTGCGGTCGCGCGGCCGGAAGCCGCTCCAGGCGGCCGCCACCGGCCAGTCCGCGGCGGCGAGGTTCTGCCGCTCGCCGGCCAGCAGCCACCAGTCGCAGTCGCCCTCGGCGCGGTAGCGGTCGGCCAGGTGCAGGCGCAACATGACGGCCATGCCGGGGTCGACGTCGGCGCGCAGGCAGGCGCCGGGCGGCAGCTGCGCCGCCATGGCGCGGATCTGCGGCCGGTAGCCCCAGCCGGCCTCGGCCCAGGGCTTGAACAACAGGATCAGCAGGAACCAGGCTAGCGTCATGCCGGTGGCCCAGACCAGGATGGGGCGCGCCTTGGCCCTGGGGAACAGGGGGATGGCGACCAGCCAGGCCAGGGTGGCGGCGGCCGCCAGGACGGTCATGGCCGTGGTGGTCTGGCCGGCCGGGAAGTCCGGCACCAGGCGCGCCATGCGGGCAGCCAGGCGGACTGGCCAGCCCCATTCGATGGCGGCGAAATAGACCCAGAAGGCGGCGGCGAAGAACAGGAAGCAGAGCACGCCAAACCAGTAGAAGGCCTGCGCTGCGCCGCGCCGGAGGTCGGCGAGGCCGTAGGCGGCGAGCAGGGCCAGGGGTACCAGGACGGGCAGCAGGCCGCTGCCGCTGGCGGACGGCCACAGGCCGAGCAGCAGGGTGACCAGGGCAGCGGCTAGGACTGGGTGCAGCGCCGGCACCCGCGCCAGGCGGCGGTGCTCGTTCCATAGCGTCCACAGGGCGAGCGGCCAGACCGGCCAGGCGAACCAGGACAGGTTGTTGAGCAGGGAGGCGGGCGAGCGACCGGGCAGCAGCGACGCCAGGAACTGCTGCCACCACTGCGCCAGGGCATCGCCGCCCTGCAGCAGCAGTACACCCAGCCAGGCTGCCAGCAGCCAGGCCAGACCGAGCAGGCCGCGGCGGACGGCGGTGCGGTAATGGCGGTCGCGCCAGTCGCGCGACAGCATGGGCAGGGTGACGATCAGACCAGCAGCCACCAGGTCGGGCAGGCCGCGCCCGAGCGCCAGCATGAAGGTGGCCAGGGCGATGGCGGCGGAGCCGCCGCCGGTCCTGGCGCGGGCGACGCCATAGGTGAGCAGGGCGTAGCCGGCCAGCATGGCGGTCTCGGGCAGCATGGCGTGCGCCCGCAGCATGAGGCCGAAGGCGCCCAGTAGGGCGAGGGCGGCAGCGGCGCCATAGCCGGGGCCGTAGAGGGTGCGGGCGGCCAGGCCGGTGCAGGCGAGGGCGGCCAGGGTGAATAGGCCGTTGGCCAGGCGGGCGCCATCCTGCAGGTCCAGCCAGGGCTGCGCCAGCCAGGCGGTCAGTCCGGCGAGCAGGGTATGGACCGGGTAGGCCGTCGGCACCAGGCCGTCGCCGGCCAGCCAGTCGAGCAGCGGCACCAGGGCCAGCGCCTCGTCCTGTTTCCAGGCGTCGCGCCCGGTCAGGCCGACCAGGCACCACGCCGTCAGCAGGACGGTCAGCCAGAATTGCTGCGAGCGGGTCAGCGGTTGCATGGCGCTGATTGAAACAAAAAAGGCAGCCTGACGCTGCCTTTCTCGGTAAATCGGGCCGTCTTACTTCTTCAGGCCGTACTTCTGGCGGAACTTCTCGACGCGGCCAGCGGTGTCGACGATCTTCTGCTTGCCGGTGTAGAAGGGGTGGCACTCGGAGCAGACTTCCACGTGCAGATCCTTGCCCATGGTGGAACGGGTCTTGAACGTGTTGCCGCAACCGCAGGTCACGTTGATTTCAGAGTAGTCGGGGTGAATGGCGGATTTCATGGCGCACTCGATTCAAAACAAACCGGGAAAGCGGCGCATTATCCACAAAAAGTTTTTTCCGGGCAAGCCCTTATGAGGGACCGGCGTGCGCCGCCCGCTGCCGCCGTGTTAGCCTTGCGTGGCATCGTATCCGGATACTCCCAGGCCGCCATGCCCACCGCCCTGCTCACTGCCGTCAGCATCCAGCGCAAGCTGATCGGGCTGGTGCTGGGCGTCTCCGCCCTGGGCATGGGGTTCGTGCTGGCCTTCGGCACCCTGCAGCAGCTGAGCAACATACGCACCGACGCCGCCGACAAGCTGCGTGCCATCGCCCAAGCCACCAGCGGGGCGGTCAGCGCTGCCCTCGCCTTCCAAGACGGCAACGCCGCATGGGCGGTGCTGAATGACAACCTGGGCAACCATATCGAGGTCATGGCGGCGGCGGTCTACGACCACCGGGGGAGGCGCCTGGCCGCCTACGGCATCGGCGCGCTGCTGCCGGCCGAGGTGCGTGTCCTGGAGGAGAGCGCCCCGGACATCCGCGCCTTCGACCCCGTGGCCCAGTACACCCAAGTCGTGCGGCTGGACGGCGAGCCGATCGGCTCGCTGTACCTGCGTGTCGATCTGAGCGGCGAATGGAGCCACTTCGCCACTCAGTTTGCCGTCTCCGCCGCCGGTGTGCTGCTGGCCTTCATGCTTTCCCTGGGCCTCGGCCTGCGCATGGTGCGGCCGATCGTCGCGCCGATCAACGAACTGGCCGCTGCCACCCGCCAGGTGCGCGAACGCCGCGACTACTCTCTGCGCGTGGCGCGACAGAGCCAGGACGAGGTGGGTGAACTGGTCGACAGCTTCAACGCCATGCTGGCCGAGATCGAGAGCCGCGACCGCGCCCTGGCCGATTCCCACAACGAGCTGGAACGGCTGGTGGAGCGGCGCACCGCCCAGCTGGAGGCGGCCAAGACCGAGGCGGAGGCGGCCAACGTGGCGAAGAGCCAGTTCCTGGCCAACATCAGCCACGAGATACGCACGCCGCTCAACGGCATCCTGGGCATGGCCCAGCTTCTCCAGCAGGACGACCGCCTGGACGAGAAGCAGCGCCTGTTCGTCAACACCCTGCGCAATTCGTCGGAGACCCTGCGCGACCTCATCAGCGACGTGCTCGACCTGGCCAAGATCGAGGCCGGCCGCCTGGAACTGGAGCGGGTCGCCTTCGACCTGCGCGGCCTGCTCGACGATGCTCTCGACCTGGTGGCGCCGCAGGCCATGGCGCGCGGTGTCGAGGTGATCGGCGCGCCGGCCCTCGACCTGCCGGGCTGGGCGGTGGGTGATCCCGGCCGCCTGCGCCAGGTGCTCAACAACCTGCTGGCCAACGCCGTGAAGTTCACCAGCCAGGGCGAGATCCGCCTGACGGCGCAGCCGCTGCGCGAGGCGGACGACGGCTTCATTCTGGAGGTGGAGGTGCGCGACACCGGCATCGGCATCCCGGTCGCCGCCCAGGCGCGCGTATACGACGTCTTCTACCAGGGCGACGGCAGCACCACGCGCAAGTACGGCGGCAGCGGCCTCGGCCTCGCCATTGTCCGCCGCCTGGTCGCCGAGATGGGCGGCCGCATCGAGCTGGAGAGCGCGCCCGGTGTCGGCTCCACCTTCCGCTTCCGGGTCCCCCTGCGGCTCGCCGCGCAGGGCTGGGACAGCGGCCTGGATCTGGCCGGCGGCGCCGCGCCGGCGGCGGTCTGTGTGCGCGTCGCCCAGGACGGCGTACGCGAGGTGGTCGAGGCCCAGCTGCGCCACTGGGGCATCGCCGTTCATCATCCCGACGTGCCGCTGGGCCGCTGCGGCATGACCTGCCTGCTCGACTACGAGTCGCTCGACGCCCTGCTGGCCGCCGCCCCCGCCGCCGCCGATGAGCAGGCCGGGCCGGCCACCATCGTCCTGGTGCCCATCCACCGCCTGGCCGAACTGGGCGCCGCCCCCCACCTTGGCCAACTGAAATGGCTGCACCGGCCGCTGCGCCTGGCCCACCTGCGCGCCACCCTGCTGGCCGCCGGTCCGCGGCCTGCCATCGCCGCCGGCCCCGCCGACGCGCCCGGTGGCGGCGCCAGCGTGCTGCTGGTGGAGGACAACCCCACCAACCAGCTGGTGATGGCCGAGCTGCTGGCCGGCCTGGGCGCGCGGGTGATGGTGGCGGAGAACGGCCGCGAGGCCCTGGCGCGGGTGATGGCCGGGCCTCCCGACCTGATCCTCATGGATCTGCACATGCCGGACATGGACGGCTACCAAGCCTGCGCCGGTATCCGCGCCTGGGAGGCCGCACAGCCGGGCGGCCGGCGGCTGCCCGTCGTCGCCCTGACCGCCGACGCCCAGCCCGAGGTGCGCGAGCGTTGCCTGGCCAGCGGCATGGACGGCTTCCTGCTGAAGCCGCTGCTGCGTGCCGACCTGGCGGCCCTGCTGGCGCACTGGCTGGCGCCGCAGGATGAACAACGGCCCGCGTCGGTCATGCCGGCGGCACCGGTGGACGGGTTGGACCTGGCGACGGTACGCGACCTGCGCGACAACGTCGGGCCGGCCGCCTATGGGCGCATCGTCGACAAGTTCTTCGCCGTGGCCGGCGACCTGCTGGCGGAGCTGGGCCGGGACCTCGAACGCGGCGCCGCCGGTGAACTGGCCGAGCGCCTGCACCAGCTCAAGGGCAGCAGTGCCACCTTCGGCTCCAGCGAGCTGCCGCCGCTGTGCCGGGAGCTGGAGCAGGCGGCGCGGGTCGGCGACCTCGCCCCGTTGCGCGCCCGCCTGCCGGAACTGGAGGCGGCGCTTGGCCGCCTGCGGCAGGCCATCGCCGCGCTTCACGGGCCGGCGGACCACCCGGCCGGCCCGCGAAGCGGTTAAACTCGCCGCCATGACGTCGGTCGTGCATCCACGGCTGCAGCGAGACAGGGGAAACATGAGCATGCGCAAACTCGTCATGGCGGTCATCGGCCTGCTGGCGGCGCCGGCGCACAGCGATGAACGGCTGGACCACCTCTTGTCCCTGGGCTTGGAGGAGCTGATGGCCATGGAGGTCAGCATCTCCACCAGCACCCCGCAGCCCCTATCGCGGTCGCCGGCGGCGGTCAACGTCATCACCGCCGAGGACATTCGCGCCACCGGCGCGACCAACCTGGTCGATGTCCTCGAAGGGGTGCCCGGCATCTACGTGCGGGCCAGCCAGTTCGGCGACCGGCCGCTGCTGCACTTGCGCGGCGCCAATGCCGGGCAGACCCTGCTGATGGTGAACGGCGTCCCCATGAAGGACCTGCTGTGGGGCTTTGGCATCTATTGGAAGGGCCTGCCGGCCAGCATGATCGAGCGGGTGGAGATCATCCGCGGTCCCGGTTCGGCGCTCTACGGCGCCGACGCCGGCGCCGGGGTGATCAACGTAATCACCAAGACTGCCGGCCGTATCGAGTACAACGAGGCCGGCCTGCGCGCTGGCAGCCACGATAGTCAGGCCGGCTGGCTGCAGTATGGCGGTCACTGGGGTGGCTTCGATGTTGGTCTCACCGCCGAGGTGTCCGGCACCGACGGCTACGACCCCTATATCCGTGCCGACCGCCTGGGTGGCGCCGGGTGGGCCGGCTACGGCTGGCGCAACACCGACCTGCGCCTCGGCGTGGCGCGCGGCAACTGGCACCTGCATGCTGACTACATGCGCCACGCCGACCTCGAGACCGGCCTCACCGGGGCCGGCGTGCTCGACCCGCTCACCCGCGGCCGCGACAGCCGCTACAGCCTCGACCTGCTCTATGACAACGACTGCTATGCCGACGACTGGAGCCTGAGTGCCGCCTTGCACTATGCCAATCTCGACTACAGCTCGGGTGCCGGCTTCCAGGAGAGCCCGCCGAGCCTGGCCGACCCCGACGGGGTGATCAACCGCCAGCGCGCCGCGGAGCGCCGCCTCAACGTCGAGGCCAGCGGGCTGTATACCGGGCTGGCCGGCCATGCCGTCCGCGTCGGCGCCGGGCTCGTCTGGCAAAATCTATATGCGGTCCGCCAGGTCTACGACAGTGTCGACCTCACCGACACCCCGGCCGCCTTCGCGCCGGAGAAGATGCGCCGCATCGATTACCTGTTTGCGCAGGACGTCTGGACCCTGGCGGAGGACTGGGAACTGACCGCCGGCGCCCGCTACGACCACTACTCCGACTTCGGCGGTACCCTGAACCCGCGCCTGGCACTGGTCTGGCAGGGCAGCGACCGCCTCACCACCAAGCTGATGTACGGCCAGGCCTTCCGGGCGCCCTCCTATCAGGAGCTCTATTCCAGGACCTCCTTCACCCTGCCCAACGCCGACCTCAAGCCGGAGCGCTCGCGCACCTGGGACCTGGCGTTCAACTATGCGGCGACGTCCGACCTGCGCCTGGGCCTGGACATCTTCCACTTCGTGCAGCGCGACCTGATCGCCGCCACCGGCAAGCCCAGCCAGTTCCACAATGGCGGCCGCCACGCCATCCGCGGCATCGAGCTGGAGGCACACTGGCAGGCGACGGCGACGCTGCGCCTGGCTGGCAACTACACCCTGCGCTGGCAGGACGACGGCCCTTACCGTATCTATGCGGTGCCAGAGCGGGAGGCCTACCTGCGCGCGGACTGGGCCTTCCGGCCGGGCTGGAACTGGAACCTGCAGGCCAACTGGATCGGCGCCCGGCCGCGCCCCGCCGGCGACGCTCGCGATCCGGCCGATGCCTATACGGTGGTGGACACCACGCTGCGCCACGGTGCTGGCAAGCACTGGGAATTCGCGGCCTCGCTGCGCAACCTGCTCGATGCCGACGCGTACGCCTACACCGGTGCCGCCATCGCCGACGACCTGCCCCTGCCGGGACGCAGCCTGTACGCGGAGGTACGCTACAAGTTCTGATCGACGTAGGCCGATAACGAGGAAAAAAAAGGGATGGTAGACAACGGATGTGCCGATATGCGCCAGGATCGCCGCATGGGCGGGCGGGCCGGCGCACGGCCGCGGGAGGGATGCCGATGAGGCGCGCCCTGTTGCTGCTCGCCCTCTGGTTATGCCCAGCGGCGCAGGCCGATGTGCCGGCCGGCGACGCGCTGCTGCTAAAGACCGCCTACGTTTACAACTTCGCCAAGTTCGTCCGTTGGCCGGAGGGGGCGCCGGCCAGCGCCAATGCTCTGTCGTTGTGCGTCGCCGGCACGGACGAGCTGGCCGACGCCCTCGCCCGCCTGCGTGGCCGCCTGGTCAGGGGGCGGCCGCTGACCGTCCAGTACCTCAACGGCGGCCAGGTGCCCAAGCACTGCCAGATGCTCTATGTCGCCGCCTCGGCGCAGGCGCGCCAGGCCGAGCTGCTGCAGTCGGTGCGCGGCCAACCCGTCCTGACGATCAGCGAGCTGCCCGGCTTCGCGCGCGCCGGCGGGGTGATCGAGCTGTACCGCGAGGGCACCCGCCTGCATTTCATCATCAACCTGGGCGTCGCCCGCGCCGCCGGCCTGGAGATCCAGCCCGGCCTGCTCGGCCTGGCCGTGGTGATCGGCCAGCCGGCGGTGCCCTGAGTCAGGGCCGGGTCGCTGCCTCCAGGCGGGTCAGCCAGGCCAGGGCGGCGGCGCGGTCGGCCCCGCACATCTCCGGCGCGGGTTTGAGGCCGGCGCAGAAGGCCGGCCGCTCGGGGCGGCCGAACACCGCGCAGCGGTAGTCAGCGGTCAGCTGGGCGCAGGCGACGCCGGCCGGCTTGCCGTCCGGCATGCCGGGCAGGGGGCTGGTGATCGACGGTGCGATGCAGCAGGCGCCGCAGCCCGCACGACAGTCAGTCATGCCGCAAGGCCTCCACCGGGGTGAGACGGGCGGCCTTGCGGGCCGGGTACCAGCCGAAGAAGATGCCCACCGCCGAGGCGGAGGCGACCGCGAGCAGGATGGCTTCGGCCTGGAATACCACCGGCCAGGCCAGCAGGCGGGCCACCGTGAGCGAGGTGCCGATGCCGAGGGCGACACCGACCAGGCCGCCCAGGAGGCTCAGGATTACCGCCTCGACCATGAACTGGGTCAGGATGTCGCGCCGGCGGGCGCCCACCGCCAGGCGGATGCCGATCTCGCGCGTGCGCTCGGTGACCGACACCAGCATGATGTTCATGATGCCGATGCCGCCCACCAGCAGGGACACCGAGGCGATCGCCGCCAGGAGGCCGGACAGGGCGCTGGAGGCGGCCTGCTCGGCGGCCACCAGCTCGGACAGGTTGCGGATGTTGAAGTCGTCGTCCTGGCCGGGCTGGATGCGGTGGCGCTGGCGCAGCAGGGCGCTCACCTCGGCCTCGGCGGCCTGCATGTCGCTGCCGTCGGCCATCTTGACGTTGATGTTGTTGACGCTGCGCAGGCGCCCCTGGGCCTGGCCCAGGATGCGGCCGCGCGCGGTGCTGATGGGGATCAGGATGATGTCGTCCTGGTCCTGGCCCATGGCGTTCTGCCCCTTGCCGCCGAGCAGGCCGATGATGGTGAACGGCACCCCCTTGATGCGTACCGTCTGGCCGGTCGGGTCGGTGCCGCCGAACAGCATTTGGGCGACAGTCTCGCCGACCAGGGCGACCTTGGCGCCGCCGCGCAGGTCGGTCTCGTCGAACACGCGGCCGTGCGCGACGGTCCAGTCGCGCGCGGCCAGGTAGTCGGCGTCGATGCCGTACAGCTGGGTGGCCCAGTTCAGGTTGCCATACACCGCCTGGCCGCTGCCGCGCAGGATGGGCGCCGCCGCCACGACGCCGGAGATCTGGTTGCGGATCGCCTCGGCGTCGGTCTCGGTCAGGGTGTTGCGGCTGCCGCTGCCGAGGCGGACGCCGCCCGCGGTCACCGTGCCGGGCAGCACCAGCATCAGGTTGGTGCCCAGGCTCTTCAGCTGCTCGGCGACCTGGCGGCGCGCCCCCTCGCCCACCGCCAGCATGGTGATCACGGCGGCGATGCCGATGACGATGCCCAGGGTGGTGAGCGCGCTGCGCAGCTTGTTGCTGCGCAGCGAACGCAGTGCGCTGGCGAAGGTGTCGGTATGGTTCACGGCGCCGGCTCTCCCAGCATGGCCGCCGCCGACAGCGGCTCGGCGACCGGGTGGTCCTCGACCAGGCGGCCGTCGCGGAACACCAGGATGCGCTTGGCGAAGCGGGCGATGTCGGGCTCGTGGGTGACCAGCACCAGGGTGATGCCCTGGCGGTTGAGGGCCTGGAACAGGGCCATCAGCTCCTGGCTGGTACGGGTGTCGAGGGCGCCGGTCGGTTCGTCGGCCAGGATCAGGGCCGGCTCGTTGACCAGCGAGCGGGCGATGGCGACGCGCTGCTGCTGGCCGCCCGACAGCTGTGCCGGCAGGTGGTGGGCGCGCTCGGCCAGGCCGACCTGGGCGAGCCGTGCCAGGGCGCGCCGGTGCCGCTCGTGGGCATGGATCCCGGCATAGACCAGGGGCAGTTCGACGTTTTCCAGGGCGCTGGCGCGCGGCAGCAGGTTGAAGCTCTGGAACACGAAGCCGAGCGAGCGGTTGCGCACCCGCGAGAGCTGGTCGGGGTCGAGGCGGGAGACGTCCTCGCCGTCGAGCAGGTAGCGGCCGCCGTCGGGACGGTCGAGGCCGCCCAGGAGGTTCATGAAGGTGGACTTGCCGGAGCCGGACGGTCCCATGACGGCGACGAACTCGCCCCGTTCGATGGTGAGGTCGACGCCGCGCAGGGCCGGCACCTCCACCTCGCCGACGCGGTAGGTGCGGGCCAGGCCCTCGACCCGGATCAGGGCGCCGCTCATGCCCGGCGCCCGC
>JAQVJE010000084.1 GCA_028695325.1 Gallionellaceae bacterium
ATGCCGCTGCTCTGCACCTGGCGCCGGCTGCCGTCCTTGTGCAGGTCGACGTTGTCGAGGTCGCGGAAGGGCTCGCCCCGGGCGACGATGTCGGCGAAGCGGGCGGCGATCGCAACGGCCTCGTCGGGCGGCATGAAGTCGAAGGCCCGCCGGCCGAGCATCTCCTCCGGCCGGTAGCCCATCATGCCCTCGACGCCACCGGAGACATGGGTGTAGCGGCCCTCCCGGTCCACCTCCCAGATCCAGTCGGCCGAGGCCGCGGCGATGTCCTGGAAGCGCCGCTCGCTCTCGCGCAGGGCGTCCAGGGCGGCCTCGGCCTGGTGGCGCGCGGCCACTGCGTCTTCCATCAGGTTGAGGGCCGCCCGGCGTGCCTCCTCCTGTTCCCGCATGGCGGCCTCGTGCTCCTGCCGGCGCAGGGTCTCGCTGCCCTGCAGGGCAGCCTCCGCCGCCTTGCGGGCGCCGATGTCGTGCACGATGGCGTATAGGTAGTCGCGCCCGCCCAGGCGCAGCGGCCCGCTGAACAACTCGACCTCGCGCAGGCTGCCGTCGGCGTGGCGCAGGTAGGTCTCGAAGCGCTGGCGCCGGCGCACCAGCGCCGCCGCCAGTTCGGCACGCATCTCCGCCGGCGTCAGGGTGGCGAGGTCGCCGATGTACATGCCCTTGAGGCGTTCGCGCGGCCAGCCGTAGTAGGCGGCAGCGGCGGCGTTGGCGTCGACGATGGCGCCGTCGGCGGGGTCGATGATCAGCATCACCGACTGGTTGTCCTCGAACAGGCTGTGGTAGCGCGACTCCTGCTCGTGCAGGGTGTCGAGGTCGCGCCGGCGGCGCAGGCGGTCGACCAGCAACTGGCCGAGGGCCAGGGTGATGAGGGGGTGGATGAGCAGCACCGGCAGGCTGACGCTGGCCAGCACGGTGCGCGCAGTCGGCCAGGGCAGAAGCAGCATGATGGCCAGCATGACGACGTGGACGGCGAGGCCGAGGCCATAGAGTGGCCGCCAGCCCATCTCCTCGACGGGGCGCCGCCAGGCCCAGCGGAAGGCCAGGCCGATGAGCCCCGAGGCCAGGATCACCAGGACGCCCACCAGCGCCGCCTGGCCGCCCAGCGACCCGCGGTAGGCCGCGGTCATGGCCATGGCGATGGCGGTCGGCGCCGGGCCGAGCAAGAGGCCTGACAGCGCCAGCAGCACCGAGCGGGTGTCGAAGATGATGCCGGGCATCAGGGTGGCGCTGACCTTGATCAGCAGGATGCCGACCAGGCCGACCATGAGGCCGGCGGCGAGGGAGGGGCGCGACAGCCAGCCGATGCGGCCGCGCGCCAGGACCAGGTCGATGACCAGGAGCAGGCTGAGCAGCAGGGCGGCGTTGAGCAGCAGGCCGAAGCTGAAGTCGAGCAGCGGCGGCAGGTTCATGCCGGCGCCTCCGGTTCCGCCTCGACGGCGCCGAGGTCGTAGGGCGGCGGGCGGCCGAGGGCGGCGGCCAGCGCGTTGACCTCGGCCTTCAGGCGCACCATGTCCAGTTCGCGACCGACCATGGCGCGGTTGAAGCGATGCAGTTCCTCGTTGCCGCGCCGCAGGGCCGCCTCCACCTCGACCCGTTCGCTGATGTCGCGGGCGATGCCGTACATGCCGTTCACCCGGCCGGCGCCGTCGTGCAGCGGGCCCTTGATGGCCAGGAAGGTGCGCGTGCCCAACGGGGTGTCGAGGGTCTCCTCGTAGGAGATCAGGCGGTCCTCCTCCATCACCCGGCGGTCGTTGGCCTGCAGCATGGCGGCCTGGGCGGGCGGGAACAGGACGGTGTCGTTGCGCCCGAGCACCTCGGCCTCGCTCTTGCCGGTGTAGCGGCCGGCGGCGCGGTTGAACAGCAGGTAGCGGCCGGCCGTGTCCTTGGCATAGATGGCGTCGGCCGAGTTGTCGGCGATGGCGGAAAGCAGGCGGAGGGCGTGCAGCTTGTCGGCCTGCTCGCGCTGCAGCCACTCGGCATGGCGCAGCTGGCGGCGCTGGAACAGCAGAACGGCGAGGACCATCGCGATGCCCCAGGTGGCGAGGCTGACGAACAGTATCCACAGCATGTCGCGGCGGGCGATGGCGAAGACCTCGCTGCTGTCGACCTTGGCGACCAGCCACCAGGTCGTGCCGGGGACCGGCATGGCGACGCCGAGGGTGACCACGCCGCGGTAGTCGGGTGCCTCGATGAGGTCGCCGGGGCGGTAGCCGGGCAGCAGCGCCGCGGCCGCCAGGAGTTCGGAGGCCAGGGGGCGGCGCAGGGTGAGCGCGGTGCCCCGGCGGTGGCGCAGCTCGTTGAGGAACAGCACCTGGTCGCCGTCGCGGCGGACCAGCAGGGCCTCGGCGCTGTCGCTCGGCAACGGCCATGCCTGCAGGGAGGGGTAGAGGGTGGCACCGACACCGCTGCGCAGCACCACCACCGCCTGGCTGGCCTGGCCGTCCGGCGTGGGCAGGGGGGCGACGAAGTCGAGGTGGCTGTGGGCGGGGGCGGGCTCTGCCATGCGGTAGAGCTCGGTCATCTGCAGCGTCCCCTCGGCGAGGGCCCGGTGCACGGCGGCGCGCAGCTCGGCGCTGCCGCTGTGCAACTGGGCGCCGGCCAGCAGTAGCGGTTCACCGTCGGCGTCGCAGACTGCCAGGTCGCTGTGCTGCATGACGGTGCGGAAGTTATCCAGGCGGGTCAGCAACCGCTGCCGGAGCGCCGGGTCGCCGTTGGTGCGCAGGCGTGGCACGCCCTCGCGCAGCAGGAAGGAGCTCTGCAGCAACTCGGTGTCGCGGCGGCGCTCCGCCAGCCAGTCTTCCAGCTGCGTCACCTTGAGGTGGGCGATGGACTGCAGCTGCCGGGTCGCCTCCGCCCGTTGCCGTTCCCAGGTCAGCTGCATGGCGCCGGCGGCGAGCAGGACGAAGACCAAGGTCAGGGCGGCGAGGCCGGCGAGCAATTGGCGCAGGCCGGGTGCGTCGGTGAGAGGCTGTTCGTCGTCCGGCGCCGCCGGTGCCGCCAGGCGCGCGGCCTGGCGCCAGAGGAGGACGAACAGCAGCAGTGCGGTGAAGGCAATGAACAGGATTCCCTTGAGCGGATTGACGAAGCGGAGGCTGGCGGGGTCGCGGACCAGCAGCGCCACGGCGGCATCAGACAAGAGTATCCAGAGTGCCGCGGCGAGGGCGTAGAGCAGGGCGGCGCGGACGATGGCGAGGCGGGTGGCGCGCGGCAGCCCCGGCGGCAGCATGCGGGCGAGTGGCGTGGTCATGCCGGGTTGCCGGCCACGTGGTCGCGCAGCAGGGCGGCGAAGGCGTCGGCTGGCAACGGGCGGCTGAGATAATAGCCCTGCATCTCGTCGCAGCCGGCGGCGCGCAGGAAGTCGTGCTGGGCCGCGTTCTCCACCCCCTCGGCGATCACCGTCAGCCTGAGGCTGTGGGCCAGCGAGATCACCGCCAGGACGATGGCGTCGCTGTGCTCGTCGCCGCCGATGTCGGTGACGAAGGAGCGGTCGATCTTCAGGCGGTCGATGGCGAAGCGTTTGAGGTAGCCAAGGGAGGAGAAGCCGGTGCCGAAGTCGTCGATGGCCAAGCGCACCGCCAGCGCCTTGAGGTGGGCAGTGGTGTCGATGAAGGCCTCGGCGTCGGTCATCAGCAGGCTCTCGGTCAGCTCCAGCTCGAGCAGCTGGGGGGGCAGGCCGGTGTCGGCGAGCACCGCGGCGACCAGGCCGGTGACGTCCTGGCCGTCGAACTGGCGCGCCGACATGTTGACCGCCACCGACAGCGGCGGCAGGCCGGCCGCCTGCCAGGTGCGCGCCTGCGTGCAGGCGGTGCGCAGCACCCAATTGCCGAGCGGCACGATGAGGCCGGTCTCCTCGGCCAGGTCGATGAAGCGGTCAGGCATCAGGAGGCCGCGTTGCGGATGTTGCCAGCGTACCAGGGCCTCCACTCCGGTGATGGCGCCGCTTTGCAGGTTGGCCTGCGCTTGATAGTGCAGCACCAGCTCGCCGTGCTCGATGGCCTGGCGCAGGCCGTTCTCAAGATCGAGGCGTTCCAGGGCGCGGGCGTTCATCTCGGCGGCGTAGAAGTTGAAGCGGTTGCCACCGGCCGCCTTGGCGCGGTACATCGCCGCCACGGCGTTGCGCAGCAGGGTGTCGCCGTCCCCGCCGTCCTTGGGATGGAGGGCGATGCCCAGGCTGGCGCCGAGGTAGAAGTCGCGCCCGTCGAGGCGGAATGGTGTCGCCAGCGCCTCCAGCAGGGGGCGCGCCAGGCGGTTTGCCACCTCGTCGGCGGCCACTCCGGCGACCACGACGAACTCGTCGCCATCCAGGCGAGCCAGGGTGTCCACCCAGCCCAGGCGCCCCGCCAGGCGCCCCGCCGCCGCGCGCAACAGCTGGTCGCCGATGGCGTGGCCGAGGCTATCGTTGATGTCCTTGAAGCGGTCGAGATCGAGGGTGAGGACTGCGAGACCGCCGCCGGCCTTGTCATGGCGAGCGACGGCCCGCGCCAGGCGGTCCTTGAGCAGGTTGCGGTTGGGCAGGCCGGTGAGGTCGTCGTAGTTGGACTTGCGTTCCAACTGTTCGAGGTAGCGGCGTCGCTCGCTCTGGTCGCTCAGGGTGACCACGCTGCCTGCCTGGCGACCGGCCTCGACGATGGGCCGACAGGAGAATTCCAGCACCAGCGGGTAGCCGACGCGGTTGCGGAAGTCGCCTTCCTGGCCTTCGATCGTGGCGCCGGCAGCGCAGGCGGCACACAGCGGGCAGGGGTGGGCGTCGCGTTGCCGGCGCAGGATGGCCTGCAGCGGCCGTCCCAGCATCTCGTCGTGCGAGTAGCCGAGCAGGGTGGCGGTGGCCGGGTTGGCGAAGCGGACGATGCCGGCTTCGTCGAGGCCGATGATGGCGTCCGAGGCGGCGGCCAGGATCAACTCGCGCTGGCGCGCCAGCAGGGCCTGGGCGCGGTCGGCCTCGGCACGGATGCGCGCGGCCTCGGCCACCCGGCGACGTACCTCCGCCTCGAGGGCGGCGTTCTGGTCGCGAAGCCAGTCGCGCGCCCGCTTGGCTTCCAGCTGGGTGCGCACGCGCGCCAGCACCACCTCCGCCTGCACCGGCTTGACGATGTAGTCGGCGGCACCGAGGCGCAGTCCGGAGGCGATGTCCTGCGGCTCGTCGAGGGCGGTGAGGAAGAGTACCGGGATGTCGCGTGTCGCCTCGTCGTCGCGCAATCGGCGCAGCACCTCGTGGCCGTCCATGCCGGGCATCATGATGTCGAGCAGGATCAGCTCGGGATGTGGTTCGAGTGCCGCATAGCGCAGGGCGGCGGCGCCGGAGTTGGCCACCCGCACCGCATGGCCGGCGTCGCGCAGTATCCCGCCGAGCACCTCCAGGTTCTCGGGCATGTCGTCGACGATGAGGAGCGGTCCGTCGTCCCGTTCCGTATCCGGCATGCTGCTCATCGCGCTCTGGCTGCCCTCCGCGTTGTTGTGTGTCGCCTGCGCCCGTGCGCCGGCCGCGGGTCAATATAGCACTTCGGCGCCGCCGGCTCAGCCCGGCACCACGAGGACGTCGCAGCGGGCCTCGGCGAGGACGTGTTTGGTCACGCTGCCGAGCAGCAGTTCCTCGGTCATGCCGGCGCCGTGCTTACCCATGACGATGAGGTCGGCGTCCTGTTCCTCCTCCTGTTCCAGGATGCGTGGTGCGGCGTCGCCGTGCACCACCACCTGGCGCCAGCGCCCCGCGCCACCGGCCTCCTCGGTGAAGGCGCGCAGGAGGACCTCGGCGTCGACCCTGGCGGCGGCGCGGTGGGCCTGGATGCGCTCCTCCTCGACACCGGCCAGGCGCAGGTTGCTCTCGAACGGCACCTGGAAGACGTGCAGCAGGGTCAGGCGGGCATCCGGCGCCAGCGTCCCGGCCAGGCGAACGGCGGCCATGGCGCAGGCGGAGAAGTCGACCGGCACCAGAACAGAGCGGTAGGGCCCGCGTGGCACCTGGCGCACCGCCAGGAGGGGGCGCCGCACCTTGCGCAGCAGGCGCATCGCGGTGGCGCCGAGCAGCCAGTGGCGCATATGGCTGGCGCCGTGCGCGCCGACCACCAGCAGGCCGGCGTCGATGGCGTCGGCACGCCCGGCGATGCTGCCGAGCACCGTGCCCTCGGTCAGGTGGGCGGCCGGCGTCACCCCGTTCGGTTCGCCGACCTCGGCGGCGAGCTGGTGCAGGGCGGCGCGGGCCTGCTCGATGACGCGCGCGCCGAGATCGGCCGATTCGCCGCCGAACAGCCGGCGCAGCTCGTCGAGGGTGCCGGCCGGCAGTACGTGCAGGAGCTCCAGCTCGGCGCCGGTCTGTGCCGCCAGGCCGGCGGCACGGGCGGCAGCATGGCGCGCGGGGGCGGACAGGTCGGTGGCGGCGAGGATGCGCTTGAGGGTCATGATGCGGGCTCCTTGGTGGGACGGATCAGGTGGGCGAGGTGCTCGGCGGTGAAGTCCACCGCGTCGCGGAACGGGTACAGCACGGTCGGCACGCCGGCCTGCTTGAGGGCGGCGCCCTGGGCCTCGTCGCGCGCCACCACGGCCACCTCGCCGGCGTAGCGGCGCACCGCCAGGGCGTGCAGCAGGGCGCGGTTGGAGTCGAGGTCGGGCAGCGTGCTGACCACCCAGGCGATGCCGTCGAGGTCGAGGTCGGCGACGAAGTCGGCGTCCTGGCCGTCGCCGAAGTGGACCGCCATGCCGAGGTGGTGCAGGTGGCGCACCACCTCGGGGTCGAACTCGATACCACGCACCGATAGCCCGGCCTCCTTCAGGTGCTTGGCCAGGCGCTGGCCGAAGCGGCCCATGCCGAAGATCAGGACGTCGACCGGCTCGCGGCCCAGCGGCCGCTGCTCGACCGCCAGCTCGCGGTGCGGGTGCAGGCGTTCGAACGGCGCCAGCCAGGGTGCCAGGCGCTCGTAGAGCGGGTAGGAGTAGAGGATCATGTAGGTCGACAGGGCGATGGTGACCACCCCGACCAGGGTGGTGAGACCGAGCGCGTCCGCGCCGACGTGGCCGAGCGAGATGCCCATGGCGACGAAGATGATGGAGAACTCGCTGATCTGCGCCACGGTCAGCCCGGCCAGGAAGCCGGTGCGCCTGCGGTAGCCCATGTAGCCCATGATGGCCATGACGATGAGTGGGTTGCCGACCAGGACGAACAGCGACAGCACGGCGGCCGGCCACAGCTCGCCGCCGAGGGTGGAGAAGTCCAGCCTGGCGCCCAGGTCGATGAAGAAGAACAGCAGCAGGAAGTCGCGCAGGCCGGTCAGGCGGGCGCTGATGGCGTCGCGGAAATGGGTCGAGGCGAGCGAGAAGCCGGCCAGGAAGGCGCCGGCCTCCTTGGAGAAACCGGCCCACTCGCCGAGGGCGGCGAGGGCGGTGCCCCAGGCCATGGCGAAGATCAGCAGCAGTTCCTGCGAGCGGGCCATCTGGCGGGTCAGGGCGGGCAGCACGTAGCGCATCAGCACGGCCATCAGGATGGCGGCGCCCAGCACGCGGCCGCCGATGGAGGCGGCCACCGCCAGCCAGTGCGTCTCCGCTCCGTCCGGCACCCGCATGGCGCTCATCACCATCATGGCCAGCACCACGGCGAGGTCCTGCACGATCAGGAAGCCGATCGCGATGCGGCCGTGCAGGGAATCGAGTTCGCGCTTGTCGGACAGGAGCTTGATGATGATGATGGTGCTGGAGAAGGTCAGCGCCACCGCGACGTAGAGTGCGGTCAGCCAGTCCCGTCCCATCAGGATGACGAGGGCGAAGCCGATCACGATGGTGAAGGCTAGCTGGCCCAGGCCGGTGGCCAGGGCGACCGGGCCGATGTGGCGGACGTGCTTGAGGTCGAGCTTGAGGCCGACCAGGAAGAGCAGCACGGCGACACCGATCTGGGCGAGGAGGTCGATCTGGCCATGTGCCGTCACCAAGCCGAGGCCGGCGGGGCCCACCGCGATGCCGGCGGCGATGTAGGCGATCAGCACCGGCTGGCGCAGCCGCACCGCCAGCGCGCCGGCGACGGCGGCGATGAAGAGCAGCAGGGCGAGTTCGTCGAAGGGGGCGTGCATGGCGCGTTGTCGGTGTTGCGGGGGGTGCCGCGTCGGCGCCCGGCGCTGCCGGGCCGCTGGCGTCAGTATAGATGGCCGCTAGGAGGCGGCCGGTGGCGCGCCGCTATCACCCTGCCGGTGGGTGGGGATGCGCAGGCCGACGCGGGCGATGCGGCCGTCGGCGATCTCGCGCACGACGAATTCCAGGTCGCCCAGGCGGTGGCGGTCGCCCGCCACGGCGGCGCGCTTCAGGCGGCTGGCGAGGAACTCGGCCAGGGTCATGGCGTGCGCATCGGCCGGCAGCGGCAGGCCGTACTGCGCCGTCAGGTCGGCCAGGGCGGCGTCGCCGCGCAGCACGAAGTCGCCGTAGAACTGCCGCTTCTCCAGGTAGGGCGGCGCCATCTCCCGGCTCAGCAGCTCGCCGAGGGAGGCGCTGTCTTCCTCGCGCGTCAGCACGTACAGGCGGTCGCCGGCGGCCAGGGCGCTGGCCGCCTCCGGCGCCAGTGTCGCGCCGTCGCGCAGGATGGCGACCGGCCGCGCCGTGCCGGGCAGGTCGAGGTCGGTGGCGACGCGCCCGACGGCATGGGTGTCGGGCGCCAGATGGAAGCCGAGCAGGAGGTGGCCGCCGCTCGGCAGGGCGAACTCGATGCGCTCGTCGGCGGCCACCGGCGGCGGCACCTCCAGGCGCAGGCGACGGGCCAGGGCCGGGATCGTCCAACCCTGCAGGGTGAGCGACACCAGGACCACGAAGAAGGCCATGTCGAGGATGATCTTGGCCTCGGGCACGCCGGCCAGGAGGGGGAACAGGGCAAGGATGATGGGCACCGCGCCGCGCAGGCCGACCCAGGCGATGAACAGCTGTTCGCGCCAGGGGAAATGGAAGGGCAGCAGGCAGAGCCAGACCGCCAGGGGGCGGGCGAGGAATATCATCACCAGGGCGATGGCCATGGCGGCGGGGGCGTGGTCGACGAGGTCGCTCGGCGTTGCCAGCAGGCCCAGCATCAGGAACACCGCCAGCTGGGCCAGCCAGGCCAGGCCGCTGTGCACCTCGGCGATGCTGCCTACCTCGCGCGGGGAGCGGTTGCCCACCACGACGCCGGCCAGGTAGATGGCCAGGTAGCCGCTGCCGCCCAGCACCGTGGTGAGGGCGTAGAGCACCAGGCCGCCGGCCAGGATCAGCATGGGGTACATGCCGCGCTCCAGGCGCAGGCGGTGGGTCAGCCAGACCAGCAGGCGGCCGCCGCCGAGGCCGGCGACGAGGCCGCCGCCCATCTGCATGGCGAACATGCCCAGGGTCTCCCAGCCCGGCGTGCCGCGGCCGGACAGGATCAGTTCCAGGAGGGCGACGGTGAGGATCACCGCCATGGGGTCGTTGCTGCCCGACTCGATCTCCAGGGTGGCCGACACCCGCTCCTTGAGGGCGAGCCCCTTGGCGTGCAGGAGGGCGAACACCGCGGCGGCGTCGGTGGAGCTGGCCACGGCGCCCACCAGCATGCCCTCGAGCAGGCCGAAGCCGAGCACCCAGGCGGCGATGGCGCCGGTCACCAGGCAGGTGAGCAGCACCCCCACGGTGGCCAGCACTAGGGCCGGCTTGAGGCCGGCACGGAAGCTCTCGGCGCGGGTGTGCAGGCCGCCGCTCAGCAGGATCACCGCCAGGGCGACGCTGCCGATGCTGTAGGCGATGCCGGCGTCGTTGAACACGAAGCCGCCCGGGCCGTCCTCGCCGGCCAGCATGCCGACCGCCAGGAACACCAGGAGCAGCGGCATGCCGATGCGGTAAGAGAGGGCGCTGGCCAGGATGGCCAGCAGGATCAGGGCGGCGCCGGCGAGGACGAGTTGGTTGATGATTTCCATGGCCGCATTCTAACTGCAGCGGGGTGGCTGCCGTTCTGCCGTGCCGGGCTGCCGGCGGCGCCACCAGGGCCTTTCAGCCACCCCGTGCGCCACGATGCCAGCCGGCGCTGGCGCCGGGTTTGACGCTGGCGGAGGCGTCTCCAATACTGGCGGCAGGGATGACGGACACGACGATGGAGGCAGGATGAACGACGGGCGCGGCGGATCGGGCCGACGGCGAGGGTGGTGGCGATGACCGCCTTGACCTTCCAGTTGCTGGGCGGCATCGGCCTGTTCCTGCTCGGCATGGTGCTGCTCACCGACGGCCTCAAGGCCTTCGCCGGCAACGCCCTGCGCGATGCCCTGCTGCGCTTCACCGGCACGCCCTACAAGGCCTTCGC
>JAQVJE010000085.1 GCA_028695325.1 Gallionellaceae bacterium
TCGAGACGGGCGACCGGGTCGTCCGGCACCCGGCCGGGCTGCACGGTGAGCCGGCGCCACTGCCCGTTCAGATAGAGGCCGAACTCGCCCGGCCGGGCCGGGCTGACCGGACCGGCGCTCGCCTCGACGATGAAGCGCTCGGCCACACGGGCGAGGAAATCCGCCTCGTCGAGGCCGTTCAAGTCCCGGATCAGCCGGTTGTAGTCGAGGATCTTCATCTGGTGACCGGGGAAGATCACCGCCAGGAAGTAGTTGTAGGGCTCGTCGCCGGTATGGGCCGGGTTGGCGGCGCGGCGGGCGGCGCAGACCCGGCTGGCTGCAGCCGAGCGATGGTGGCCGTCGGCGATGTAGAGGGCGGGCATGGAGTCGAACAACTCGCTCAGGCGGGCCACCGTGGCGGTATCGAAGATCGCCCACAGGGTATGGCGCACGCCGGCTTCCGAGGTGGCGTCGGCGTCGGGCGGGTTCTGGGTGGCGGCGGCCAGGATGGCGTCGACCTCCGGCGCATCCGGGTAGGCGAGCAGGACCGGGCCAGTCTGGGCGTCGAGGGCCTCGATCTGGCGCACGCGGTCGTCCTCCTTGTCCGGCCGGGTGAACTCGTGCTTGCGGATGCGGTTGACGTCGTAGTCGGCGACGCTGGCGGCGGCCACCACGCCGGTCTGGACGTGACTGCCCATGATCAGACGGTAGGCGTAGTAGCCGGGCTGGGCGTCCTGCCGGAGTACGCCAGCCTCTAGCATGCGCGTGAGGTTCTCTGCCGCCTTGGCGTAGACTTCGGCGGCATAGGGGTCGGTACCGGCCGGCAGGTCGATCTCCGGCTTGGAGATGTGCAGGAAGCTCCACGGCCGTCCTTCCGCCAGGGCGCGCGCCTCCTCGGTGTCGAGCACGTCGTAGGGTGGGGCGATGACTTCCTGGGCGCGGCCGGGCGCGGGTCGGAGGGCGGCGAAGGGTCGGACGAGCGGCATCTGGGCTTCCTGCTGGATTCGTAAACCGGGCATTTTACCCGTCTTGCGCGGCGGGCATGATTTCAGACCATAATTCGGCCATGGAAATCGCTCGCGCCCGCCGCAACCAGATCGACTGGATGGTCCAGGTGGCCTATACCGCCGGACGCCTGTTCGTGAAGAACGAGCTGCAGAACCACGCCGCCGCGACCGCCTTCTATTCCCTGCTGTCAGCAGCCCCGCTGGTCCTCTTGGTGGTCTATGCCGCCCAGGGCCTGGCCTGGCTGGCAGAGACCTCCGACCTGGCGGCGATCCTGACGGCGGCCTTCTTCAGCCAGTTCCACCTCGACCACCTGATGAACATGGGCTTTCTACCCAGCGACATCGGCGCCGCGGTGGGCGGCGTCAGCCTGGTCACCCTGGTGCTGTCCTCGCGCCGCCTGGTCAATGCCGTTCAGGCAGCCTTCCGGGTGATCTTCCCGGACGACTCCAAGCGCCGCATGATCGTCTCCTGGACCCTGCCGCTCATCATCATCCCGGCCGTCCTGCTGCTCGCCATCCTGGCCGTCCTGGCACAGGGTGCCCTGCGCTTCCTGGCCGAGGGCGAACTGTTGCGTGCCGCCAACGCGCAGCTGCTGCAGGCCGGCAACAGCCTGGTGGTCCTGGCCTCGGTCTGGGGCCTGGTATTCACCGCCTACTGGCGCCTGCCCATGCAGCACCCCAGGGCCAGCCAGGCCGCAGTGTTCGCCTTGTTTGCCAGCCTTACCCTGGCCGTCCTGTCGGTCGGCTTCGGCCTCTTCTTCTCCATCGACAAGTACCGCGCCGTCTACGGTGCCCTGGGCGGTGTGGTGTTCATCCTCATCGGCGCCTATGTCGGCTGCCTGGCCTTCTACTTCTGGGCCCAGTGCCTGTACGCCCTCACCAAAGTCGACGTCGCCGCCCTGGAGCGCCTATTCCTGGGCGGCGGCGACGCCGGCGGCAACCGCCTGGAGGGCTGGGTGTTCGGCAGCGCCAACCGCCTGCTCGACCACTATGGGCGGATATATCCGCCCGGCGAGCGGCTGATCGCCGAGGGCGACGACTCCGACACCGCCTTCTTCCTCTATTCCGGCCGGGTCGGCCTGTACAAGGACATCGGCGGCCAACGCAGGAAGCTCGGCACCCTGGAGGCCGGCGAACTGTTCGGCGAGATGGCCTATCTCCTGCATGAGCGGCGCACCGCCACCGTGGAGGCGGAGACCGAGGTCACCGCCCTGGTCCTGCCGCCCACCCTACTGGAAGAGCTGATGCGCTATTCCGCCCCGCTGTCCCGCCGTATCATCGGGGCGCTGTGCCAGCGCCTGCAGCGCATGAACCAACAAACCTGAACTGGAGGCCGCGCATGCCGCGTATCACGCTATTCCTGCTCCTCGCTGCCCTGGGCTTGCCGGCCTGGGCGGCGAGCGGCGTCATGCTGAGGGACGACAGCCTGCGCGCCACCGCATCGGCCAACGCTACCAGCCGCGGCCATGCCAGGAAAGGCGACAAGGTCGAGGTACTCGCCCGCCAGGGCGGTTGGACTCAGGTCCGCGCCGCCGGCAAGACCGGCTGGGTGCGCCTACTCTCGGTGCGCACCGTCACCTCGGTCGGCGGCCTGGGCGACGTCGGCACCCTGACCGCGCAGCGCGACCCCGACAAGGTGGTCGCCACCGCCGGCCTGCGCGGGCTCAACGAGGAGGAACTGCGTCGCGCGCAGTACGACGCCCAGGAGATGCAGCGCCTCGACGGCCAGGCGGTGAACGCCGAGGAGGCCCGCCGTCACGCTGCCGAGGGCCAGCTGAGCGCCATCCGGCTGGACTACCTGCCGGCGCCGCAAGTGCAGGCCAGCCCGGCCTCGCCCACGGGAGGATTCGAATTTTGACCAGGATACTCATCGCCCTGCTGATCGCCAGCCAGACCTGCGCCGCCCTCGCCATGGCGACGCCGCCGCAGCCTGCCCCCAGGCCCGCCGCCCAACCCGCCCCTGCGCCATCGACGGCCTCGACGCCGGCGCGACCGGTCGACCAGCTACTCCAGGCCATCCTGTCCGGCAAGACCTCTAACGCCGAGGAGCGCCGCATCGGCGAGCAGATCGCCGGCAACTTCCTCGGCGCCGTCAAACTGGTGCCCGACCCGGCCCTGCAACGCTACGTCAACCTGGTCGGCACCTGGGTCGCCCTGCAGAGCGAGCGGCCCGGCCTGGCCTGGCGTTTCGGCGTAGTCGACAGCGACGACATCAACGCCTTCGCCGCGCCCGGCGGCTATGTCTTCATCACCCGGGGGCTTTACCGGCGCCTGAACGACGAGGCCGAGCTGGCGGGGGTGCTGGCGCACGAGATCGGCCACGTGATCCGCAAGCACCAACTCAGGCTGATGCAGAAGTCGCAATACATCGCGCTGGCCGCCGGCGCCCTGGCCAAGCAGTTCAAGGACGAGGAACAGCTGATCCGCAACCTGGTCGGCAACGGCGCCGAGATCATGGCGCGCCGGCTCGACCAGGAGGCCGAGTTCGAGGCCGACCGGGTCGGCATGGTCCTGGCCGCGCGCGCCGGCTACGA
Organism: Gallionellaceae bacterium; assembly: GCA_028695325.1. Lineage (GTDB taxonomy): Bacteria > Pseudomonadota > Gammaproteobacteria > Burkholderiales > Thiobacillaceae > Parasulfuritortus. The sequence continues at coordinate 3,521 of JAQVJE010000085.1, forward strand.
CGCCTACGCCCTGCCCAGGGTGCTGGAGGACATCGGCCACCTGTCCGACCAGGACAGTCGCGTCGCCCTGCTGTACAAGACCCACCCCAGTCCTGACGAGCGCTTCGGCCGGCTGGCCGAGGCGACGGGCGACCGCCTGGACCACTTGGCCGAGGGCGCCGGCCTGGGCCAGCGCTTCTACCGCCTGCCATGAGCGCGCGGTTTGCCCCCCCACCGCGCTCGGGCTAAACTCGCCCAGTCCAACAGCCGTCGCCGAAAGAGTACGCGGTAACCATGTCAGCCAAGCATCCCATCGTCGCCGTGACTGGCTCCACCGGTGCCGGCCTGTCCACCGTCCGCCACGCCTTCAAGGACATCTTCTTCCGTCTTGCCATCCGGCCGGCGCTGATCCACGGCGACTCCTTCCGGCGCTATACCGAGAGCCAGTTCAACGCACTGCTCGACGAGGCACGCGCCAGCCGCCGCCACATCTCCTGGTTCGGCCCAGAGTGCAACCACCTGGCCGAACTGGAGGCCCTGTTCCGCACCTATGGCGAGACCGGCAACGGCATCACGCGCGACTACGCCCACAACGAGGACCACGCCCGCGAGTTGGGCATCCCGGTGGGGGAATTCACCCCCTGGCACCCGCTGCCGGCCGACAGCGACCTACTGCTCTACGAGGGCCAGCATGGCGGCGTCAAGGCCGACACCTGGACCCGCCGCCAGGAGAACTTCGACTTCCCGGCCGACATCGACCGGCGGAAGAACGCCGTCGGCATCGATGCCGCCCAGCACGTAGACCTCCTGATCGGCGTCGTTCCGGCCATCAACCTGGAATGGATCCAGAAGATCCACCGCGATTGCGACAAGCACCGCTGCACCCCGGAAGAAAGCGTCGAGACCATACTGCGCCGGCTGGACGACTACATCCACTTCATCGTGCCGCAGTTCGGGCTCACCGACATCAACATCCAGCGCATCCCGCTGGTGGATACCTCCAACCCCTTCATTGCCCGCGACGTGCCGGCGCCGGATGAATCGGCCCTGGTGATCCACTTCCGCGACCGCAAGCGGCACGATTTCCGCGCCATCATGAGGCGCATCCCGGGCGCCCGCATGACCCGCACCTCCACCCTGCTGGTGCCGGGTGGCGAACTGCGCCTGGCCCTGTCGGTGATCTGCGAGCCCATCCTGGAAGAGATGATGACGAAGCGCCGGACCGCCCTGGCCGGCTAGCACTCCCCCGGATGCTGCATCCACCCGAAGGCTTCCGTCCCACCCCGCCCCGGCAATATTTCTGGCAGTCCGGCCTGGGCCCGGCCTTATGCGTAGCGGTCGTATTCGGCTGGCACGAGGCCAGCCTTGCCTTTCTGGCCCTGAGCCTGCCAGGCATGGCCGCCGGCGCAGGCATGGCCTGGTTGTCCGTGTTCGGCCGGCGCCAGGCCATCCTGGGGTCATTGACGGCCTGGTGCTTCTTCTATCTGCCGCTGGCCTTGGCGGCAACCCTGATCGCCATGCCGGCCGAGGCGCGTCCAGGCGCTATCACCCTGGGCATAGTGGGTATCCAGTGCCTCACGTTGATACTGGCGACCGCCTGGCACGGACGCCGTTGTCCTTCGCCGACGGCCGGGGATAGGGTGCTTAGCTGGCCGGGAATACGCCTCGACCTTACCCGCAGGACGATCCATCGGGACTCACCGGTGGCCTCGCCGGGCGTGGGTGGCGCTGCTGCGGCACTGGCCAGCGTGCCCCTCTATCATGCCTTGCGGCCCTGGCTGGAATCCGAACCAGGGTTGGCAAGCCTGGCCTTGGCCATGAATCTGCTCTGCGCCGGCCTGACCGCCACCACGGTCGCCCGCCCCCTTGCCCAGGGATGGCGACTGCGTGCCGTGGAACGAGGGCGGGGACTATTCGTCAGTGAACGGCTACCTGAGCTGGAGCGTCTGCGCCAGGACCATGCCGTCGGCCGCTGGCTGCGCCAAAGAATACCACTCAGGGCTGAAGTCTAGCCTTGGTCCATCCATGCACTGGGGCATAGACAGGCCCGCAGGCAGGGGAAGCGTGACCCCTGCGGCCGGACAGGCGACAATAGGCGCCGCCAGTCATGTTCGCCGTACCGAGCGCCTCACCATCCGATGTCCGATTCGCCCTCCCTGCCGTCCGCCGGCCAACGCCGCACCTTTCCCAAGCCGCCCGGCTCCGCCGACAGCCTCGTGCTGGCCGGCCTGGCCGCCGACAGCCGCCTGCTGATCCTCACCGAGACCGCCTTTGAGGCGGCCCGCCTGGCCGAGGAGATCACCTGGTTCGCGCCTGATCTGGCGGTCAACCTGTTTCCCGACTGGGAGACTCTGCCCTACGACCCCATCTCGCCCCATCCCGACCTGGTCTCGGAGCGCCTGGCGGCGCTCTGGCTGTCCTCGGAAAAACGCACCCGAGTGCTGGTCGCACCGGCCGCCACCGCCCTGCAGCGCCTGGCACCACCAGCTTTCCTGTCGGCGCATGCCTTCCTGTTCAGGCAGGGCGATCGCCTCGACCTCGAGGCCTTCCGCGCCCGCCTGACTGACGCCGGCTACAGCCACGTCAGCCAGGTCCTGAGTCCGGGCGAATTCGCCGTGCGCGGCGGCCTCGTCGACCTGTTTCCGGCCGGCAGCGCCATGCCCTACCGGATCGACCTGTTCGACGACGAAATCGAGTCGATCCGCAGCTTCGACCCGGACAGCCAGCGCACCCTGTACAAGGTCAACGACGTGCGCCTGCTGCCGGCGCGCGAGTTTCCCCTCGACGAGGCCGGCATCACCCGCTTCCGGCAGAACTTCCGCGACGCCTTCGAGGGCGATCCGGGCAAGAGCCGGCTCTACAAAGATGTCTCCAACCGCCTGGCGCCGGCCGGCATCGAGTACTACCTGCCGCTGTTCTTCGACGACACGGCGACCCTGTTCGATTACCTGCCGGACGACATTTCCATCGTGCTGCACGGCGACGTCCAGGCCGCCGTGGACGGTTTCTGGAACGACACCCGGAGCCGCCACCGCCTGCTCGCCGGGGATTTCCAGCGTCCCCTGCTGCCGCCGGAGGCTCTTTTCCTGCCGGTGGACCAGTTCTTCGGCCGCCTGAAGCCCCGTCCGCGCATCGAGATCGGCGGCGCCGGCGAGAGCCGCTATCAACCCCCACCTGCGGTCGACACCGACCGCCGCGCCGAGCGGCCCTATGCCCGGCTGGAACGCCACCTGGCCGGGCACCCCGGCGCCACCCTGCTGGTGGCCGAGAGCCTGGGCCGGCGCGAGACCATGGCCAACGCCCTGGCCGAATACGGCCTCAAGCCGCAGTTGCTGGAAGGCTGGCCTCTTCCCGCCTCACTCCCCGCTCCGCACGCCTTCCTACTGACCACCGGCCCGCTCGCCGCCGGCTTCGTCGACAGCGGGCATGGCCTCGCCGTCCTCACCGAGACCGAGCTCTACGCCCGCAGCCCGACCGTGCGCGCCAGCCGCGCCGGCAAGCCGTCCCAGGTCGAGGGTATGCTGCGCGACCTGTCGGAACTCAAGCTCGGCGATCCGGTGGTGCACGTCCAGCACGGCATCGGCCGCTACCTGGGCCTCACCGGCATGGACCTCGGCGACGGCACGGAGGAGTTCCTGACCCTGGAGTTCGCCGCCGGTGACAAGCTCTACGTGCCGGTCGCCCACCTGCACCTGATCGGCCGCTACATGGGAGGCGACCCGGACACCGCGCCGCTGCACCGCCTGGGCAGCGGCCAATGGGAGAAGGCCCGCCGCCGTGCCATGGAGAAGGCCCGCGACACCGCCGCCGAACTCCTCGACCTGTACGCCCGGCGCGCCGCCCGGGCGGGCACCGCCTTCGGCGTCGACCCGCACGGCCTCGACGCCTTCGCGGCCGGCTTCGAGTTCGACGAGACCCCCGACCAGATGGCAGCCATCGAGGCGGTGGTCAGCGACCTGCGCTCGGGCAAGCCCATGGACCGCCTGGTGTGCGGCGACGTCGGCTTCGGCAAGACCGAGGTGGCCCTGCGCGCCGCCTACGTGGCGGTGGCGGACGGCAAGCAGGTGGCGGTGCTCTGCCCGACGACGCTCCTGGCCGAGCAGCACATGGAGACCTTCTCTGACCGCTTCGCCGAGTTACCAGTCAGGCTCGCCGAACTGTCGCGCTTCCGCACCGCCAAGGAGGTGAACGCCACGGTGGAGGGCCTCAAGGCCGGCCGCATCGACATCGTCATCGGCACCCACAAGCTGATCCAGCCCGACATCCGGTTCAAGAACCTGGGCCTGGTGATCATCGACGAGGAGCACCGCTTCGGGGTGCGCCAGAAAGAGCAGCTCAAGGCCCTGCGCGCCCAGGTGGACGTGCTCACCCTGACCGCCACTCCCATCCCGCGCACCCTGGCCATGTCGCTGGAGGGCATCCGCGACTTCTCGGTGATCGCCACCGCGCCGCAGAAGCGTCTCGCCATCAAGACCTTCGTGCAGCCCTGGTCCGAGGGCCTGATCCGCGAGGCGGCCCTGCGCGAGCTGAAGCGCGGCGGCCAGATCTACTTCCTGCACAACGAGGTGGACTCGATCCAGGCCATGGCCGAGAAGCTGGCCGGGCTCCTGCCCGAGGCGCGCATCCAGGTCGCCCACGGCCAGATGCACGAGCGCGAGCTGGAGCACGTCATGCGCGACTTCACCCACCAGCGCTTCAACCTGCTGCTCTGCACCACCATCATCGAGACCGGCATCAACGTGCCCTCGGCCAACACCATCATCATCAACCGGGCCGACAAGTTCGGCCTCGCCCAGCTGCACCAGCTGCGCGGCCGCGTCGGCCGCTCGCACCACCAGGCCTACGCCTACCTGCTCACCCCGCCCGGCGAGCAGAAGATCACCGCCAACGCCAACAAGCGCCTCGAGGCCATCCAGGCCATGGAGGAGCTCGGTTCCGGCTTCTATCTCGCCATGCACGACCTGGAGATCCGCGGCGCCGGCGAGGTGCTGGGCGAGAGCCAGTCCGGCGAGATGCAGGAGGTCGGCTTCAACCTGTTCAACGACATGCTGGCCTCGGCTGTGAAGTCCCTCAGGGAAGGCCGGGAGCCGGACCTGGAGGCCCCCCTGGCGGTCACCGCCGAGATCAACCTGCACCTGCCCGCCCTGCTGTCGGAGGACTACTGCGGCGACGTGCACGAGCGCCTGGTGCTGTACAAGCGCCTGGCCAACTGCGCCGACGGCGACGACCTCAGGCGGCTGGAGGAGGAGCTGATCGACCGCTTCGGCCTGCCGCCGGCGCCGGCCCGCGCACTCATCGAAACCCACCGCCTGCGCCTGGACACCGAGGCCCTGGGCATCGTCAAGCTGGATGCCGCCGACAAGGCGGTGAGCATCCAGTTCAAGGCCAACCCGCCCATCGACCCGGCGCGCCTGATCTGGCTGATCCAGAACCGGCGCGAATACCGCCTGGCCGGGCAGGACAAGCTCCGGATCGAGAAACCTTCCGAGGGCCTGGAGGCGCGTCTCGCCCTGGTACGGACCTGCCTGAAGGAGATCGTTGGCGGCTGATATACTCGGCCCACTGTCCGCAACGAACGAGGCAACGACATGACCACCCTCATCCTGAGCATCGGCGGCATGACCTGCATGGGCTGCGTCGGCAGCGTGAAGCGGCTGCTCGGCCAGCTGCCCGGCGTCGACCGGGTCGAGGTCGACCTCACCAGCGGCCGCGCCGAGATCGACTACGACCCCGCCCTAGTCGAGCCGGAGGCCCTGCGCCAGGCCATCGTCGACGGCGGCTACACGGTGGCCGGCTGAGTCCTGCAGGCGTTCCCGCCAGGCCGCGAGTTCCGCCGCGTCGACCGGAATGGCGATGCCCAGCGAACGGGCGACCGCGTGGTTGAAGTCGAGCTCGAACGACGCCGCCGGCCGTGCCGCGGGCAAAGCGCCGGTGGCCGGATTCCACTGCCGGGCGAGTCGCCCGCCGGCGCGGCCGATCGCCGCCGTGCTGGCATACACCGACACCACCACGCCGGCCTCGACAAGGCCGCGTGAGAAGCCGACCACCGGTATCTTGTGCCGGTAGCTGGCGATCAGGATAGGGCGCACGCTGAGGGCGTCGATCACCGCCACATCCGGCACCAGCAGCAGGACATCGATGCGCGGCAGCAGGCGCCGCAAGGCCCCGGCCAGGCCCTGCCGGTCGGCCACCCGCTCAGTCACCAGTTCCAGGCCGGCCTGGCGCGCCTCGGCAGCATAGCCGTCCAGCTGCGCGGCGGGGGCGTCAGAAACGATGATGCCGACCCGCCTGGCCGGCGGCAGCAGCAACCTGGCCAGGGCCAGCGGGCGCCCGAACGGTTGGTCGAGATAGACCGCCGAACCGCCCGGCGGCGCGACGCTGGCCTGCGGCACCAGCAGGTTGAGGATGGCGGCCGGGCCGCCGCCGGCGTCCTGCACGGCGCGCGCCGCCGGCAGGCCGACCGGCACCAGCAGGTTGCGG
>JAQVJE010000086.1 GCA_028695325.1 Gallionellaceae bacterium
CGCGAGACCGCCGCGGCCGAGCCGCTGGTGATGGTGGAAACCCGCAGCGAGTAAGCGGAGCCAGCGTGCCGCCTCCGCGGCACGGCATAAAAAAAGGCGTGGCCGGGAAACCGGCCTCGCCTTTTTTTATGCCCTTGCGTCACGCCCTTGCGTCACGCCCTTGCGTCACGCCCTTGCGTCACGCCCTTGCGTCACGCCCTTGCGTCACGCCCTTGCGTCACGCCCTTGCGTCACGCCCTTGCGTCACGCCCTTGCGTCACGCCTCAGCCGAAGCTCAGACCCATCGACTCACGCACGTCGCGCATGGTCTCGCGGGCCAGTTCGCGGGCCTTCTCGCAGCCATCGGCAATGATGTTCTTCACCGTATCCGGATCCTCGGTGAGGGCGCGGGCGCGTTCCTGGATCGGTGCCAGTTCCTTCAGCACCGCCTCGATCACCGGCTGCTTGCACTCGATGCAGCCAATGCCGGCGCTGGTGCAGCCCTGCTGCACCCAGGCCTTCACCTCGGCGCTGGAATAGACCTGATGGAACTGCCAGACCGGGCACTTGTCGGGGGTGCCCGGATCGGTGCGACGGACCCGTGCAGGGTCGGTCGGCATGGTGCGTATCTTCCTGGTGACGCTGTCCGGCTCCTCGCGCAGGGCGATGGTGTTGCCGTAGGACTTGGACATCTTCTGGCCATCCAGCCCGGGCATCTTGGAGGCCGCCGTGAGCAGAGCCTGGGGTTCGGTCAGGATCATCTTGCCGCCGCCCTCCAGGTAGCCATACAGGCGCTCCTTGTCGCCCAGGCTGAGGTTCTGGGTCTCGGCCAGCAGGGCCTTGCCCGATTCCAGGGCGGCCTCGTCGCCCTGCTGCCGATAGCGTGTACGCAATTCCTCGTACAGCTTGGCCTTCTTGCCGCCCAGCTTTTTCACCGCCGCCGCCGCCCTTTCCTCATAGCCGGGTTCCTTGCCGTACATGTGGTTGAAACGGCGGGCGATCTCGCGCGCGAACTCGAGGTGCGGCACCTGATCCTCACCGACCGGCACCCGGTTGGCACGGTAGATCAGGATGTCGGCGCTCATCAGCAACGGATAGCCAAGGAAACCGTAGGTGGACAGGTCCTTCTCGGTCAGCTTTTCCTGCTGGTCCTTGTAGGTCGGCACCCGTTCCAGCCAGCCCAGCGGCGTCATCATGGACAAGAGCAGGTGCAGTTCGGCGTGCTCGATGACGCGCGACTGGATGAACAGCGTGGCCTTGGACGGGTCGACCCCGGCGGCCAGCCAGTCGATCACCATCTGCCAGACGTTGCCCTCGATGTCACCCGGACTGTCGTAGTGGGTGGTCAGGGCATGCCAGTCGGCGGCGAAGAACAGGCATTCATATTCGTGCTGGAGTTCTATCCAGTTCTTCAGCACGCCATGGTAGTGGCCGAGGTGCAGGCTGCCGGTGGGGCGCATGCCTGAGAGGACGCGGTCTGCGTACATGGTTTCCGTCAGAGTCCAAAAAGTGAATAGGTGATGCGTTCGATGATCGAATAGAACGGCCCGATGACGGCCCCCAGCATGCCGGTGAACAGCAGGGCGACCAGGATGATCAGGCCGTAGGGCTCCACCCGCGCCAGCTGGTAGGCGAGATTGCGCGGCAGCAGGCTGACCGCGATGCGGCCGCCGTCCAGGGGCGGGATGGGCAGCAGGTTGAGGGCGGCCAGGATGGCGTTGATGGTGATGCCGGCCGCTCCCATCAGGATCAGCGGCTGGCTGTAGGACGAAAAGGGGAGGATGTGGGCCAGCTTGATCACCGCCGCCCAGAATATCGCCATGACCAGATTGGCGGCCGGCCCGGCGGCGGCCACCCAGAGCATGTCCTGCTTGGGCCGGCGCAGGTTGTTGAAGCTGACCGGCACCGGCTTCGCCCAGCCGAACAGTATGCCGCCCAGCATCAGGGCCAGGGCCGGGACCAGGATGGTGCCGATCGGATCGATGTGCTTGAGGGGATTCAGGGTGATACGACCGAGCATCTTGGCCGTGGTGTCGCCGAAGCGCAGCGCGACGTAGCCGTGCGCCGCCTCGTGCAGGGTGATGGCGAAGATCACGGGGATGGCGAAGATGGCGATCTTCTGGATCAGGGTGAGTTCTAGCATGACTGGATCATACGTCGAAGCCGAGCGCCACAGGGTCGCCACAACCGACCCGGATCAGTTCCGGTACCTCGCCGGTGAGGTCGACCACGGTGGTCGGCTCGAGCAGGCAATGGCCGGAATCGATGATCAGGTCGACGCAGTATTCGACGCGGTCGCGGATCTCCTCGGCGTCGTTCATCGGCAGTTCATCGCCGGGCAGGGACAGCGTCATCGACAGGATGGGTTCGTCCAACTCGGCCAGTAGGGCCTGGGCGACCGCATGGTCGGGCACCCGCAGGCCGATGGTGCTGCGCTTGGGGTGGAGCAGGCGGCGCGGCACCTCGCGGGTGGCCTCCAGGATGAAGGTGTAGGCGCCCGGGGTGGCGGCCTTGAGGAAGCGGTACTGCTTGTTGTCGACCTTGGCGTACTTGGCGATCTCGGAGAGGTCGCGGCAGACCAGGGTGAAATGGTGCTTGTCGTCGACCCCGCGGATGATGCGGATGCGCTCCATGCCGGACTTGTTGCCGATCATGCAGCCAATGGCGTAGGAGGAGTCGGTCGGATAGGTCATCACGCCGCCGGCGCGCAGCACCTTCACCGCTTCCTTCAGGAGGCGCGGCTGCGGGTTGTCGGGATGGACGTAGAGTACCTGGGCCATCACCAGGCCTCCCAGATCGGCCGGCAGTTGGCCGGCAGCGGCGGCAGGCGGCCCAGTTCGCGGCCGCCCTCGCCGGGGGCGTGGAAATCCGAGCCGACCGAGGCGTAGAGGCCGTAATGCTCGGCGTGGCGGGCGTAGAGCGGTACCTGGTCGGCGGTATGGCTGCCGGTCACCACCTCCAGGCCGACCCCGCCCACCTCCTTGAACTCGGCCAGGAGCAGGGACATCTTTTCCTTGCCCATGTCGTAGCGGCCCGGGTGGGCCAGCACGGCGACGCCGCCGGCCGTGCGTATCCAGGCCACCGTTTCCGCCAGACCGGCCCACTGGTGCGGCACATAACCCGGCTTACCGCGCACGAGGAACTTCTTGAACACCGTCTTGACATCTTTGACGTAGCCGCGACCTACCAGGAAGCGGGCGAAGTGGGTACGGCTGATCAGCTCCTCGTTCGTGGCCAGCAGGCGGGCGCCCTCGAAGGCACCGGGGATGCCGGTGGCGGCGAGCAATTCGGCCATGCGCTCGGCGCGCTGCCGGCGCCCGGCGCGGTTCGCCCGCAGTCCGTCGCGCAGGGCGGCGCAACCGGCATCGACCTTGAGGCCGACCACGTGCACGGTGCGGCCGGACCAGGACACCGACACCTCCACCCCGGCCACCAGCTCGATGCCCTGTTCGGCCGCCGCCGCGGCGGCCTCGGCCAGGCCGCACACCTCGTCGTGGTCGGTCAGGGCGAGGACGTCGACGCCCTGCTGGGCCGCACGCGCGACCAGTTCGCGCGGGGAAAGGACACCATCCGAGGCCGTCGAATGGCTGTGCAGGTCGAAGATCACTGGAAATCGGGCCGGGACGCGGGGAAATGAACTTGAGGAAAGGCCGGCAATCATAGCAAAATGCCCGACGCCCGACTAATAACGACCTGACGTGCCCACCCCATGAAGCTCTTGTTCGACCTCTTCCCGGTCATCCTGTTTTTCATCGCCTACCAGTTCGGCGCCGCCAACCCGGAACAGGCCTCCGCCATCCTGACCGCCGCAGGCATCACCCTGGCCTCGGCGGTCAAGCCGGGCGTCTTCCTCGCCACTGCGGTCGCCATCCTCGCCACCCTGGGCCAAATCGCCTGGTCCTGGCTGCGTCACCGCAAGGTGGACACCATGCTGTGGGTCTCCTTCGCGCTCATCGCGGTATTCGGCGGCGCCACCCTGTTCCTGCAGGACGAGAACTTCATCAAGTGGAAGCCGACCGTGCTGTACTGGCTGTTCGCCCTCGCCCTCGGCCTCGGTCCGGTGCTGTTCGAGCGCAACATCATCCGCCTGATGATGGAAAAGCAGATCACCCTGCCAGACCTCATCTGGGCACGCCTCAACCTCGGCTGGGCCGCCTTCTTCACCTTCATGGGCGCGGCCAACCTGCTGGTGGCCTTCAACTTCTCCACCGACACCTGGGTCGACTTCAAGATGTTCGGCACACTGGGCCTGATGTTGGTGTTTATGGTGATGCAGGGCATCTACCTGTCGCGCCACATCCAGGAAAACCCGTGAACCTCCATTACGCCATCGTCGGCGAGGACGCACCCGACAGCCTGTCCCGCCGCCTGGCTGCCCGCCCGGCCCACCTGGAACGCCTGCAGGACCTGCAGAACGCCGGCCGCCTGCTCCTCGCTGGCCCCTTTCCGGCCATCGACAGCCCAGACCCCGGCCCGGCCGGCTATAGCGGCAGCCTCATCGTCGCCGCCTTCGCCAGCCTGGCCGAAGCGCGCGCCTGGGCCGACGCCGACCCCTACGTTGCCGCCGGCGTCTACGCCCGCGTCGAGGTGAAGCCGTTCAGGAAGGTCCTGCCTTGAGCGGGACCGCCGAACTGATCCGCCAGCGGCTCGCCGCCCTGGCGCCCGCGCAACTGGTGATCATCGACGATAGCGCCGCCCACGCCGGCCATGCCGGCGCCGCGGCGGGCGGCGGTCACTTCCGCCTCTACATCGTATCGAGCCATTTCGCCGGCCTAGGCACATTGGCCCGGCACCGCCTGGTCTATCAGCATCTGGGCGAATTGATGGCCGGCCGCATCCACGCCCTCGGCATCGAGGCCCGTACACCCGACGAACCCCAACCCTCCCCACCACAGGACACACGACATGCGTAACTACAAGATCATCCTGCTTGCCTGCCTGGCCACCCTGGCGCAACCGGTCCTGGCCGCCGACCCTGCGCCCGTCTTCGTCATTGTCAACGGCGTCGCCGTCGACCGCCTGCAGGCGGACCTGGTGCGCATGGACCTGCAGCAGCGCAAGCGGCCGGCCGCCGACGACAACGTGCGCAGCTTCCTGATCGACAACGAACTGCTGGCCCAGGAGGCCCTCCGGCGCGGCCTCGACCAGTCCGCCGAGATCAAGGCGCTGATCGAGTTGCAGCGCAAGGACATCCTGGCCAAGGCCCTGATCGACGACTACATCACGCGCCACCCGGTCGCCGACGAGCGCGCCAAGGCCGAGTACGATCAGATCAAGGCCAAGACCGATGACACCGAATACCTGCCCCGGCACATCCTGGTCGACAACGAAAAGCTCGCCAAGGCCATCATCAACAGCCTCAACATCAAGAAGAAGACCTTCGAGACCCTGGCCAAGCAATACTCAAAAGACCCCACCGGCAAGGAAGGCGGCGTGTTGGGCTGGCTGGCGGCAGGCAACGTGGTGCCGGAATTCGCCACTGCCATGGTGGCGTTGAAGAAGGGCGGGTACAGCAAGACCCCGGTAAAGACACAGTTCGGCTGGCATGTCATCCGCCTGGACGACGTCCGCAAGATCGACTTCCCCGAGTTCGACAAGGTGAAGGGCCGCATCGCCAACCAACTTGCCCAGCAGGACGTACGCAAGTACCTGGCCGAACTGCGTTCCACTGCCAAGATCGAGACCCCGTCCGGCCAGTGAGCCCCGGCCTACTCGCGCGGGAAGCCCGGGCGCGGATCGAAGCGGCTGATGCGCGCCAGGCGCTCGTAGAGGGCGCACTCCTCCGCCGACAGATCGGCCGGCACGACGATCTGCACGATGACATATTGGTCGCCGCGGCCCTCCGAGCCCGGCATCCCACGCCCGGTCAGGCGCAGCTTCTGGCCTGACTTGGCGCCGGGCGGCACCCGCATACGGACATTGCCGCCCAAGGTCGGCACCGTGACAAGGACGCCCAGGGCCGCCTCCCAAGGCGCCACCGGCAGGTCCAGCAGGACGTCCCGGCCATCGAGCCGGAACAGCGGGTGCGGCGCGACCTCTATGCGTAGCAACAGATCGCCAGCCTCGCCGTGCATCGAAGCCTCCCCCTTGCCGCGCACGCGCAGCCGCCGCCCCGGCAACACGCCGGCCGGGATGCGCACCTTGACCTGCCTGGGTGGCTGGCCGGGCGCGGCGATCTGCAGGCCCCTCTCGGTCCCCGCGCAGGCCTCTTCCAGGCTCAGGCTGACCGTAGCCTCGACGTCCCGGCCACGCAAGCCGGCGGAAAAACCACGCCCACTGGCCGTCCTGGCCGATCCCATGCCGAACATCTGGGCGAACAGGTCGCTCAAATCCATGCCACCGAAATCGGCCTGGGAAGGACCACCCTGGCTGAAGCGGCCGCCCCAGCCTGGCGGCGGCCTGAATTCCTGGCCGCTGCGGTAGGCGCCCAACTGGTCGTAGGCCACGCGTTTCTCGGCATCGCCGAGCACGTCGTAGGCCTCGTTCACCTCCTTGAAGCGCTCCTCGGCATCCTTCTCGCGCGACACGTCAGGGTGATACTTGCGCGCCAGCCGCCGGTAAGCCTTCTTGATCTCGTCGGCGCCGGCATTCCGGTGCACGCCGAGTACCTTGTAGTAATCCTTGTATTTCATGGCTGCAACGCGCCTCCGTTACCCACACCCATACAATGTAAGGGGTTCATGTAATTTTCAAGCCGCCATAAGGGGTTAGTGTTATCATCTTTTCCGGCATTTTCGACCCCGTTATAAAAGATGAGCGAACGGCAAAACCTGCAGGACCAGTTTCTGAACACCCTGCGCAAGGAACACACCACGGTCTCGATATTCCTGGTCAACGGCATCAAGCTAGTTGGCCGGATCGAGTCCTTCGACCAATACATGGTCCTCCTGCGCGGCCATGACCAGGCCGTCCAGGCCATCTTCAAGCATGCCATCTCGACGGTCTCCCCCGCCCGTCAGGTTTCCGTGACCACGCGCCCGTCGTCGCGCCCGCACGCCCACGAGGGCTGACTAAAAAATCGCGCTGATACGGCAATTCCATGTTGACCGGAGGCTGCCCAATCAGTAATATCGCGGCCTCTCGATTCCCCGATAGCTCAGTCGGTAGAGCGACGGACTGTTAATCCGCAGGTCCCTGGTTCGAGCCCAGGTCGGGGAGCCAGATGTAGCAAGGCCCGCAGCAATGCGGGCCTTTTGCTTTTCTGGTGTCTTGTGTAATTCCTGTGTAATTGTGCACCAGCGACACCAGCCACCTATGACCTGCCCCGGGATTTTCGGACCAGCCAAAACTTGAGAGGATGGCTCCAGACCTGTAAGGAGGGAGCAGTGAAGAAGAGCCGTTTCAGTGAAGAGCAGATGGTGGCGATCCTGAGGGAGGCCGACCGGACGCCGGTAGGTGAAGTCGCCAAGAAGCACGGTGTGAGCGAGCAGACGATCTACAACTGGCGCAAGCATTTCGGCGGCCTGGAGAGTGCCGACGTGAAGCGATTGCGGCAGTTGGAGCAGGAGAACGCGCGCCTGAAGAAACTGGTGGCCGAACGTGACCTGGAGATCGAGGTCATGAAGGAGATCGCTGCAAAAAAATGGTGAGCGCGCCGGCACGCCGGGAACAGGTCGGACTCGCGATGGAACGTGGCCTGTCATGCGTATTCCGCGCCAACCTGGACACGGATTCCGCCGCAAATTGGAGGTAGTGTCCCGAGTTATGTGCAAAAGCGCTTCAGAGTAGAAGAGGCGGGGTGGTCATGGTAAGAGGTTGATTGACGAGATCGACCTAGACCCGAAGGAGGGCAAACCATGACCGTGAAGGAGCATAAGACGAAGTTGTCGCTGGTGGAACTGGTGACGGGAGAGCGAGACCTGCTCAAAGACCTCATGCGCGAGGCGTTGCAAACCGTCCTGGAAGGCGAGATGACCGAATTCCTGGGCGCCGCTCCCGGCGAACGCACGGCCAGCCGTAGCGGCTATCGGGCCGGCTACTACAGCCGCAGCCTGGTGACCCGGATCGGCAAGCTGGAATTGAGTGTGCCGCGCGACCGCAACGGCGAGTTCTCCACCGCCCTGTTCGAACGCTACCAGCGCAGCGAGAAGGCCCTGGTGGCGGCTCTGGCCGAGATGTACGTGCAAGGCGTGTCGACCCGCAAGGTCAAGGCCATCACCGAGGAACTGTGCGGCCACACCTTCTCGGCCAGCACCATCAGCCAGATCAACAAGGGCCTGGATGACTCCCTGGCCCGCTTCGCCAACCGGCGCCTGGAGGAGGAGTACCCCTACCTGATCCTGGATGCCCGTTACGAGAAGGTGCGCGAGGACGCCGTCATCCAGAGCCAGGCCGTGCTGGTCGCCATCGGCATCAACTGGGAGGGACAGCGCCAGGTCCTGGCGGTGGAACTGGCCAACCGGGAGAGCCGGAGCACCTGGAAGGACTTCCTGGTCCGGCTCAAGGAGCGTGGCCTGGCCGGGGTCGAGTTTGTCGTTTCCGACGACCATGCCGGCTTGAAGCGGGCGATCGGCGAGGTCCTGTCGGAGGCTGCCTGGCAGCGGTGCTATGTGCACTTCCTCCGCAATGCCCTGGATTACCTCCCCCGCAAGGCGGACGACGACTGCCTGCAGGAACTGCGTTGGCTCTATGACCGCCGGGACAGCCAGGAGGCCCAGCGTGACCTGGCGGCCTGGATTGCCAAATGGGCGGGCAAGTATCCCCGGCTGGTGGACTGGGTGGAGGCCAACATCGGCGAGACGCTGACCTTTGGCGGTACGCCATTCGGAAAATCGTTCGATGTGGTTCCGCGTGGCCTCTGGTGTACACACTGCACGCCGTAACGAACCCATATGTGCAAAGCTAAACGAACAGCATCGACCTATGCATGGTGGGCCGTTATCACCACGCTTATCGGGTTCGTTGGGTTGTTGGCGGTTAAAGCAACTGATCGAGTTGCGTATCACGAGTTCGGCGTGAATGGTAAGGCGGTTCTTTGTGTACCGTCGTCGGACTTGGATCCCGATCTGATTCCGGATAACGACGAATCGACCGATCTTGCCGTTGGATCTGGTCACACGCCCGGATTTGCTTTCTTGTTCGGAGCGAGTCAGGTTCAGAGTCACCTTGATACTGGGACGTTCCGGGTGCGCCCGGAGTTAGATGGCCTCCGTCACGTTAATACGCTGGGCGGGAACATCGGTTTTTTGAGCGTACCCGATTCCCGTCGTCTCGGACCGGCAGGACGTGCGCGGGACTTGTCGGACGAGTGGTCGGCAAGTGGCCGCTGCGTTGGCGTGGTCGCTACACCCCTGCACCAGAATGATCTGTTCGAGGTGAAGTGCTCTGCTGCGGACGATTACTCGAATGTCTTGAATCGTGCTCCTGATCGCCGAGAGCCGTTGCCGGAGCCCAATTCAGTGGTGGTCGCCACCTGCCTGTCCGAAGCGATTTCTGCAGGTAAGTTTGTGGGGCACACGCTGCATTCCTGTCGACGCGTTACGGTTCTCGATGGCTTCATCCTCGATTACCAGATTCAGAAGGATAACCTGCCGCTGTACCCGCAAATTGATCGCTTCCTACTGAGCAAGCTTGTTGAATGGAAGAAGAATTGCTCGTTGCTACATAGGTAGAAAAAGAAAACCTTGCGCTTTCGCGGCAAGGACAATAGGTGACAGACAATGGGGGGGCGAGTAAACCTGCTCTCTTGACGCCGTCCCCCCGAGCCAATAGTTTTGCTACCAAAGCCGATAGCGTACCGAATGGAAGCGCCCACCCGATAGCGGGTGGCCCCACCGACCGCCGGACCTAAAAGAAGTCGCAGGGAAGTCAAGGCCGCCGCCGAGGGGCCGAATTTAAACTAAAGGGAGAGCCATGCCACGAACCCTGGCCGGGCTGCTGGCCATCCTGAGCCTGCTGACGGGCCCTGTCCACGGCGCGGTAGAGACGCGGACGTCGACGTTCGGCTACGCGGCGGGCAGCGGACTGCTGGTAAAGGAAGCGGTGGAACCG
>JAQVJE010000087.1:0-5998 GCA_028695325.1 Gallionellaceae bacterium
CCGGACCGAGGCTAAAGCGCTCTGCCATGGCGGCGACGTAGCGCTCGCAATGGACCAGCCAACTGCTGGAGAAGCCGCTGAAATAGGCGTAGTCGGCATCGAACAGCTCGTGGGCCTGGGAGAAGTCCTCGGTCTGGGCCAGCCAGCATTCCCGGCACACCAAGACCCGCAGCGGGTACCACTTCTCCGGGGCGTGCAGGGTGCTCTCGGTCAGGTAGGCGTTAGAGGGCGGTGCGCTGCCCAAGTCCACTAGGGACAGGTCCAGTTCGGCCCCGCAATGACGGCACTTCATAGGGTTACTCCGGGAAAGTCAGGCGCCAGCAGGGGATGGTCGGCATCCCGTGGCGACACTCCGGCCACCGGCAAGGGCCAGGCAATGGCCAGACGCGGGTCAGCCGGTTGCAGGCCGGCCTCGGCCGGTGCGTGGTAGGCGGCGGTGTGGAAATACAGCATCTCGCAGTCGTCGGTGAGGGTCTGGAAGCCGTGGGCGAAGCCGTCGGGGATCAGCAGGGCCTTGTGGTTGTCGGCGCTCAGTAGCTCGGCATGCCAGTGCAGGAAGGTGGCCGAGCCGGGGCGCAGGTCCACTGCCACGTCGTACACCTCGCCGCGCAGACAACTCACCAGTTTGGTCTCGGCATGGGGCGGCCGCTGGTAGTGCAGGCCACGCACGGTGCCACGCCGGGCCGTCAGGGTGTGGTTGGCCTGGGCCACGCTACGGCCGCCCAGCAGTGGCGCCAGTTCGTCGGCGCAGTACAGACGTTCCAAGTAGCCCCGTGTATCGCCCAGGGGTTTGCGCTGCACGACCACCAGGCCGGCAAGCGGGGTGGCGATGAGGTCGAAGCGGGCGCTCATACCTGCGTTGCGCTGGCCTGATGGTCCCGGATCTGCGCCAGGCAGATGTCGGTCATGTCGGCGCCCGAGCGCCAGGCCCGGTGCCAGTCCAAGGTGCGGGTGAGGGCCTCGGCCAGGTCCCAGCGTGGCTGCCAGCCCAGCCGTGCCTTGGCCTTGGCACTGTCCAGCTTGAGGGTGTTGGCCTCGTGGGGTTGAGGCGCGGTGTCGCATTGCCAGGCGGCGCCGGGGACCTGGCGGCATAAGTGGTCGACGATCCAGCGTACCGGCCGGGCGTCGTGCTCGTCGGGGCCGAAGTTCCAGCCCTCAGCAAAGGTCTCGCCCTCGTCGTACAGGCGTTCGGCCAGGAGCAGGTAGCCGGTCAGGGGTTCCAGCACGTGCTGCCAGGGCCGGATAGCGTCGGGGGAGCGGATGTCGAGAATCTTGCCGGCATCCAGGGCGCGCAGGAAGTCGGGTACCAGGCGGTCGGCCGCCCAGTCACCGCCTCCGATGACATTGCCGGCCCGAGCACTGGCCAGGTGGATGCCGGCGGCGGCCAGGAAGGAGGCGCGCCAGGCGGCGGTCACGAGTTCCGAGCAGGCCTTGCTGCTGGAATAGGGGTCGGCGCCGCCCATGGCTTCGTTCTCCCGGTAGGGCCACACCCATTCCCGGTTCTCATAGCACTTGTCAGTGGTGACGTTGACGATGGCCTTGAGGTGGGGGCTGCGCCGGGCCGCCTCCAGCAGGTGGATGGTACCCATGACATTGACCGCGTAGGTCTCCACCGGCTCGACATAGGAATGCCTTACCAGGGGCTGGGCCGCCAGGTGCAGGATGATGTCCGGGCGAGCGACCCGCATGGCCCGCGCCATGGCCTCGGTGTCTCGGATATCGGCGATTGTGCTGCTGGCCAGGCGTCCGGCAACTCCGGCCACTGTGAACAGGTTGGGATCGGTGGGCGGGGTGAGGGCATAGCCGTGCACCTCGGCGCCCATCTCGCTCAGCCAGAGAGCCAGCCAGCCGCCCTTGAAGCCGGTGTGACCGGTCAGGAAGACCCGCTTGCCCTGCCAGAAGTCGCGGTTCACGGCCACACCTTCCAAGGTGCGCGGCCCGAGGCCCACAGTTCCTCCAGCAGGTTCTTCTCGCGCAGGGTGTCCATCGGCTGCCAGAAGCCGGCGTGCTCGAAGGCCATCATTTCGCCCATGGCGCCCAGGCGGCTGAGGGGCTCGCCTTCCCAACTGGTCTGGTCGCCGTCAATCAGGTCCAGGCACTTGGGCGACAGGATGAAGAAGCCGCCATTGATCAGGCCGCCGTCACCGCGCGGCTTCTCGGTGAAACCGGTGACACGGGTGCCGTCCAGTTCCAGTGCACCGTAGCGCCCGGGCGGGCGCACCGCCACCACGGTGGCGAGCCGGCCATGCTGGCGGTGGAAGGCGATCTCGGCGCCGATGTCCACGTCGGAGACGCCGTCGCCGTAGGTGAAGCAGAATGCCTCCTCGTCGCGCAGGTAGTCGGCCACCCGCTTCAGGCGGCCGCCGGTGAGGGTATCCTCGCCGGTATCCACCAGGGTGACCCGCCAGGGCTCGGCCTTGCGCTGGTGCACCTCCATGCGGTTATGCTGCATGTCGAAGGTGACATCGGACATATGCAGGAAGTAGTTGGCGAAGTACTCCTTGATGAGGTAGCCCTTGTAGCCACAACAGATGACGAAGTCGTTGACACCGTGGGCGGAGTACATCTTGAGGATGTGCCAGAGGATGGGCCGGCCACCGATCTCGATCATCGGCTTGGGCTTCAGGTGGGTCTCCTCGGAGATGCGGGTGCCGAGGCCACCGGCCAGGATCACGGCTTTCATAGGTTGGTATTTGGTAGTTGAGTCAGTAAGGTTTGCGATCCGCTTGATCTGGCCAACTCATGATAAACGATCAAGGTATCGCCCAGCATGCTTTCCAGGGTGAAGGGGTTACCGGCTGCAGGCAAGGGCGGTTCGGCCAGCCAGGCCGCCAAGCACCCGACCAGGGTGTTCAAATCGCCCACCGGTACCGTGCCCTCCGGTAACAGTGCTGCCAGCTGCTCGCCGACGCCGCCGTGGTCGTAGCCGAGCACCGGTCGGCCGAGGCTGAGCGCCTCCAGGCTCACCCGGCCGAAAGCCTCCGGCGCGCGCGACAGCGACAGGACCACGGCGGAGATGGCCATGACCTCACGCAAGTCGCTGCGGTGGCCGGTGAAGGTGATCCGGTCGAGGACGCCCCGCTCGGCCGCCTTGGCCTTCAACTCATCCAGGAAGCGGTCCTTGCCTTCCTTGATATCGCCCACCAGCAGGCCGTGCAGGTCGGGCACCTGGTCCTTGAGCCGGGCGAGCAGTTCGATGAAGTCCTCCTGGCCCTTCCAGCGCGTCACTCGCGCCGGCAGGGTGACGAGGCGTTTGCCGCGGGTCTCGGGGAAGTTGCGGTACCACCCGGCGAGCCAGCCCTCGGCGGGGCGGTAGCCGTAGGGGAACTCGGCCGGATCGACGCCGCGGTAGATCAGGCGCAGCTTGTCCGGGTCGGTGGCAGGGTAGTTCTTCAATACATAGTCGCGGATCATCTCGGAAATGACGATCACCCGCTCGCCCCGGGTCATCACCGCGCTGTAGGCGTTAACCGAATAGGGGCCGTGCACCGTGGTGACGAAGTGCGGCCGGGTCGCCGGGTCCATGCCGCGCCAGGCCAGGTAGGCGATCCAGGCCGGCAGGCGGGAGCGGGCGTGCAGGATGTCGACCCGTTGTTCGCGCAGGAAGCGGCGCAGGCGGGGCACGAGCGCCAGGGTCAGGAGCGACTTGCGGCCGATCGCCCAGGCGACGTGTTCGCTGCCCTCGCGAACCAGCTGGTCGACCAGGCGGCCGCCGGCGGAGATGACGATGGAGCGGTGGCCCTGGCCGGCCAGGTACTTGCCTACCTCCAGGGTGCCGCGCTCGACGCCGCCGGATTCCAGGGCGGGCAACACCTGGACGACGGTCAGTTTGCGTTCGGGAACCATCGCTCAAGTATCGCACGGGCGCAGCGTTCCGCCTCGTCGAAACGGCCGGGAGGCGGGGCCAGGCGGCCGGAGCGCTGCCAGTCGGCGAAGGGGGTGACGCGGCCGTTCCGCACCAGGTCGGCGATGCCTCGGCCGATCCGGGACGTGCCGGCAGCAGGGAGGCTCAGCAGGCCCACGGCGCACCCCGCGGTCAGGGCCTCGTAGACCATGGACACGCTGTCTTCGGTGACCCAGGCCTGGCCGGTCTCGGCCAGGGCCTGTTCCAGCCAGCCGGGCGGGGTGTCGGCATGGTGCAGTATCTCCAGGCCGGCGACGCCGGCGGCCAGGCGGGGCAACAGGCTCGCCGGGGTGCGGCGCGAGTCGGTGAGGCGCCAGTGCACGGCCGGGGACCCGGCGACTACGGCGCGCACCTGATCGACGATGATGTCGTCCTCCCACCGGAAATGGGGCGACTCGCCGCCGATCAGGATGAGCCCGGCGGAGGGGGCGTGGCCGTTCGTCGGGGTAACGGCGTTGAGCACGCCGCAGGTCGCCAGTACGTTCGGGCGTGCCGGCGGGGCGTCGTGCTCGGGGATCAGACAGAGGTCGAACCAGGCCAGCGGCAGGCTGGGCCGCATCAGGACCACGATGCGACCGCCATGGGCGCGCCGGGCGGCCAGGGCGGCGGCATGGGTGGCGTGGCCGGCGGCCAGGATGAGGTCTGGCGCCGGCCGGCCGGCACCGGCCGGGAAGCGGCCGGCGAGCCAGTCGAGCAGGGCGGCGGCGCGCGCCGGGGCGGGGATGTCGAAGCGCTGGCAGTCGGCCAGCCGGGCGAGGGCGTTGGCCAGGCCCAGGGTCTGTTTTTCATGGCCGGGCTTGCCGTCCGTGAGGCGCCAGAGGGTCAGGGGCTGCGGGGTGGCCGGGGGCATGGGGTGGTGCAGTGGACGGGACGGAATGGGCGATTTTAGACGATGGCGCCGGAAATGGGCGATTTGCGCCTGGGAACCCGTTGATTTGCCGAAGTTTCTGGCAAATTCTGGACAAGTGGGGCCGATTTCGGCAAACTTCGCCGGCCTCAACTCGCCCATGTGGCTCCATCACGATGCCCAGAAAGCGCCAGTCCAAGTCCACGGCCCAGGCCGCGTCCCGCAGGATACTCGTCCTGCACGGCCCCAACCTCAACCTGTTGGGTACCCGTGAACCGGCGCACTATGGCAGCCAGACCCTGGCCGACATCGACGCAGCGTTGCGGGAGCAGGGCGAGGCCGCCGGCGTCGCCGTGGAGTGCTTCCAGAGCAACGCCGAGGGCGAGCTGATCGACCGTATCCATGCCGCGCGTTCGCAGGACGTCGGCTTCATCATCATCAACCCCGCCGCCTACACCCACACCAGCGTCGCCCTGCGCGACGCCCTGGCGGCGGTGGCGATCCCGTTTATCGAGGTGCATCTGTCCAACGTCCACGCCCGCGAGCCCTTCCGCCACAAGTCGTACTTCTCCGACCTGGCGGTGGGCGTCATCACGGGCCTGGGCGCGAACGGCTACCTGTTCGCGCTGGGCTATGCCCTCCACGCCCTGGAGGAAAACTGAATGGATCTGCGCAAGCTGAAGAAACTGATCGACCTGGTGCAGGAGTCCGGCATCGCTGAACTGGAGATCACCGAGGGCGAGGAGAGGGTCCGCATCAGCAGTGTGCTAGCCGGTGCCCAGCCGATGTACGCCCACGCCCCGATGATGCAGGCCCTGGCGCCCGCCGCCGCCCCGGCCGCCGCGCCGGCCCCCGTGGCGGAGGCGCAGCCGGAGGGCCACGTGGTCAAGTCGCCCATGGTCGGTACCTTCTACCGTTCGCCTTCGCCGGGCGCCAAGTCTTTCGTCGAGGTCGGCCAGCAGGTCGGCGCCGGCGATACCCTGTGCATCATCGAGGCCATGAAGCTGATGAACGAGATCGAGGCCGACGTCGGCGGCACCATCAAGGCGATCCTGGTTGAGAACGGCCAACCGGTGGAATACGGCGAACCACTGTTCATCATCGGCTAAGCGCCGGAGGCCGCCCATGTTTGAAAAGATACTGATCGCCAACCGGGGCGAGATCGCCCTGCGCATCCAGCGCGCCTGCCGCGAGATGGGCATCAAGACCGTCGCGGTGCACTCCGAGGCCGACGCCGAGGCGAAGTA
>JAQVJE010000087.1:6098-9904 GCA_028695325.1 Gallionellaceae bacterium
CTGTACGAGAACGGCGAGTTCTACTTCATCGAGATGAATACCCGCGTGCAGGTCGAGCACCCGGTCACCGAGCTGATCACCGGCGTCGACATCGTCCAGGAGACCATTCGCATCGCCGCCGGCGAGAAGCTGTCGGTGAAGCAGAAGGATGTGCACTTCAAGGGCCACGCCATCGAGTGCCGGATCAACGCCGAGGACCCCCGTACCTTCGTGCCGTCGCCCGGCCGCATCACCCTCTACCACGCCGCCGGCGGCCCCGGCATCCGGGTCGATTCGCACGTCTACCAGAACTACTACGTGCCGCCGCACTACGACTCCATGATCGGCAAGCTGATCACCTACGGCGCGACCCGCGAGCAGGCCATCGCCCGCATGCGCATCGCCCTGTCGGAGATGGTCGTCGAGGGCATCAAGACCAACATACCGTTGCACCAGGAACTGCTCAGCGACGCCGCCGTGCTACAGGGCGGCGTGAGCATCCACTACC
Organism: Gallionellaceae bacterium; assembly: GCA_028695325.1. Taxonomy (GTDB): domain Bacteria; phylum Pseudomonadota; class Gammaproteobacteria; order Burkholderiales; family Thiobacillaceae; genus Parasulfuritortus. The sequence continues at coordinate 6,586 of JAQVJE010000087.1, forward strand.
TGGAACAGAAGCTCGGCCTGCAGAAGAAGGGCTGAGCGGTGGCCGGCGACTTGGCTGATTTCGTCACCCCCGCCTCCGTGCAGGCGGGGGTGGTGCTGCCTTACCGGGGCTAGGTCATGCCCTGGCTTTCTCTCAGACTGGCAGTCGACGGCGACCGCGCCGAGGCCCTGTCCGACGCCCTGATGGCGGCTGGCGCCCTGTCGGTCGCCATCGAGGACCGTGACGCCGGCACCGCGGCCGAGGAGGCGCAGTTTGGCGAGCCGGGCCTGGCCGACCCGAAGTCATGGAAGCGCAACTGGCTGGTGGCCCTGCTCGACGAGGACGCCGACGTGGCGGCACTGCTTTCCGGGCTGGGCTTGCCGGCCGACAGCGAATACGAGGTCGAGACGGTCGCGGAGCAGGACTGGGTGCGCCTCACACAGTCGCAGTTCGACCCCATCCCCATCTCCGGCCGGCTGTGGATCGTGCCGTCCTGGCACCAGGCACCCGACCCGCAGGCCATCACCATCGTGCTCGACCCCGGCCTCGCCTTCGGCACCGGCAGCCACCCTACCACCCGCCTGTGCCTGCAGTGGCTGGAGGCCAACCTGCGGGGTGGCGAAACGGTGCTCGACTACGGCTGCGGTTCGGGCATCCTGGCCATCGCGGCCGCCCGCCTGGGCGCCGCACGGGTGGTCGGGGTCGACATCGATCCCCTGGCGGTGCAGGCGGCGCGCGACAACGCCAGCTCCAACGGCGTCGCCTGCGAGTTCATGCTGCCCGGCGAACTGGCGGACGGGCTCTACGATGTGGTGGTCGCCAACATACTGACCAATCCGCTCAAGGCCCTGATGCCTCTACTGGCAGCCCATGTCCGGTCCGGCGGGACGATCGTCCTGTCCGGCATACTGGAGGCGCAGGCCGGGGAGGTGATGGCGATCTATGCGGACACCTTCGCCATGCGCCACGATGCCACCGAGGAGGGCTGGGCCCGATTGAGCGGGATCCGGAAATAGGGGATTTCCCGCAAAGCAAGATCAGGGAAGCCATGCTCACCACCTGCCCCGAGTGCCGCACCACCTTCCGCCTCAGCCGGGAGCAGCTCGATGCACGCCGCGGTCAGGTGCGCTGCGGCCGCTGCCGGGCGGTATTCGACGCCGGTGCCAGCCTGGTGCCGGACCCCACCGAAACGGCGCCGCCGCCCAGGTACCAGGCGGCCGTCCGGGGAGATGCCGCGGCGATCTCGCGGTGGGCAGCCGCCCGGCCCTGCCCGGTGCCGGGCACTTTCACGCTGTTTGGGCGCAGCCATGACACCCGACAGCCGATCAAGGTGGGGGACACCATACTGATGGCCGAACTACCGTCCCGCCCCGCCGGCAGGACGGCACGCGGGAACGGGCGCCGGCGCGGCACTCTCGACCTCTTGCTGGCCGTCGTGCTGGCCCTGGTGCTGGTTGCCCAGGCCGTTTATTTCCTGCGTGGCCAATTGGCGTCATGGCTGCCGGCGTTGCGGCCGGCGCTGGCAGCGGCCTGCCATCCCCTGGGCTGCACGGTCCCCCTGCTGGGTGATGTCCGCGCCGTGCGCATCGAAGCCTCCGCACTGGAGACCGATCCCGTGGCGGCCGGCAAGGCGACCCTGCGGGTCGCCTTCAGCAACCGATCCGGCCAGCTGCAGCCCTGGCCCCATCTCGTGCTCAAGCTGACCGACGTGCGCGGTGGCGTCCTGGCGCAACGTGCTTTCGCGCCGGTCGACTACCTTGGCAAGGCTGGGGCAGTGCAGGCGGGCATCGCGCCCGAGAGCGAGCACGAATTCAGCCTGGCGCTCGACCTCGGCGGCCTCAAAGCCGCCGGCTACGCGGTGACCGCGGCCTACCCCTGAATCGAGACCTTGACATCGAAAATCCGGCTTGCCCGGCCAGGGGGGCGGGGGCATAATCGCCGTCCTTTTTCGTAACCTGACTCTTGGGGGAATGGGCCATGTCCGACCTGGCAGGCGCTTCTGTTCTCGCTAAGGCCAGCCCGGCGCTGCCGGTGGACTGGTACTTCGACCCGAAGCTCTACGAACTGGAGATGAAGCTCCTGTTCGAAGATGGACCGGGGTACGTGGGGCACGAATTGATGGTACCCGCGCAGGGCGATTACCACGTCCTCGACTGGCTGCACGGCGGCGGCAAGATGCTGGTGCGCAACGAGCGCGGCGTCGAGCTGATGTCCAACGTCTGCCGGCACCGCCAGGCCCAGATGCTGAAGGGGCGCGGCAACAACCCCAACATCGTCTGTCCCTTCCATCGCTGGACCTACGACCTCGACGGCAAGCTGATGGGGGCGCCGCACTTCCCGGACAACCCCTGCCTGAATCTCGGCAAGAAGACCCTGCAGGGCTGGAACGGCCTGCTCTTCGAGGGCAAGCGCGACGTCGTCGCCGACCTCTCCAAGATGGCCGCCGCCCGCGACCTGGACTTCTCCGGCTACGTCTACGACAAGACGATCATCACCGACTACCGGTTCAACTGGAAGACCTTCATCGAGGTATACCTGGAGGACTACCACGTGGTCCCCTACCATCCCGGCCTGGGCCAGTTCGTCGATTGCGACGAGCTGAAGTGGGAGTACGGCGACTGGTGGTCGGTGCAGACCGTGGGCGTCAACCATGCCCTGGCCCGGCCCGGCAGCGAGGTCTACCGGCGCTGGAGCGAGCAGGTGCTGAAGTACCGCAACGGCCGCCCGCCCGAGTTTGGTGCCATCTGGCTGACCTACTACCCCAACATCATGGTGGAGTGGTACCCGCACACCCTGTGCGTGAGCACCATCGTGCCCACCGGCGTCGAGTCCTGCCTGAACGTGGTCGAGTACTACTATCCGGAAGAGATCGCCCTGTTCGAGCGCGACTACGTCGAGGCCGAGCAGGCCGCCTACCGTGAGACTGCCATCGAGGACGACGACATCTGCTACGGCATGCACAACGGCCGCAAGGCCCTGTTTGAACAGGGCATCAGCCAGGTTGGCCCCTACCAGTCGCCCACCGAGGACGGCATGGTGCATTTCCATGAGTGGTACCGGCGCATCGTCGAGCCGCATCTTTGATCGATATCAATGCCCGGACAGGCAACGGCCGCTGCGGCGGCCGTTGTCATTGACGCGGGGCGGGTGCGGCAGTACGTTGCGTACATGCGACCCGCATCCACTCACCCCTGAGGTGCCGCCATGAAGTTCCCCCACCCAAGACCGGCCACCACGCTCCTGGCGTTCCTTGCATTGCTTGTCGGCGGACCGGCCGGGAGCGCTCCAACGGCTCCGGTGGCGTCGCAGGAGGCGGCCAAGACAGTAGCCAAGACGACGG
>JAQVJE010000088.1:0-4154 GCA_028695325.1 Gallionellaceae bacterium
GGACGTGTTGCGCGGCACCGGCGGTACCCCCGAGGAGGAATGGCGGCCGTTCGACTATGGCCGCCTGCGCGCGGTCTACCGCGGCAACCTGATACTCAACAACGGCTACGGCTACACCGCCGCCATGGCCGCTATCGAGTCGGGCGCCGCCGACGCCATCGCCTTCGGTCGCCTGATGATCGCCAATCCGGACCTGGTCGAGCGTTTCCGTCTCGCCAAACCATTCAACCCGCTCGACTACGCCACCCTCTACAGCGGCGAGGAGCGGGGCTATACCGACTATCCCCGCCTGGGCAACCATGATTGAGCGCGAATCGCCGCGCTGGTGGCACGGGTAAGCCATGTGGGACCAGCGCTATGCCGGCGAGGACTATGCCTATGGCACCGCGCCGAACGACTTCCTGGTCGCCATGGCTGAACGCCTGCCGGCGGCCGGCCGCGTGCTCTGCCTGGGCGAGGGCGAGGGGCGCAATGCGGTCTGGTTGGCCCGGCGCGGCCTCGCGGTCACCGGCGTGGACGCCTCGGCGGTCGGCCTGGCCAAGGCCCGCCGCCTGGCCGAGGCGGCCGGGGTGACGATCGAGACCGTGCATGCCGACCTAGCCGAACTGGACCTCGGCGAGGCGTGCTGGGACGCCGTGGTGTCGATCTTCTGCCATCTGTCGCCAGCGTTGCGCCGCCGCGTGCACGCCGGGGTGGCGCGCGCGCTGGCGCCGGGCGGGGTGTTCCTGCTCGAGGCCTACACCCCCGCGCAGCTCAGCTTCGCCAGCGGCGGCCCGCCCGATGCCGCCCTCATGATGAGCCTGGCCGAGTTGCGCGCCGAACTGGCGCCGCTCGCCATGGAACTCGGCCAGGAGGTCGAGCGCGACATCCACGAAGGCCTCTACCACCAGGGCCGCGGCGCCGTGGTGCAGGTGCTGGCGCGTCGACCTTGATCAATCCCGACTGATTTACTATGGTAAAGGCATGGCGCCCGTGGCGCCACTCTTTCAACCCCGTATATCAGTACATGATTGTTTTCTGATCAAGGAGAGACGCAATGGCACTCATCAACGGTTTCGAAAACGACGGCGTCATCACGGTCAACCGGGTCGTCCTGCGGCCCGGCTATGCGGTCGACGACCTGGAGGAACGGGTCGCCGAACTGTGCGAGAACGTCAAGACCTACCACTCCGACACCGGCTTCGTGGGCGGCTTCGTGGCACTGAATTCCGGTCATGTGTCCAATGAGGGCTCCACGGTGGGGCAGGCGGTGGAGAGCCCGCTGAAGGGACGCGAGGCGTTGATCGTGACCTTCTGGCGCTCCTTCGCCGAGCACGAGCGCTCGCACCGTTCGGCCACCTTCCAGCCGCTGTTCAGACGGGTGCTGGAATTGTGCGAAAACGGCAACGAGGAGATCGCCTACAATCTGCTCTGGTCCGGCCAGGCCTATAGCGCGGAGGAGGCCGCCGCGGCGCGCGCGGCCAAGGCGCGCTATCTCAAGGCGGCCTGAGGGCGCCGCGGCATGATCATGGTCAAGGCGGCGGCCGGCCGCCCTGGCCATCATGCGCAGCCTTGCAACCCTGACTGGAGTCATCATGCGCATCGCCATCCATGACCACACCTCGCCCGACGGCATCTATCCCTTCGACGCCCGCGGCATCGCCAAGCGCTTCCGCCATGCCGCCATCTTCGGCGCCCTGGATGCCCTGCAGCCGGGCGAGCGCATGCGTTTCGTCAACGACCACAACCCCATCCCCCTGCTGCAGCAGATGGCGGACCGCTATGGCGACCACGTCGAGGTGAACTACCTGGAGCAGGGCGCGGGCGGGGTGGTGATCGACTTCATCCGGGTCTGAATGCTGCTCGCCCTGCTCGCCGCCACCCTTGTCCTGCTGGCGGCCGGGCTCGCCCTGCCCATGGCCGCCAGGCTGCCGGCGCCCTTCTGGGCCCATCTGGTGCTGGCGGTCGGGGTGATGAGCCTGATCAGCGCGGCGATGCAGCATTTCGTGCCGGTGCTGAGCCGCAGCCGCGGCGCCGGGGCCTGGCTGGGACGCCTGCCCTGGGCGATGGCGGCGGCTGGCGGCCTCGTCCTGCCGGTCTTCGCCGGCTGGCTGGATTACGCCCTGGTCACGCCGGCGGCCGGCCTGGCCCTGGCCGGCGCCTTGGCCATGCTGGCGTGGATGCGGGGCAAGGGGCGCCAGTCGGTGGGGCCGGCACATCCGGGCCTGGCCTGGTACCTGGCCGCCATGGCCTGCCTGGCGCTCGGCCTGGCGGCAGCCATGCTGATCCCCTGGCGGCCAGACTGGCACATGGCGTTGCGTGCCTTCCACGTCCACGTCAACCTGTACGGCTTCGTCGGCCTCACCGCCATCGGCACCCTGCAGGTGCTGATGCCCACCCTGAGCAACCGGCCCGACCCGGCGGTCGGCCGTCGCCTGCGCCAGGACCTGCCCTGGGCGCTGGCGGGGGCGCTGCTGCTGGCCGTGGGCAAGGCCGTCGGCTTGGGCTGGCTGGCCGGCCTGGGCCTGGCCGCCTGGGCCTGGCCGCTGATCCGGCTGGTTTTGGCCTGGGGGCGCCTGTACCGGCACGAAATCCTGTCCCTGAGCGGTGGCGAGCCGGTGCTGGCGGCAGCGCTGGCCGGCTTCGCGTGCGCCCTGCTGGGCGCCTGGCTGGACCTGGCGGCGCCGCTCGCCGTCTTCCTGCCAGGTTTCCTGTTTCCCCTGGTCAGCGGCGCGGCCGCGCAGCTGGCGCCGGTCTGGTTACGGCCGGGCGTCGCCACGCCCTGGCATGCCGCCGCGCGTCGCCGCCTCAACCGCTTTGCCGGCCTGCGTGCCTTGCTGTTCCTGAGCTCTGCCTTGCTGCCCGTGCTGGGCTATCGCTGTGCCGGACTGCCCGCGTTGCTGGCAATGTCTTGGTTTGTCGCCGTGTTCGCCGTCTGGCTATGGCAAGACTGATTGCCGGTGTTTGCCCATGGCGTATCCTGAAGCATCTCAACCGCGGGGATAGCCATGAGCCACAAGCACGATCACTTCATCCGCGCGATCTTCCAGGACCCGATCAGCGCGAACATACACTGGCGCGAGGTGGAGTCCTTCCTGCACCATCTGGGCGCCGCGCTGGAGCCCATCCAAGGCGCCCGCTTCAAGGTGGTGTTGAACGGCGTCGAGGGGGTGCTGCACCGCCCCCATCACAGCAATGTGTGCAGCAAGCAGGAGATCAAGCACCTGCGCGAGTACCTGGCCTCGGCCAGAGTCACGCCGTCACTCTACGAGGCGGCTCAGGAGGCCGGCGACAAATAACCCATCGGGTTCTGTGGGACCCCGTCCTTCATGACCTCGAAATGCAGGTGGGGACCGGTCGAGCGGCCGGTGGAGCCCATCTCGGCGATGGTCTGGCCGCGTTTGACGAGGTCGCCCTTCTTCACCAGTATGCGTGAGACGTGGGCATAGCGGGTGACCAGGCCGTTGCCGTGGTCGACGTCCAAAGAGTTGCCATACTGCGGGTGCATGCGCACCACCAGCACGACGCCGCTCTCCGCAGCCAGGATGGGCGAGCCGAATTCGTTGGCGAAGTCCAGCCCCTCGTGGCGGGCGGGGCGGCTGGTGAAGGGGTCGATGCGGGTGCCGAATACAGACGACAGGTAGGCTCCGCGGGCGACCGGCCGGTCCATCGGCAACTTGCCCTGGCTGGCCTGGCGCAGCAGCAGTTCGGCGTCGAGCACCATGAGCTGGTCGGAGGCCAGTTCGAGCTGCTGGGTCAGGTTTTCGATCAGGCTGGCGAGTTCGGCCGCGCTCAGCGTCGGCGGGTTAGTCTCCAGCAGCGGGCCGCCTCGGCCGGCCTCGGCAGTGACGGCTGGCAGCGGCACCCCGGCCTTGGCCGCGACGCGTTCGCCGATAGCGTTCAGGCGGGCCAGGCGGGCCTGCAGTTCACCCACGCGCACGGCCAGTTCGTTGACCTGGGGGTCGGTTTCGCTGGTCTGCTCCGCCAGGACGACGCGGCCTTCGGCGGCGATGTTGAAGCCGAGGAAGCCGGCGCCGATCATGGTCGCCAGGGCGAAGACCAAGACCACCCAGGCGTGGTAGCGTTTCAGCCCGAAGCTGAAGGTGTGCCCCAGGCGGTCGGACATGAGTATGACGTGCATGGCTTCCTCCGCTTCGTTCAGGCGGGCTGCTGGT
>JAQVJE010000088.1:4254-9676 GCA_028695325.1 Gallionellaceae bacterium
CAGGGCGAAGACCAAGACCACCCAGGCGTGGTAGCGTTTCAGCCCGAAGCTGAAGGTGTGCCCCAGGCGGTCGGACATGAGTATGACGTGCATGGCTTCCTCCGCTTCGTTCAGGCGGGCTGCTGGTAGTCTCTTGCCGCGGTCGTCGCGTCGATGTCGGGCAGCAGGCGGGTGTCCGCCTCGACGGTGGCCTTGTGGATCAGGCGGCCCTCGACGATGGCGCCCGGATGCATCTCCAGGGTGCGGTACTGTACGTCGCCGATGATGCGGGCATTGGGTTGCAGTTCCAGGTGGTCCTCGATCCGGACGGTGCCGTTGATCATGCCGTAGATGATGGCCTGGGTGGCGCAGATCTCCCCCTCCAAGCGGGCTTGCTCGCTGATGATCAGCATGCTGTGCTGGCTGCCCAGTATGTTGCCCTTTATCTGGCCGTCCACGCGCAGGCCGCCCTCGAACTGTATGTCGCCGATGATGCGGGTCTTGGCGCCGATCAGGCAATCGATGCTGCCGGTGCTGGCAGGGCTGGGCTTCTTCGCAAACATGACGCTTACCTCATCACGGCCGGTATCAATTATCTTGTCCCGGTTTCAGTTAATTCAGAATATCAGGGTTTATAGATCGATTCTGATACAAGTCTATCATTCTCCATCACACGTGCCACCGCGCCAAGCAGTTTTGCCCCGTCCGGCGCCTGGAAGTGCCCCTCCACCCGCTGGTAGCGCTGGAACTGCAGGCGTTCGGAGATCTTGCCGGTTTCCGGCGTCGTGGCCAGGATGTCCCGGCCGTCCTGCCGGTAGCGGACCTGGATCTGCAGGTTGCCGCTGAAGGTGTCCTGTGACCTGCCTGGCCGCATGATGAGTATGCGGTAGCGCCACGAGCCGCCGGCGGGCTCGATGCGGAAACCCCGGATGATGGGTCGCCCCTCTGCCCCGGCGGTGGGGAACAGGTTGTCGAACAGGGCAAGGTCGCGGTTGAGCCGGTTGCGCTCGTCCTCCAAGCGGAGGATCTGGCCTTCCATGGAGCGGCGCGCGCCCTGCTCGATGTGCAACTGCGTGGTGGCGGTCTTGAGGGCGTCAGACAATTCCTCGTTGTGGGCACGCAGGTCGCTGTTCTCCTGCGTCAGGCTGGCGATTCGCCGGGTGACGTCGAAACTGTTGTAGCCGACCGAGTACTGACCGCCGATGAACAGGCCGACTCCGGTCAGCACGGTAGTGAGGGTCAGCAGCGCGCCCCAGAACAGCCGCTTCTGCCAGGACACCGGTTTCTTGATCACCACCCGCGCAGCGGCGTGGTTCCGGTGCGTGTGCCCTCCTCGGCGTGCGGTCAAGCGGGCTAGATAAGACTTGATCGGCATGAGGGCATTGTAGCGCGCCCAGCGGGTAGAATGGCGTGATGTCGAAAATTCGCCCATTGCCGGATCTGCTCATCTCACAGATCGCCGCCGGCGAGGTGGTCGAGCGGCCGGCCGCCGCCCTCAAGGAACTGGTCGAGAACAGCCTCGATGCCGGGGCGGGCGAGATACGAGTCGACCTGGAGGAGGGCGGCGTGCGGCTGATCCGGGTCGCCGACGACGGCCAGGGCATCGCCGCCGCCGACCTCGGTCACGCCCTGGCCCGTCATGCCACCAGCAAGATCGCGAGCCTGGCCGATCTGGAGGCGGTCGCCAGCATGGGTTTCCGCGGCGAGGCCCTGGCCAGCATCGCCGCAGTGGCACGGCTTGCCCTCACCAGCCGGGAGACCGGCGGCGGCCACGCCTGGCGCATCACCGCCGCCGACGGCCGCGTCGGCGCGCCGGAACCGGCCGCGCTCGGCCGCGGCACCGTGGTGGAGGTACGTGACCTGTTCTTCAATACCCCGGCGCGGCGCAAGTTCCTCAAGACCGTGGCGACCGAGTATGGCCACTGCGAGGAGGCCCTGCGCCGCGCCGCCCTGGCGCGGCCGGCGGTGGCCTTCGAACTGCGTCACAACGGCAGGGTGGCCTGGCGGCTGCCCCGCCAGGGCGCCGGTGAACGCGCGGTGGCCCTGTTGGGCGAGGAGTTCGAGACTGCCGCCCGCACCATCGACGAGGCGGCCGGCGGCCTGCGCCTGACCGGATTAGCCGGCCTGCCGGCCTACAGCCGTGCCGGCCGCGACGCCCAGTACCTGTTCGTCAACGGCCGCTACGTACGTGACAAGCTGCTCGGCCATGCCGTGCGCGAGGCCTACCGCGACATCCTCCATTACAACCGTCACCCCGCCTATGTGTTGTATTTCGAGCTGCCGCCCGCGCAGGTCGACGTCAATGTCCACCCGGCCAAGACCGAGGTGCGTTTCCGCCAGGGCCAGGCCGTTCACCAGTTCGTCTTCCATGTCCTGGAGCGGGCGCTGGGGCGCGTTGCGCCCTCCCGGCTGGAGGGGGAGGGTAGCGTAGCCCTGCCCGACGTGACTCCCGCCCCGGCTCCGACGCTCCCGCCTCAAGGCGGCTGGTCGCAGCAGGTCATGCCCCTGCGCGCCGCCGAGCCCCGGTCCTACTACGCCATGGTCGCCGATGCCCTGGCCGAGCCGGCCCAGGCGGCCGGGTCGGAGGCCATGCCACCCCTGGGCTACGCCATCGGCCAGGTCGGCGGCATCTACATACTGGCCGAGAACGACCACGGCCTGCTGGTGGTGGACATGCATGCCGCCCACGAGCGCATACTCTACGAGGGCCTCAAGGCCGCCCTGGCGGAAGGACGGCTGGCGGCGCAGCCGCTCCTGATTCCTCTGGTGTTCCAGGCCAGCGCGCTGGAGATGGCGACCGCGACGGAGCACGCTACGATGCTGGCGCAGATGTCTTTCGAGATCAGCGTCGCTTCGCCTACCCACCTGGCGGTGCGCGCGGTGCCGGCCATGCTGGCGGGGGCCGATGCCGAGCGCCTGGCGCGTGAGGTGCTGCAGGACATCCACGCGTTCGGCGCCAGCCAGGCCCTCACCGCGCGTCGTGACGAGATGCTGGCGACCCTGGCCTGCCACGGTGCGGTGCGCGCCCACCGCCGCCTGACCCTGCCCGAGATGAACGCACTGCTGCGCGACATGGAGCATACCGAGCGGGCCGACCAGTGCAATCACGGCCGGCCGACCTGGTTCCAACTGACCCTGGCCGACCTCGACCGCATGTTCATGCGCGGCAAGTGAGCGGCCGGGTGGGCCGCCGCTACGGCGTCAGACACAACGCAGCCGACGTCCGATCCGCCAGGCCAACCAGCCGCGCTGCAGCCACCTGCGGAGCGGGCGGGGACGCAGGGCGACCAGCAGCAGGGTAGCCGCCGCCAGCGGTAGCGGGTGGCGGCCGACGTAGCGCAGAGCCGCCATGCCCTGGTCGGCCAGCGCCAGGCGTGTGCGCCAGGGCTGCATGTCGTGTGCCAGAATGGCGCGCTGGAGGGCAGCTCTGGCTGCCAGCAGGCGACGCTGCTCGGCCAGCGCGGCCAATTGCCGGTTCATGGCCCGGGGCGCAATTGCTGGCGGTCCTTGGCCAGTTCGGCGAGGCTCGCCTCGAACAGCCGCGGCCGGGTCCGCGCCTTGTGCATGGCGAGTATGACCAGGGTGGCGCCGGCGGCCAGGAAGAAGGCGGTCAGACCGGCCAGGGCGGCGAGCCGGTGCGATTCCCAGAACGCCACTGCGATCAGGATCGCCAGCAGCACCACGCCGGCGCAGAGGCAGAACAGGGCGACAAGGCCGAGTACCAACAGCGTGGTCAGGTGGACCCGCTCTTCGGCCAGGTCGAGCGACAGCAATTCCAGACGGGTGTGAACGATACCGACCAGATCTCCCGCCAGTATCTTCAGGGATTCAAACAGGCCCCCGGCCGCGGCCCGCGCTTGCTCTGCCATCGCAGCCGGGGCTAGCGCCGCCCGATCAGCATGCCGACCAGCAGGCCGACGCCGGCTGCGACGCCGACGGCTTGCCAGGGGTGCAGATGAACATACTCGTCGGTGGCCTTGGCGGCCGCCTTGGTCTTCGCCACCATGGCCTCCTCGGCCTCGTGCATGCGGGCCCGGGCGGCAGCGATCGATTCCTCGGCGCGTGCGCGCGCCGAGGCCAGAGCCTCGCCGCCCTGCCCGGCGGTGGCCTTGAGCAGGGCCTCGGCATCGGCGACCACAGTCTTGAAATCGTGGATGAGCTGTTCCTTGCTGATGTCGGCCGAATCGGCTGCGACGGTGGATTTTTGCGTGCTCATGGCGGTTTCCCTGTCGTTGGAGGATGAACCCGGGGCTATCGCTGCCAGCCTCCGGCACGGCGGTCGAGTTACCACCTTAGACAGTGACGGGGTCATTGCAAGGGACGGCCGGCGCGCCGTTCGGCAGCGGTCCGCATATGCCCGTAAAATGGGCGTCTATCGAGCACCGCCGTGCCGCCCTGGCCGGCGAGGGTTCAGTCCACTTGCTACGCATTAAAGGATGTCCACCGATGACGACCGACAAGAAACCGTTTCCCATACCGGTGAACCCGGCGCCACAGTCCATCGAGGAGCAGTTGATGGCCGAGGCCTGTGCCAACAGCGAGCCCTTCGTGCTGATGGTTCTGGGTGACCAGATGCTGCCCGAGTTCGAGGAGGGCTGGGTCATCACCATCGATCCCAGCGCGCCGGCCAGGGATGGTTCCTATGTCGTGGTCGAGGCCCGGGACGATCTGTGGTTCCGGCAACTGGTCAAGCACGCGGAGGGCTGGATGCTGAAGCCGCTCAACCCGATCTACGAAAACATCCCCCTCGACGACCTGTCCGGGATCAAGGGCGTGGTGGTGCAGAAGTCGAGGCCGGGCAAGCGCAAGGAATCGAAGCGCTACGAATGAGGGTGTTCCCCCCGGCCGTCTTCCTCATGGGGCCGACCGCCAGCGGCAAGACCGACCTGGCCGTGGCCCTGGCGGCGCGTTTTCCGCTCGAGGTGATCAGCGTCGACTCGGCCCTGGTCTACCGTGGCATGGACATCGGCACCGCCAAGCCGGATGCCGCCACCCTGGCGGCCTGCCCGCACCATCTGATCGACGTCGTCGAGCCCACCGAAAGCTATTCGGCCGGCCGTTTCCGTGATGACGTCCTGCCGCTCATGGCCGAGATCACCGCGCGCGGTCGCATCCCGTTCCTGGTCGGTGGCACCATGCTCTATTTCAAGGCGCTGAAGGATGGCCTGGCCGAGCTGCCGCCGGCCGATCCGGCCATCCGGGCCGAGATAGAGGCCCGCGCCGCTGAAGTCGGCTGGCCTGCCCTGCACGCCGAACTGGCGCGGCTGGACCCGGCCGCGGCGGCGCGCATCAAGCCCAACGACGCCCAGCGCATCGAGCGTGCCCTGGAGGTGTGCCGCCTGGCCGGGCGGCCCCTTTCTGAACTGCATGGCCAGCCCGGCGCCGGCCTGCCCTACCGGCTGATCGAGCTGGCCCTGGTCCCGGCCGACCGGGCGACATTGCA
>JAQVJE010000007.1 GCA_028695325.1 Gallionellaceae bacterium
GCCGGGTAGACGCGGTCCAGTCCGGTGCCCACTACGGCGACGCCGCGGCCGTTGCCGGCCAGGCCGCCCTCGTGGGCGGCACTATCGATGCCCTCGGCCAGCCCGCTGACGATGGTCAGGCCCGCTTCCGCCAATGCTTGGGCGAAGGCGTGCGCGTCACGGCGGCCCTGGGCGGTGGCGTTGCGGCTACCGACGATGGCGAACAAGGGTTGCGACAATGCCGCCGGGTCGCCCTTGAGGTACAGCCACATGGGCGGGTCGGGCAGACTGCGCAGGGTCTCAGGATAGGCCGGGTCGAGCCAGGTGACGAGGTGGGCGTCCGCGGCGGCCAGCCAGTCGAGGGCGGCGCGATGGGTCTCGGGGACGACGGGTTCCTTGAGGGCGGCGGCGATGCGCGCCCCGACCAGCGGTGTCAACTGGCTGGCCGGGGCGGCGAAGATGGCGCCGGGGTCGGAAAAGGCCTCCAGCAGGCGGCGCGCGCCGTCCGGACCCAACCCCGGCACCGCCTCCAGGGCGAGCCAGGGCAGGGGGTCGGGGCGGACGGTATTCAAGGGTTGCCGACGCGGTCGTGTAGATAGATGGGACGGTAGGAATCCATCACCAGGGCATAGGCCACGCGGTCGAACACCTGATAGACCATGATCAGGCCGGTACGCGTGTCGGGCAGCCGGGTGGCTTCGGCTGGCGTCCCGGTGACTTCGGCCTGGTTGAAGCCCAGGTAGGGTTCGTTGTGGCCGCGTTCCCTGCTGCCGTCGACATGGCCGCTCTGTGGGCTGAATGAAGCCAGTCGGCTCTCTCCCGCGGCGCGGCCCACGGTCTTGCCGGCATGACTGACTGCCAGGACATGGCCGCGCTCGATACCGTCGGCACGGCCTTTGTTGACGACCACGGTGGCGTGACGGCCGGTCACCTGGTCGCCGCCAATGGCGGCTATGACCCGGCCGTCGACGGTCTTGCCGGGCGCATGCGGCACGAAGTCGATCTGCTCCACGGTGGTGCTCGGCAGCAGGCGGTCGCCGGCCTGTATTTCGCGTGCGGACTGGATGATCGCCAGGGTGGCGGGGCTGCCCGCGTCCACGGTGCCGGCCTCGCCCAGGTAGGCGACCTCATGCGCCAGGGTCTCGCCGCTGTCCGGGTCCTTGAGCGGCTTGCCCAGGCGGACGATGTGCCAGCGCGGGGTGTCGCCGGCGAGGCCGCTGGCATGGACCCGGTCGCCCAGGCTGAGCAGGCCGCGGCCGTCCTCGCTGCCGAGCAGCCTGGGTGCCTGGGCGAGGGCGTTGGCATCGGCCAGCCGCGGGTGCTCCAGGAAGGCCTTCACCGCCGCGTAGGGGATGGGCGGGATGGCCTCGTCCAGCGGCTCGGCGCGTACCGTCGGCGACAGCCTCACCGTCTCCACCCTGGCCAGGCGCGGGCCGTCCGGGGTCATCACCAGGTAGATCACGTCGCCCGGGTAGATCAGGTGTGGGTTCTTGATGCGGTCGTCGTTGGTGTACCACAACTCGGGCCAGCGCCAGGGCGAATTGAGGAAGCGGGCCGAGATGTCCCACAGGGTATCGCCCTTCACCACCACGTGGCGGTCGGGGTGGTCCTCGCGTAGCGCCACCGTGTCGGCTGCGACGGGCAGCGCCAGGGAGAACGCCAGGCCGAGCGAGACGATCGAAGCCGGTATGCGCATGATCACTACCCCTGAGTGAGGGGGTCCCTGGGAACCCGGATATAATTGGATCGACGTTAAGTTAAACCAATACATGGAACTTTGCATCTAAATGGCCCTGCTGAAGATCCTGCAATACCCGGACAAGCGGCTGCACACGGTCGCCAAGCCGATCGAGACGGTGGACGACACGATACGCCGCCTGGCCGCCGACATGGCGGAGACCATGTACGCCGCGCCCGGCGTCGGCCTGGCCGCCACCCAGGTCGACCACCACCTGCGCCTGATCGTGATCGACGTCAGCGAGGAAAAGAACCGCCTGCTGACCCTGGTCAACCCGGTCATCCTGGCCAAGGACGGCGAGTCGGTGCACGAGGAGGGCTGCCTGTCGGTGCCCGGCATCTATGAGAAGGTCACCCGTGCCGAGCATATCCAGGTGCGTGCCCAGGGCCTCGACGGCCAGCACTTCGAATTCGAGGCCGAGGGCCTGCTGGCGGTCTGCGTCCAGCACGAGATCGACCACCTCAACGGCAAGGTGTTCGTGGAATACCTGTCGCGCCTCAAGCAGGACCGCATCCGCACCAAGCTGGTCAAGCAGCAGCGGGAAACGATGTAACAACAGTGACAGGAAAGGCGTGACATGAAAGGCGTGACGAGTGACAGAACATCGTATTCGTCATGCCTTTGCGTCACGCCTTTGCGTCACGCCCTTGGGTCACACATCTGATGAGAATTGTTTTCGCCGGCACCCCCGAGTTCGCCGCCTGCGCCCTGGAGGCCCTGATCGCCGCCGGGCACGAGATCTCTCTGGTGCTGACCCAGCCCGATCGCCCGGCCGGGCGCGGCATGAAGCTCAGGATGAGTCCGGTCAAGGAAGTGGCCCTGCGGCATGGCATCGCCGTCGCCCAGCCCGACAACTTGAAGACGGAGGAGTCCCGCCGGCCCATCGCCGCGGCCGCCCCCGAGGTCATGGTGGTGGCCGCCTACGGCCTCATCCTGCCCGAGGCTGTGCTGGCCATTCCGCCGCTTGGCTGCGTCAACATCCACGCCTCCCTGCTGCCACGCTGGCGCGGCGCGGCGCCGATCCAGCGCGCCATCGAGGCGGGCGACGCCGAGACCGGCATCACCCTGATGCAGATGGATCGCGGCCTCGACACCGGTGCCATGCTGAGCCGGCATCCGCTGGCGATCGTCCCCGACGACGATGCCGGCAGCCTGCACGACAAGCTCGCCGCCCTGGGCGCAGAGGCCATCGTGGCCCTGCTGCCGGTCCTGGCGGATATCCGCCCAGTGGCGCAGGACGACGCCCAGGCCTGCTATGCCGCCAAGATCGCCAAGGACGAGGCGCGCCTGGACTGGCGCCTGCCGGCGGCCGTGCTGGACCGCCGCATCCGCGCCTTCAATCCCTTTCCCGGCGCTGCTGCCCAGCTGGATGGCCAGCCCATCAAGGTCTGGCGGGCGCGACCGGCCGCTGGCAGCGGCCGGTCGGGGGAGATACTGGCGGTGGGCCCGCAGGCCATCCGGGTGGCCTGCGGCGAGGGTGCGTTGGACCTCCTGGAACTGCAGAAGGCCGGCGGCCGGCGCCTGCCGCCGGCCGCCTTCCTGGCTGGCCACCCCCTGGCCGTCGGTCAGCGCCTGGATTGAGGCGGCAGGCCGTGGCCCCCGGGTTGAACTTTTCCGGCCGCCACCCTCCCAAGTGCGATGCCCCCACACCAGACCGATAGCATGCCAGCCGATCACCTGCCGCCCCCGGCCGGGGGCGGCGACCGCCGCCCGGGGAGCGCGCGTGCGCTGGCCGCCGACCTGGTCAACCAGGTCCTCCTCGACGGCCGCAGCCTGACCACCGCCCTCGACGCGGTGCGGCACGGCGCCGATCCGCGCCGCCTGGCCGACGCCCAGGACCTCGCCTACGGTGTCATGCGCCGCCTGGGCCGCCTGCGCTTCTACCTGCGCCGCCTGGCCGGCCGGCCGCTCAGCCCGGCCGAGCTGGCCGGGCCGCTGCTGGTCGCCCTCTACGAGCTGGCCGAGCGCGACACCCCGGCCTATGCCGCGGTCAACGAGGCGGTCGATCTGGTCGGCCGCCGCCATCCGCGCGCACGCGGCTTCGCCAACGGCGTCCTGCGCGGCTTCACCCGCCGGCGCGCCGAGTTGGAGAACGCCGCGGCCGGGCATCCGGAGGCACGCTGGAACTTCCCCGCCTGGTGGATCGATCGCCTGCGCGGGCTTTACCCGGACACCTGGCAGGCCCAGCTGACCGCCATGAACGGCCATCCGCCCATGACCCTGCGGGTGAACCGGCGCCGACTGGCGGCGGAGGACTACGGCGCCAGACTGACGGCGGCAGGCTTGGCCTGGCGACGCAGCGGCGCGGATGCACTGACCCTGGTGCGACCGGTCGCCGTGGCCGATCTGCCGGGCTTCGGCGACGGCCTCGTCTCGGTGCAGGACCTCGGTGCCCAGCTCGCCGCTCCGCTGCTCGACTGCGCCGATGGCATGCGGGTACTGGACGCCTGTGCCGCACCGGGCGGCAAGGCCGCCCACCTGCTGGAGCACCACGACCTCGACCTCGTTGCAATCGACCAGGATCCGGTGCGCCTGGCGCGCGTGACCGACACCCTGGAGCGCCTCGGCCTGAGCGCCGAGGTCAGGGCGGCCGACGCCGGCGACCCGGCGGCCTGGTGGGACGGCCGGCCGTTCGACCGCATCCTGCTCGACGCCCCCTGCACCGCTTCCGGGGTGGCGCGCCGCCACCCGGATGGCCGCTGGCTCAAACGTTGTACGGATGCAGACGGCCTAGCAGGTCAGCAGGCCCGCATGCTGGATGCCGTTTGGCCGCTGCTCCGGCACGGTGGTAAATTGCTTTACGCGACCTGCAGCGTGTTCCCGGAGGAAAACACCGCCCAGGTCGGGGCCTTCCTGGCCAGGCACGCCGATGCCGGGCTGGATCCGATCAGCCTGCCCGGTGCGCACGACGGGCAACTACTCGCGGACGACGACCACGACGGTTTCTTCTATGCCCGCCTTGTCAAGACGTGATTTCCTCAAGCTGGCCTGCGCGGCGGCCCTGGCCGCCGGCGTCGGGCCGGCGCGCGCGGACGAACAGCTGTCCCTGCGCCACGTCGAGCTGGTCGAGCGCGGCGAGAGCTATGTCCTGGCCGGCGGCTACGCCATCCAGCTTGGCGCGACCCTGGAAGAGGCTCTGCGCAAGGGCATCACGATGACCTTCGTGCAGTTGTTCGAGGCGGAGCGGCCGCGCGACTACTGGTTCGCCCAGGACATCGCCGTGCAACGGCGCAGCCTGCGCCTGACCTACAATGCACTCCTGCGCCAGTACCAGTTGCAGGGCGGCAGCGGCTACCAGAGCTTCGACAACCTGGCCCAGGCCATCGACGCCCTCGGTGACTTCGCCGACTGGCCGGTGCTGGAGGCGCGCCAGCTCAACAAGAAGCACATCTACCGGGCCAGGGTGCGCATGCACCTGGACACCAGCCAGCTGCCCAAGCCGCTGCAGATGAATGCCTTTGCCTCCAGTCGTTGGGACATGGATTCCGGCTGGCGGGAGTGGTCGTTCAAGCCCTAGTCCGGCATGCTCCCACTTACCCTCGGCAGTCTGCTGCTTGGCGCCTCGCTGATCGCCCTGCTGTCCTTCTCGGCCGACAACACCGGCTTCCTCGCCGAGCATTTCCAGATCCTGGTCGCCGTCGCCGCCGTCAGCGCCCTCGCTCTGGCCGGCCTGTTCGGCTACCAGGGCTGGTCGCTCTGGCGCCGGGTGCGCGCCGGGGTGTTCGGCGCCCGCCTGACCGCTCGCATGTTCTGGATCTTCGGCCTCATGGCTCTGATGCCCGGACTGGCGGTCTACCTGCTGTCGGTGCAGTTCCTCGTCAAGTCGATCGAGTCCTGGTTCGACGTGCGCATGGAACACGCCCTGGAGAGTGGGTTGTCGCTCGGCCAGTCGGCGCTCGGCCACTTCGAGAACGAGCTGATCAAGAAGGCCGAGGGCATGGCGCTGCAGCTGACCGAACTGCCGCCCGCCCGCCAGGCAGCCCAGCTCAACGCATTGCGCGAGGCCTACGGGGTTCAGGAGGCCGACCTGTTCGACGAGATCGGCAACCTGATCGGCTTCGCCGCGGCAGACAAGATGATGCTGGCGCCGCGGCCGCCGGAGAGCGCCGCCCTCTGGCAGGCCAGGCTGCAGCAACCCTGGTCGCGCACCGAACAGGACGGCGATGGCCGTAACCTGGTGGTGCGCGCCGCGGTGCCGGTCAATCTGATCAGCATGACCGAGAGCCTGCGCGTGCTGCAGGTGGCCCAGCCGGTCTCGGCCAAGCTGTCGGCGGATGCCCAGAGCGTCGAGTCGGCGCACCGCAACTACCAGGAGCTGGCCGTCTCCCGCCTGGGCCTCAAGCGGCTCTATGCCGTCTCGCTGACCCTGGCCCTGGCCCTGTCGCTGTTCTCCGCACTGTCGCTCGCATTCATCCTGTCCGAGCGCCTGGCCGCACCGCTTAGGGTGCTGGCACGCGGAACCCGCGCGGTGGCGCGCGGCGACTACTCGCAGGTCAACCCGGTCAACTCCGGCGATGAGCTTGGCATGCTGACACACTCGTTCAACCGCATGACCCTGCAGCTCTCGGAGGCGCGCGCCGTGGTGCAGGAAAACCAGGACAAGCTGGAGGAGGCCAAGGCCTATCTGGAGAGCGTGCTGGGCAGCGTCAGTACCGGGGTGGTGACCCTGGACGGCGAACTCAGGGCCAAGCTGGTCAACGCGGCGGCAGCCAGCCTGCTGGGGCGTGCGCGCGACGACCTGGTCGGGCGGCCGCTGGCGGAGTGGGGCGAGGCGGGCGATGCCCTCAACCAGTTCGCCGCCACCATGGCCGGGCACTTCCGCGAGGCCGGCCGACATCCCTGGCGTGAGCAGGTCGAGCTGGCCACGCCGGCAGGCGCGCGCGTCCTGCTCGCACGCGGCACCCCGCTGATCGCCGGCGTCGAGGCGGATTACGCTCTCGCCCTCGACGACGTCACCCAGCTGATCCAGGCCCAGCGCGACGCCGCCTGGGGCGAGGTGGCGCGCCGCCTGGCGCACGAAATCAAGAACCCGCTCACCCCCATCCAGCTCTCTGCCGAACGCCTGCAGCTCAAGCTTGCCAGCCAGCTGGACGATGCGGCCAGGGGCATACTGCAGCGCGCTACCGGCACCATCGTCGGTCAGGTGGCGGCGATGAAGTCGCTGGTCGACGCCTTCGCCCAGTACGCCCGCACCCCGGCGCCCAGTGTCCAGGCCCTCGACGTCAATGCCTTCATCGTCGACGTCCTGGCCCTCTATGAACACCACGCCCCCATCCGCACCGGGCTGGCGCCCAGCCTGCCGCGGGTGGCCGGCGACCCCGCCCTGCTGCGCCAGGTGCTGGTCAACCTGATCAAGAACGCCGACGAGGCGATGGTGGATAATGGCGCCCCCGAGATCCGGGTGTTGAGCCACAGGGTGCCGGACGGCGTGATGATATGCGTGGAGGACAACGGCCCGGGTTTCCCGGAATCGCTCGGCAACCGGCTGTTCGAGCCCTACGCCACCACCAAGCCGAAGGGCACCGGGCTCGGCCTGGCCATCGTCAAGAAGATCATCGAGGAGCATCATGGCGCCATCGAGGTGCGCAACCTGGAGCCGCATGGCGCCGCTGTATGCATCACGCTGCCGATAATGGAGGGGGAGCATGAGTGAAATCCTGGTAGTGGATGACGAACCCGGCATCCGCGACCTTTTGCGCGAGATCCTGGAGGATGAGGGGCACGAGGTGCGCCTGGCCGAGAACGGCGAGCGGGCGCGTGCCGCACGCCTGGAGAAGGCGCCCGATTTGGTTCTGCTGGATATCTGGATGCCCGATGTCGACGGCCTGTCGCTGCTCAAGGAATGGGCGGCTGGCGGACAGCTCACCATGCCGGTGGTGATGATGTCCGGCCACGGCACCATCCACACCGCGGTGGAGGCCACCCGCCTGGGTGCCTTCGACTTCCTGGAGAAGCCGGTCCCCTACAAGCAGCTGCTGCAGACCGTCGAGCGTGCGCTCAACAGCCGGCCCGGCCGGGTCAGCGCGCCGGCCAGCCTGGACGCACTCGGCGGCGGCGAGGCGGTCCGCCTCCTGGCACAGCGCCTCCGGCAGGCCGCCGGCGCCGGCACCACACTGCTGTTGACCGGCGAGCCGGGCGCCGGCATGGCGGTATGCGCCCGCTTCCTGCACGACCCGGACACCCCATGGGTGGCACCGGACGACATGGCGGTGCTGGCCGAGCGGCCGCTCGACTGGCTGGTTCAGGCCAAGGGCGGCGCGCTGTTCCTGGCCGAGGTGGCGCAGCTGACGCCCCTGCAACAGAAGGGCCTGCAGCTCGTCATCGGCCGCCATAAGGAGTATGGCGTCACCCTGATCTGCGCCAGCAGCGAGAACCTGGCCAGCAAGGCCACCGCCGGCGCCTATTCGCGCGATCTCTATAACGCGCTGGCCCAGGTGGCGGTGCGGGTGCCGTCCCTGCGCGAGCGCCGCGAGGACATCCCGCACCTGGCCGTGGCCATGCTGCGCGACAGCCTGGCGCAGACCGGTATCGGCGAGCGCCGCCTGTCCGACGCTGCCCTCGATCGCCTGGCGCGGCACGACTGGCCGGGCAACCTGGACGAGCTCAGGAGCGTGGTGCATAGCCTGGCCGCCAACGCCCTCGATAGCGTCATCGACCTTGCCGACGTCGAGGCGGTGCTGGGCCGCGAC
Source organism: Gallionellaceae bacterium (assembly GCA_028695325.1). Classification (GTDB taxonomy): domain Bacteria; phylum Pseudomonadota; class Gammaproteobacteria; order Burkholderiales; family Thiobacillaceae; genus Parasulfuritortus. Next base: position 8,407 of record JAQVJE010000007.1, read on the forward strand.
GGCGGGGTGGACGGTGGCGCCCTCGCCGAGCTGTTTGCCTTGCCGCTCAAGGAGGCGCGCGACGCCTTCGAGCGCGCCTACCTGGAGTCGGTGCTGAAGGAGTGCGGCAGCATGTCGAGGGCAGCCGAGCGTTCCGGGCTGGAGCGCACCCACCTGTACCGCAAGCTCAAGCAGTTGGGGGTAAAATCCGGCTCCCGCAGCGAATCCGGCGAACAAGCGTGAAGATCATCATCCTCGGGGCTGGCCAGGTTGGTTCCAACCTGGCCGCCAGCCTGGTCTCCGAGGCCAACGACATCACCATGGTGGACGTCGACGCCGCCAAGCTGGTCGCGCTGCAGGAACGCTATGACCTGCGCACCGTGTGTGGCCAGGCTTCGCACCCTTCGGTGCTGCGCCAGGCTGGCGCCGAGGACGCCGACATGCTGGTGGCGGTGACCCAGAACGACGAGACCAACATGGTGGCCTGCAAGCTGGCCGCCACCCTGTTCAACATCCCCACCAAGATCGCCCGCATTCGCGCCCAGGATTACATGCGCCACGTCGAGCTGTTCTCGGCCGACAACATGGCGGTCGACTACGTGATCAGCCCGGAGCGCGAGGTCACCGACTACATCAAGCGCCTGATCGACTACCCGGAAGCGCTGCAGGTGGTCGACTTCGCCGAGGGCCGCGTCCGCCTGGTGGCGGTGCGCGCGCAGGGCGGCTTCCTGGTTGGCCACGAGTTGAAGGAGATGCGCGACCACCTGCGCCTGCACCTGCGCGAGCCCAGGGACGAGCACCTGCACGCCCTGGACGCCCGCGTGGCGGCCATCTTCCGGCGCGACCGCGCGGTGGTGCCGGAGGGCAGCACCATCGTGGAGGATGGCGACGAGGTGTTCTTCATCGCCGCCACCGCGCACATCCGGGCGGTGATGAAGGAGATGAGGCGGGTCGACCGCACCGTGCGCCGGGTGATGATCGCCGGCGGCGGCAACATCGGCAGCCGCCTGGCCGCCATCCTGGAGAATGACTACGCGGTCAAGCTGATCGACCACAACAAGAAGCACGCCCAGTTCCTCGCCGAACAGCTGAAGAGCACCCTGGTGCTGGTCGGCGACGCCACCGACGAGGAGCTCCTGCAGCAGGAGAACATCGAGGACATGGACGTGTTCTGCGCCCTCACCAACGACGACGAGGACAACATCATGTCCGCCCTGCTCGCCAAGCGCATGGGCGCCGGCAAGGTGGTGGCCCTGATCAACCGGGGCAGCTACGTCGATCTTCTGCAGGGCGGCGAGATCGACGTCGCCCTGTCGCCGGCGCATGCCACCATCGGCCCCCTGCTCACCCACATCCGGCACGGCGACATGGCGGTGGTGCACAGCCTGCGCCGGGGCGCCGCCGAGGCCATGGAGGTGGTGGTGCACGGCGACGCCCGGACCTCCAGGCTGATCGGCCGCCGCATCGAGGAGATCGACCTGCCCGAGGGGGTGGCCATCGGCGCCATCGCACGCGGCGAGAAGGTCATCATCGCCCACCACGACACCCTGATCGAGCCGGAGGACCACCTCATCATCTTCGTGCCCAGCAAGCGCATGGTGCCCAAGGTGGAGAAGCTGCTCCAGGTCGGCTTCGGCTTCTTCTGAGATGGCCCTGCAAGCCGCGCACCGCCGCGTCCTGCCCATCCTGCACCTGCTCGGGCTGGTCATCGCCATGTTTGGCCTGTCCATGCTGTTGCCCCTGCTGGTCTCGCTCTACATCGGCGACGACGCCCAGCTGGCCTTCGACAAGGTATTCCTGCTGACCCTGTGCAGCGGACTGGCGCTCTGGCTGATCGGTCGCATGCACCGGCGCGAGTTGAAGGCGCGCGACGGCTTCCTGCTGGTGGTGATGATCTGGCTCGTGCTGCCGCTGTTCGGCGCCCAGCCGCTCATGTTCCAGATGCCGGAGCTGTCCTTCACCGACGCTTATTTCGAGGCCATGTCCGGGCTGACCGCCACCGGTGCCACGGTGCTTTCCGGCCTCGACGGCCTGCCGCCGTCGATCAACCTGTGGCGCACCCAGATGCACTACATCGGCGGCATGGGGGTCATCGTCCTGGTGGTGGCGGTGCTGCCCATGCTGGGCGTCGGCGGCCGCCAGATGTTCAAGGCGGAGACGCCGACGCCGATGAAGGACACCAAGCTGACCCCGCGCATGGCCGAGACCGCCAAGGGGCTGTGGCTCGCCTACATGGTGCTGACGGTGGCCTGCGTGCTGTCCTTCTGGGGCGCCGGCATGGGTGGTCTCGATGCCCTCACCCATGCCTTCTCGGTGATGGGGTTGGGCGGCTTCTCCTCCCACGACGCCAGCCTTGGCCATTTCGATTCGCCCGCCATCGAGGCCGTCGCTGCTATCTTCGCCCTCGCCGCCGGGATCAACTTCGCCACCCACTTCATGGCCATGCGCGGCCTTTCCCTGAAGCCTTACAGCTACGACGCCGAGATACGCTGGTTCCTGTCTGTGGTGTTGCTGTCCAGCCTTGGACTGGCCCTTTTCCTGTGGCTGCGCGACGTCTACATCGACTTCCCGAGCGCGTTGCGCTATGCCGCCTTCAACACCATCTCGGTCGCCACCACCCTGGGCTTCTCCACCGACGACTACGCCACCTGGCCGCTGTTCGCCGGCATGTGGATGCTGTTCCTGGCCACCTTCTCGACCAGCGCGGGCTCCACCGGCGGCGGCATCAAGATGATGCGCGCCATCCTGCTCTACAAGCAGTTCTACCGCGAGCTGGTCAAGCTGCTGCATCCCAGCGCCGAGGTGCCGACCAAGCTGGGCGGCGCCGTGGTGCCGAACAAGATCATCTACGCGGTGCTGGCCTTCCTGTTCATCTATGTCGCCTCCACCGTGGTGCTGAGCTTCGTGCTGATCGCCTCCGGCCTCGACGTATTCACTTCCTTCTCGGCCATCGTCGCCACCCTCAACAACACCGGTCCCGGCCTCGGCCAGGTCGGCCCGAGCGCCACCTACGCCGTGCTGAGTGACTTCCAGACCTGGGTGTGCTCGTTCTCCATGCTGCTCGGCCGCCTGGAGTTGTTCACCCTGCTGGTGGTGCTGACCCCGGCGTTCTGGAAGAAATGACCACCCTGGACAACTTCGAGCGCATGCTGGCGCAGGGCCGCGACGGCGCCCTGCTGCGCTACTCGCTCGGCAACGAATACCTGAAGGCGGACCGGCCCTGCGATGCCATCGTCCATCTGCGCGAGGCGGTGCGCCTGGAGCCGGGGCATTCCGCCTCATGGAAGCTGCTCGGCAGGGCGCTGGCCGAGACCGGCGCGCTCGACGACGCCCTGGCCGCCTACCGTCAGGGCATCGCCGTGGCCGAGGGCAAGGGCGACATCCAGGCCGCCAGGGAGATGACCGTGTTCATGCGCCGGATCGCCAAGCAGCAGGCCGGCGGGTGACGCCGGCCGCCCCATGGGCTAAGATCAGCCATCCCTGATATACGAAGGAGTCTCCCTATGGCACGCATGGTGCAATGCGTAAAGCTCGGCCGCGAGGCCGAGGGCATGGATTTCCCGCCCTACCCCGGCGACCTCGGCAAGCGCATCTTCGAGGGCGTCTCCAAGGAGGCATGGCAGGGCTGGATCCGCCTGCAGACCATGATCATCAACGAGAACCGCCTCAACCTGGCCGATGCGCAGCACCGCAAGTACCTGATGGAACAGTGCGAGAAATACTTCTTCGGCGAGGGCGTCGGTGCCCCCGAGGGCTTCAAGCCGCACTAAGCGATGACTGACAAACAGACCCACTTCGGCTTCAAGACCGTCGCCGAGGCCGAGAAGGCCGCCAAGGTGGCGGAGGTGTTCCACTCCGTGGCCGATCGCTACGACGTCATGAACGACCTCATGTCGGCCGGCCTGCACCGGGTCTGGAAACGTTTCCTGCAGCTCAAGGCCAACGTGCGGCCGGGCATGCGCTGCCTCGACATCGCCGGCGGCACCGGCGACATCTCGCGCCTGCTCGCCAGCGACGCCGGCCCGACCGGTGAGGTCTGGCTGACCGATATCAACGGCTCCATGCTCGGGGTCGGCCGCGACCGCCTGATCGACGAGGGCATGATGCTGCCGGTGGCCCAGTGCGATGCCGAGCGGCTGCCCTTCCCGGATGGATACTTCGACCTCGTCACGGTGGCCTTCGGCCTGCGCAACATGACCCACAAGGAGGTCGCCCTGGCCGAGATGCGGCGTGTGCTGAAGCCTGGCGGGCGCCTGATGGTGCTGGAATTCTCCAAGGTCTGGAAGCCGCTGGCGCCGCTCTACGACCTCTATTCCTTCCAGGTCCTGCCGCGCCTGGGCGAGGTCGTGGCCAAGGACTCGGAGAGCTACAAGTATCTGGCCGAGTCGATCCGTATGCACCCGGACCAGGACACCCTCAAGGCGATGATGGAGGAGGTCGGCTTCAAGCGGGTCGACTACCACAACCTGACGGTCGGCGTGGTCGCCCTGCACATCGGCTACAAGCCCTGAGGCCGGCGCCGCCGGCCGTCAGTCGAGCGCGACGTAGGCGACGTCGATGATCTCCAGCTCACGCAGGCCGCCCGGGGCCTGCAGGCGTACCGTCTCGCCGACCTCGGCCTTCAGCAGCGCGCGCGCCAGCGGCGAGATCCAGGAGATGCGGCCGCGCGCCGGGTCGGCCTCATCGATGCCGACGATGCTGTACACCAGTTCGCCGCCGTCCGCCTCGGCCACCGTCACGGTGGCGCCGAAGTAGACCCGGTCTGTCGCCTCGCGTGCCGCCGGGTCGACCACCACAGCGCTCTCCAGGCGTTTGCTCAGGAAGCGTATGCGGCGGTCGATTTCGCGCAGGCGTTTCTTGCCGTAGATGTAGTCGCCGTTTTCCGAACGGTCTCCGTTGCTCGCCGCCCAGGCGACCACGTTGACCACCTCGGGCCGCTCCACCCGCACCAGGTGGTTGAGCTCTGCCAGCATGCGGGCGTGCCCGCCCGGGGTCATGTAGTTGCCGGCATCGGGCGGCAGAGTGGAGGGCTCGTCGAGTTCCTCGTCGGGCTCCTCGGCATCGTTGGCGACGAAGGCCTTGCTCATTCGTCCGGCTGCGGCCGGCCGTCTTCTATCAGGGCCTCGCGGCGTGCCAGGTAGAAGTCGCGGGTGAACTCGTAATCGTCCAGCGCCGCCTCGCGGATCGCCTCCCTGGCCTCCAGTAGATCGGCGCGCCGGCTGACGGTGCGCACGCCCAGGGTCCAGTTACGGGTGGGGATGTCCTCGATCTGGTAGACCAGGTCGGTGGTGTAGCTGTCGACCGCCAGGCCGACGCCGTCGCGGAAGCTGCTCGGGCCGAAGAACGGCAGCACCACATAAGGGCCGCTGCCGACGCCCCAGTGGCCCAGGGTCTGGCCGAAGTCCTCATTGTGCTTCTTGAGGCCCATCGGGGTGGCGATGTCGATCAGACCGAAGAGGCCGAAGCTGCTATTGAACACTACGCGCAGGAAGTCCCTGCTGGCCTGCTCCAGCTTGCATTGCAGCAGGCTGTTGGCGAATACCGTGACGTCTTCGAGGTTGGAGTAGACGTTGCGCACGCCGCTTTGCAGCAGGCTGGGAGTGATGGCCTGGTAGCCTTGCGCCAGGGGCTTCATGGCGACGCGGTCAATGGTCTCGTTGAAGGAATGCATGCCGCGGTTGAACGGCTCGATGGGGTCGTGCGGGTCGCCGTTGCTGGCACAGCCGGCCAGGGTCAGGGCGGCGCTAAGGAGCAGGAGGGATTTGCCATTTGTGTTCATCATTGTGGTCGGGCACGGACGGTCATGGTTGGATTCTAGCAGTCTATCCGAAGCCATATCCTGGCGGCCGCGCCGGCATGAAAAATATGCTTTACAGCCCGCCGTGCTGTGGTTAGAATGCGCGCCTCTTTTGGGGGTATAGCTCAGCTGGGAGAGCGCTTGCATGGCATGCAAGAGGTCAGCGGTTCGATCCCGCTTACCTCCACCAAAGACAAAAAGGGATACGCGCAAGCGGGTCCCGACTAGGTCAAGTCCCTATCGTCTAGAGGCCTAGGACATCGCCCTTTCACGGCGGTAACCGGGGTTCGAATCCCCGTGGGGACGCCAGCACAAAACTGGCCATCGAAGGGCCCGCAGCGATGCGGGCCCTTTTTATTTCTGTGCCGCACCAGCGCGCGCACGTACGAATTCGGCGAAGGCATCGGGGTCGAGCGGCTGGCTGTACAGGTAGCCCTGCATCATGTCGCAGCCGTGCGCCTGCAGGAAGGCACGCTGCGCCTCGGTCTCGACGCCCTCCGCCACCACCTTGAGGCCCAGGCTGGCGGCCATCTGGATGATGGCGGTGGCGATGGCGACGTCGTTGGCATCGGTCGGGATATCGGTTACGAAGGAGCGGTCGATCTTCAGCTTGCTGACCGGCAGGCGCTTCAGGTAGCTGAGCGACGAATAGCCGGTGCCGAAGTCGTCGACGGCGATGCCGAAGCCGCGCGCGCTCAGCGCCTTGAGCACCGCGGCGGCCTGCTCGGCGCGCTCCATCATGGTGTTCTCGGTGATCTCGAACTCCAGCGCGGCGGGCGCGATGCCGGCCGCGGCGACGATGCCGTCGATGGTGTCGACCAAGCCCTCGCGGATGAACTGTCGTGGCGACAGGTTGACCGCCACGGTCACGTCCGGCAGGCCGGAGGCGCGCCAGGCGGCGATCTGCCGGCTGGCCTCGGTCAGCACCCAGTGGTCGATGATGAGGATGAGGCCGGACTCTTCGGCCAGCGGGATGAACTCGGCCGGCGGCACCAGGCCGCGCACCGGGTGTTGCCAGCGCACCAAGGCCTCGGCCCCGACCAGGCGGCCGCCGGTGATGTCGGCCTGGGGCTGGTATTGCAGGTGCAGCTCGCCGTGCGCCAGGGCCTGGTGCAGGCTGTTCTCCAGGTCGAGCTGGGCGCGCGTGCGGCGGTTCATCGACTCGGCGTAGAAGTGGAATTGCCGCCGCCCGGCCTCCTTGGCGTGGTACATGGCGGTGTCGGCGCACTTCATCAGGGCCTCGACGCTGTCGCCGTCCTGCGGATAGAGGCTGATGCCGAGGCTGGGGGTGCTGTGCAGCAGGTGGCCCTCCACCCGGTAGGGCTGCGACAGGCGTTCGAGTATCTTCTTCGCCACGTTGGCGGCGGTCCGTCCGGCATCGCGCGCGCTCAGCATGACGACGAACTCGTCGCCGCCCAGGCGCGACACCAGGTCGCTGGCGCGCACGCTGTCCTTCAGGCGGCCGGCTACCTCGACCAGCAGGCCGTCGCCGATGCTGTGGCCGAGGCTGTCGTTGATCAGCTTGAAGCGGTCAAGGTCGATGAATATCACCGCCACTTCGCCGCCGCTGCGCCGGCAGGCGACCATGGCTTGCTCGATGGCGATACGCAGGTGCAGGCGGTTGGGCAGGCCGGTCAGGGCGTCGTGGTGGGCGATGTAGCGTATACGTTCCTCGGCGGCCTTCTGTTGCCGGATGTCGGCGAAGCTGGCGATGTAGAAGTCGATCTCGCCCTGCGGCGAGCGCACCACCGAGATGGCCAGGAGCTTCGGGTAGATGGCGCCGTCTTTGTTGCGGTCCCACATCTCGCCCTGCCAGAAGCCTTGCTCGCGCAGGCCCCGCCACATCGCCGCGTATTCCTCAACGGTGGTGCGGCCGGACGCCAAGAGGCGTGGGTTGCGGCCGCGCACCTCGTCGAGGGTGTAGCCGGTCATGCGGGTGAAGGCTGGGTTGACCTCGATGATGTGGTTGTCCCGGTCGGTCACCATGATCGCCTCGCCGCTGTGCTCGAAGACGTGCGCGGCCAGGCGAAGCTGGCGTTCGATGCGCCTCCGGGCCAGCAGGTTGCGCACGCGGGCACGTAGCACGCTGGCGACCACCGGCTTGGTCAGGTAGTCGTCGGCGCCCAGTTCGAGGCCGTCGAGCTGGCTCTGCTCGGAGGTGTCGGCCGACACGAAGATGACCGGGATGTCGCCCGTCGCCGGCTCGGCGCGCAACCGGCGCAGCACTTCAATGCCGCTCATGCCGGGCATCATGACGTCGAGCAGGATCAGTTCGGGGTGGTCGTCGCGGCCTGCCAGGTCGAGGGCGTCTGCGCCCGAGGTGGCGGTTTTCAGGCGGTAGTCGGCCTTCAGCGCTGCCGCCAACACGTGCAGGTTGGCCGGGCTGTCGTCAACCAGCAACAGCAGCGGGCGGGCGCCGTCGCGGCTCATGGGAGGGCGCCCGCGTCGAGGCGGGCGGCGATCAGTGCCAGGGTGGCGAGGGCGCCGTCGTGGTCGAACTCGTCGACCTGGTGCGCCAGGCGCGCGAAGGCGGGATCGGCGGCTTGGCCGTGGCCGAGGCTGGCCAGTTCGGTGGCGAGCTCGTCCGGCAGCAGTTCGCGTTCCTCCAGGTAGGGGCGCAGGGCGGCGAGCAGGCGGGCGCTCGCCACCGGGTCGGCCTGCGCGGCGGGGGTGGCCGGGTCGGCCTGGTTCACGATGGTTTCGCAGGTGGCGGCGAGGGCGGTGGCGAACTCGCCGTTGTCGCCCTCGCCGTTTGCGATGCGCGCCTCCAGGGCCTGCGCCGCTTCGGCCAGGCGACGGACGCCCAGGTTGGCGGCGCTGCCCTTCAGGGTGTGCAGGCGGTGCAGCGCCTCGGCACGCCGGCCGTCGGCCAGGCAGGCGTCGAAATCGTCCGGCCAGGCTGCCAGCTCCGCGGCGAAGCCGCGCAACAGGCGCATCAGCAGGGCGCGGTCGCCGTCCAGGCGCTTGATGGCGGCGGCCAGATCGAAGCCGGGCCAGTCGGGGGCATCGAGCATGGCAGGTGGTGGCGCCGCGACGCGGGTTGCATTCAGGTACCTGGCCAATACCCGGGACAGCTCGTCGGGGTCGATCGGCTTGGGCACGAAATCGTTCATCCCCGCTGCTGCGCAGCGGGCGCGGTCCTCGTCGAGCACGGCGGCTGTCATGGCGATGATCGGCACCTCACCACCGTCGGCGAGGGCGCGGATGCGCCGGGTCGCCTCGAAGCCGTCCAGCACCGGCATGTGCAGGTCCATCAGGATGGCGTCGAAACGCTGTACGGACGCCGCCGCCAGGGCCGCCTCGCCGTCTTCCGCCAGGCTGACCTCGATCCCCAGACGCTTGAGGAACTCCGCCGCCACCAAGCGGTTGGTGAGGTTGTCCTCGGCCAGCAGCACGTGCGCGCCGGGGAAGCGGCAGGTGGCCGCCGGCTGCTCCGGCGCCGCCGCGCCGGGCCGGTCGAGCAGCAGGTCGAGGAGTGCCGACGGGGTCACCGGCTTGGCCAGCAGGCCGTCGAGGCGGACGCCGGCGGCTTCGGCGAGCAGCTTGGTACGGTCATAGGCGGTGACCATGATCACCTTCATAGCGTCGCCGTAGCGCGCGCCATCGGCATCGATGCGGCGTGCCACCGCCAGCCCGTCGAGGTCGGGCATCTGCCAGTCGAGCAGGACGGCGCTGAAGCCCCTTCCCTTGGCGTGGGCCGCGGCGAGGCACGCCAGGGCCTCCTCGCCGGAGGTGGCGGCGACCGCGTCGACATGCCAGGCGGCGAGCAGCCGGACCAGGATGGCGCGAGCGGTCTCCTGGTCGTCCACCACCAGCACGCGCCGCCCGGCCAGGTGTTGCAGGTCGCTGGCCGGCGGCGCGGGGGCGCGGCCGACGAGGATGTCAAAGGTGAAGGTGGCGCCCTTGCCGGGGGCGCCGCTGGCGGCGATGCTGCCGCCCATCAGGCCGACCAGGCGCTCGCAGATGGCGAGGCCGAGGCCGGTGCCGCCATAGCGGCGGGTGATGCTGTCGTCGGCCTGGGTGAAGGGCTGGAACAGCAGGCCGAGCTGCTCCTTGCTGAGGCCGATGCCGGTGTCGCGCACGGCGAAGCGCAGGTGCAGCGACTCGGCGTCGCCGCTGGCGACGTCCACCTTGATGTGGATCTCACCCCGGTCGGTGAACTTGACCGCGTTGCCGACCAGGTTGTTGAGCACCTGGGTGAGGCGCAGCGGGTCGCCCAGCACCGTCGTCGGCAGCTCGGGGTCGATGTCGAGGAACAGCTCCAGGCCCTTCTCCTCGATGCGGGCGGAGAACAGGTCGGCCACCTCGCGCAGCACCTGCTCGACCGAGCAGGGTCGCTGGTCGACGCCGAGGCGGTCGGCCTCGATCTTGGAATAATCGAGGATGTCGTTGAGTATGCCGAGCAGTGCGCGGCCGGAGCCGAGCGCCTTCCTGAGCAGGTCGGCCTGGCGGGGCGGCAGCGGGCCGTCGAGGACCAGCTGGGTGAGACCCAGTATGGCGTTCATCGGCGTGCGTATCTCGTGGCTCATGTTGGCGAGGAAGGCCGACTTCGCCCGGCTGGCCGCCTCGGCGGCCTGGCGGGCGCGGTTGAGTTCCTCCTCGGCCAGCTTGCGTTCGGTGAGGTCGGTGGAGATGCCGCACAGCCCCCAGATGACGGTGCGTTCCGGGTCGGCGTAGATCGGCGTCTTGATTTCCCAATAGACCCGCCGGCTACCGTCCGGGTAGCTGACGTCGATCTCCTCGGCGGTCTGTTCGCCCGCCAGCACGCGGTCGTCCACCGCGTGCAGCTGCGTCACCGTCGCGGGCGGGAAGAAGCGGCCGTCCTCGCTGCCGGGCAGCTCCGCGGCGCTGCAGCCGAACAGCTCCAGGGTGGGCCGGTTGGCATAGACGTAGCGGTGGGCGCGGTCCTTCATGTAGATGTAGGAGGAGACGTGGTCGAGCGCCTCGCGGAAGCGCTCGGCCTCGGTCAGCGCCTCGCGCAGGCGCGCCTCGGCCGCCCGCCGCTCGCTGATGTCGATGAGCACGGCGACGAAGTTGCGGATGCGCCCGTCGCCGTCGCGGATCACGGCGATGGCGGCATCCACCCACACCTCGCGGCCGTCGCCGGTGCGGTAGCGCTTCTCGATGCGGTAGTGCTGGCGCCGGCCGGCGACCACGTCCTCGATCAGGGCGGCTTCCTGGCCGATGTCGTCGGGGTGGCCGAGGTCGGCGAGGTTCATGTTGGCCAGCTGTTCCTCCGGGTAATCCAGGAGGGTGGTGAAGGCCTCGTTGCACTTGAGCAGGCGGCCGGCGGCGTCGGCGAAGGCGATGCCAGTGTTGGTGCGCTCGAAGATGCTGCGGAAGCGTTCCTCAGAAGCGCGCCGCGCCTCCTCGGCCAGGGTCTGCCGGGTGATGTCCTGCACGGTGCCGTCGCCGCTCAGCAGGCGGCCGTCGGGGGCAAAGGCGAGGTCGGCCAGCTCGTGCACCCACCTCACCTCGCCATCGACTACGATGCGGTGGCGTATGTCGTAATGCGCGCCCTTCAGGGCGGCCTGCCAGGCGGCGTCGACGCGAGCGCGGTCGTCCGGGTGGACGCGGGCGAGGAAGTCGGCGTAGCCGATGGGCGTGCCGGGGGCGATGCCGAACAGGCGGAAGGTCTCGTCCGACCAGTCCAGGCCCAGGTCGTCGAGGTGCCAGCTGCCCACCCGGGCCACCGCCTGGGCGCGCCGCAGCCTGGCCTCGCTGTCGTGCAGGGCATGTTGCGCCCGGGTGCGCGCGGTGATGTCGCTGACCACCCCGTTCCACAGTGTGTCACTGCCGGCGCGCATGCTCGGGGTGGCCTCGATGCGCAACCAGCGCGTTTCGCCACGCACGCCGATGCGGCCCTCCCACTGCAATGGCAACAGGCTGTGCGCAACCTCCTCGCTGAGCGCCAGGAGGCCGTGGCGGTCGTCCGCGTGCACCCGTTCGAAGAAGCGCCCGGGGTCGGCCAGGACGTCCGCGGCGGCGACGTCCAGGATGGCGCAGAAGCGCGGGCTGACATAGTCGAAGTGCATGCTGCTGGCGCCGCGCGCCTGGTAGACACCGACCGGGATGCGCTCGACCAGCTCGTCGTAGCGCGCCGTGCTGAGGGCCAGCTCGCGGGTGCGCTCCGCCACCCTGGCCTCCAGACCGGCCTGGTCGTCGGCCAGGCGGTCGGCCATACGGTTGAAGCTCGCCGCCAGCTCGCGGAACTCGCGGCAGCCGGCCATCTCGGCGCGTTCGCGCAGGTCGCCCTGGGCCAGGCGGCGCGTGGCGGCGGTCAGCCGGCGGACCGGCCGCACCAGGGTACCGCCCAGCCATAGCGCGCTGAAGGTAGCGAGCAGCAGCAGGGCGGCCAGCGCCTCCAGGCTGAAGCGGCGTAGCTGGGTAGCGGGGGCGAGGGCCTCGGCGGCGTCGACCTTGACCACCATGCCCCAGTCGAGCGCCGGCAGGTGGCGCCAGGCGGCGACCACCTCGATGCCGGCATAGTCGCGCGTCAGGCCGCGGCCATGATCGCCCTTGAGGGCCGCCAGCATGGGCGGCGGCGCCTCGGCGAGCGCGATACGGCGCTGGAAGGCGGCGTCCGGCACATGGCGCAGCGGCCCGACATAGCGGGCCGTGCCGCCCTCGTCCTGCGCCAGCACGGTCTCGCCGCTCTGTCCCAGGCCGGTGACGTCGGCGCTGACGGTGGTGAGGCGTTCGAGGTCGAGTTGCAGGGCCACGCTGCCGATCGGTCGGCCGTGCTCGACCACCGGGGTGACCAGGAAGATGGCCGGTTTGTCTCCCGACGGGGCATAGGGGGCGGCGGGCGTGGTCTGGCTGTCGAGCAGGGCCATGGCCTCGCGGTGGGCCACGGCGAGCTGGCTGTCGCGATAGGGGCCGTCGACCAGGTTGCTGCCCAGGTCGGCCTCGTGCCGTAGCGAATACACGACGTTGCCGGCGGCGTCGACGAGCAGCAGGTCGTAATAGCCGCTGCCGTCCAGCACGGTCTGGAAGTAGGCGCGGTGGCGCTCGGCCGTGGTGGGATCGAGCAGCTCCCCGTTTCGGCCCGGCTGGGGGTGGAGGATCGCCCGCACGACGGCGCTCTTCGCCAGCATGCGACCGTCGGACAGGCGTTCGTCCAGGTAGCGGTTGATCTGGTCGGACTTCTTGTTGGCCAGGGAGGAAAGGTTGGTGAGCTGGGTCTCCAGCAGGGCGCGCTCGAAGGCACCAATATGCAGCCAGGCCAGCCCTGCCAGGGGCAGCGGCGACAGAAGCAGGAAGCCCAGCAGCAGCCTGGGCATGATGCGGTCGGCCAGGTGGAGGGCGGCGATCATGGCGGCCCCGCGGTCATGGCCTGCCAGGTGGCGTGGTCGCGATAGGTCGGCCAGGGAGCGGGGCGCAGGTGGCTGGCGTAGGCCAGCACCTCGCGGTACTGGCCGTCACGTTGGACGTGGCCGATGCGCACCCGCTTCCACATGTGGCGAGTAGCGGCGTCGATGGCGGCGACACCGCCCGGTCCCTCGATGCTCTGGCGCAGTAGCACGCCGGTGTTGACCCGTGTTGGCTCGGCCGCGCCCACTTCACGCACCGCGTTGGCCCACAGCCGGACGCCGACGTAGGTGGCCTCGATGGGGTCGCTGGTACAGGGGGTATCGCGCTGGCTGGCCAGGTAGGCGGCGACGAAGGCGCGGTTGCGCGCGCCCGGCGTGCTCTGGAAATAGTTCCAGACGCCGTAATGGCGGTGCAGGCGGCCACCGCCCCAGGCCGCCAGCTCCGGCTCGGCGACGCTGAATGAGAGCAGCGGGCGGTCGGCCTGGCCGGCGGCCAGCAGGGCGTCGAAGTAGGCGGCGTTGCTGTCGCCGTTGAGGGTGCTGAGGACCACGTCGGGGTCGAGGCGGACGATCTCGGCGACCGCCGCGGCAAGCGCCTGGCTGCCCAGGGGTAGGTAGTACTCGCCCACCACGCTGCCGCCAGCGGCAGCGACCAGGTCGCGGATGATCAGGTTGGCAGTGTGCGGGAAGACGTAGTCGGAGCCGAGCAGGTAGACGCGGCGGCCGAACTCGGCCATCGCCCAGCGGGCGCCCGGGACGATCTGCTGGTTGGGCGCCGCGCCAGTGTAGATGATGTTGGGCGACTGCTCGAGGCCCTCGTACTGGATCGGGTAGAACAGCAGGTGGCCGTGCCGTTCCACCACCGGCCGCACCGCCTTGCGGCAGGCCGAGGTCCAGCAGCCGAACAGCACCGCGACGCCCTCGCGGGTGATCAGGCGCTCCGCCTCGCGCGCCGCCAGGGCAGGGTCGGAACGGGTGTCGGCCAGCACTATTTCGAGGCGGCGGCCGAGCAGGCCGCCGCCCCCGTTGATCTCATCCACCGCCAGGCGGACCGCCGCCGCCAGCGGCCGTTCGCTAACTGCCATGGTGCCGGTGAGCGAATGCAGCACGCCGACCCGGATCGGCGCCCTGGCCTGCTCCGGCCGCCACAGCAGCAGCGCGAGGCCGAGCAGTAGGGCGACGGCCAGGCTCAGGCGGAGGGCGGTCTTCATCGCATCACCGGATGGAGAGTGTCATGGAGTAAGTTTACCTAAACGTGGTCGGAACGGTGGCGGCGCTACGCCATCGCAGCGGCGGGGTTTCTCCATTAAAGACGCCTGCCGGCCGCCCGTCCACCCGCATCTACGCGGTCCTTTGCGGCGGCCGGGCGCCCGCCTATCCTGAGGGTCGGGCGCCCGGCCGGGCGTGTCGCACGTGACAGGAGGCAAGGCCACCATGAACAGCACCCCGCACACCTGGCGTTTTTTCCGCGCCGGCGGTTTCGATCAGGCTCGCCTGGACACGGCAGACGACCTACTCGCCATCGGTGAACTCGACCAGAAGCTCTGGGTCGCCCTGTCCTGCCCGGTGCACGGCATCGAGTTCGACGCCCGCACCCTGGCCCTGGTCGACGGCGACGGCGACGGCCACGTGCGGGCGCCTGAGCTGATCGCCGCGGTGCGCTGGGCGGGCGAGCGCCTCGCCCGGCCGGCGGTGCTGGCCGAGGAACTGCCCGGCGTGCCACTGGCGGCGATCCGCGACGACGACGATGAAGGCGCCGCCATCGCGACGGCGGCGCGCGAGTTGCTTGCCGATCTCGGTCGCGACGACGGCATGATCGATGTCGCGGCGACCAGCGCCGCCCAGGCCCGCCAGGCCGAGCGTGCCCTGGTGGACTGGCAGGCGGCGGGCGCGGTGGCGAGTCCGCTCGGTGATGCCACCGCGGCCGCCCATGACGCCTTGCAGGCGGTGGCGGACAAGATTGACGACTGGTTCGTGCGCGGCCGTCTGGCCGCCTTCGACGAGCGCGCCGCGGCGGCGCTCAACCCGGCCGAGGCGACCCTGGCCGCCCTCGCCGGCGCCACCCTGAAGGTGGATGCCGACGATATCGCCGCCCTGCCCCTGGCGCGGGTCGAGGCGGGTGCTGCCCTACCCCTGGCGGCCGGCCTAAACCCGGCCTGGGCGGCACGCATGGAGGCCTTCCGCGACCAGGTGGCGATCCCCCTGCTGGGCGCCCGCGACGCCCTCTCGGCGGCCGACTGGCAGGCGGTGCGCGAGCGCATGGCGCCCTATGCCGCCTGGCTGGCCGGGCGGCCCGACCCGGCGGCGGCCGGCGCCGGCGTGCTCGAACTGGAGCGCCTGGCCCGATACGTGCGCGACCTTCTGCGGCTGGCCAACAACTACGTCGCCTTCCGCGACTTCTATGCCCGCCAGGGCAAGGCCACCTTCCAGGTCGGCACCCTGTACCTGGACGGCCGCGCCTGCGAGCTGTGCGTCGCCGTCAGCGATGCCGCCCGCCATGCCGCCCTGGCCGGCCTGGCGCGCCTCTACCTGGCCTATTGCGACTGCCGGCGCGGCGACGCGCGGATGACCGTGGCGGCGGCCTTTACCGCCGGCGACGCCGACCAGCTCATGGTTGGCCGCAACGGCGTCTTCTACGACCGCCAGGGACGCGACTGGGATGCCACCATCGTCCGCCTGGTCGACCACCCGATCAGCCTGCGCCAGGCCTTCTGGTCGCCCTACCGGCGCCTGGGCCGCTTCATCGGCGAGCAGGTGCAGAAGTTCGCCACCCGCAAGGATGCCGAGGCCGGCGACCGCCTGGCGGCCGGCGCCGTCACGGCAGGCACGCCGCCGCCCTTCGACGTCGGCAAGTTCGCCGGCATCTTCGCCGCCATCGGCCTGGCCCTGGGCGCCCTCGGCACCGCCCTGGCCAGCGCCCTCGGCGGCCTCGTCGCCCTCGCATGGTGGCAGCTGCCACTGGTTCTGCTCGGGGTGATGCTGCTGGTCTCCGGCCCGGCCGTCCTGCTGGCCTGGCTCAAGTTGCGCAGCCGCAACCTGGGCCCGCTGCTGGACGCCAACGGTTGGGCGGTCAACGCCCGCGCCCGCATCAACATACCGTTCGGCCGCACCCTGACCCAGGCGGCCGTCCTGCCGGCCGACGCCGAGCGCAGCCTGGTCGACCCCTACGCCGACCGCTCAATGACCTGGCTGTGGTTCGCCCTGTTGGCCGGCCTGGTTATCGGTGCGGTGGCCTGGCTGGTCTGGGGTGGCGGGGCCTGATCTCGGCCCCCTTCACCCCGGTAGCCTGCGCCCGCGCCACAGCAGGTAGGCCACCGGGATCACGAACATCGACAGCAGCGGCGCCGTGATCATGCCGCCCAGCATCGGCGCGGCGATGCGCTGCATGACCTCGCTGCCGGCGCCACCGCCGACCATGATGGGGAACAGGCCGGCCAGGATCACCGCCACCGTCATCGCCTTCGGGCGTACGCGCAGGACGGCGCCGTCCATGATCGCCGCCATGAGGTCGGCGCGGCTGTCGAGGCGGCCCTCGGCCTGGCGCCTGGCCACAGCCTGGTCGAGGTAGATCAGCATCACGACGCCGAACTCCGCCGCCACCCCGGCCAGGGCGATGAAGCCCACCGCTACCGCCACCGACATGTTGAAGCTGAGCAGGTAGAGCAGCCAGTAGCCACCGATCAGGGCGAAGGGCAGGGTGGCCATGATCAGGACCGGTTGCCAGAAATTGCGGAAGGTGAGGTACAGGAGCACGAAGATCGCCGTCAGGGTGAGCGGCACCACCAGCTTGAGGCGCTGTACCGCACGCTCCATGAACTCATACTGGCCCGACCAGGCGATCGAGTAGCCCGCCGGTAGCGTGACCTTCGCCGCCACCTCCAGCTTGGCCTGGGCGACGTAGCCGCCCAGGTCGCCGCCCCGGATGTCGACGAATATCCAGCCGTTCGGACGTGCGTTCTCGCTTTTCAGCATGGGCGGGCCGTCGGCGACCCCGATCCGGGCCACCGAGGCGAGGTGCACCGTGGCACCCGTGCGGGTGACGATGGGCAACCGGCCGATGGCCTCGACGCTGTCGCGCGTCTCGCGCGGGAAACGGATCTGCACCGGGTAGCGCTCCAGTCCTTCCACCGTCTCGGTCACCGTGGCGCCGCCCACGGCGATACCGACCAGTTCCTGGACGTCGGCGATGTTGAGGCCGTAGCGGGCGGCCGCCGCGCGGTCGATGTCGACGTTCAGGTAGCGCCCGGCGGCTACCCGCTCGGAGAAGGCGCTGGCCGTCTCCGGCATGGCCTTTAGCACCGCCTCGATGTCGGCGCCGATGCGTTCGATCACGGCCAGGTCCGGCCCGGCGATCTTTACCCCGATGGGGCTCTTGATGCCGGTGGACAGCATGTCGAGGCGGGTGCGGATGGGCTGGATCCACAGGTTGGCGAGGCCGGGTATCTGCACGTTGCGGTCAAGTTCCGCGATGATGCTCGCCAGGGTCTGGCCGGGCCGCCAAGCGGACGGGTCCTTGAGCTGGATGGTGGTCTCGATCATGGTCAGGGGCGCCGGGTCGGTGGCGGTGTCGGCGCGGCCGATCTTGCCGAACACCGACTTCACCTCAGGTACGGTCTTGATCATGCGGTCGGAGATCTGTAGCAGCTCGGCCGCCTTGCCGGGCGACAGGCCGGGCAGGGTGGTCGGCATGTAGAGCAGGTCGCCCTCGTCGAGGGGCGGGATGAACTCGCTGCCCAGCTTCGCGGCCGGGTAGGCCGTTGCCGCCAGGGCCAGGAAGCCGACCACCAGGCCGCTCCTGGGGTGCCGGAGGGCGAACTGGATCAGGGGGCGGTAGAGGGCGATCAGGCCCCGGCTCAACGGGTTGCTGTGCTCGTCCCGGATGCGGCCGCGGATGAACAGGCCCATCAGGACCGGGATCAAGGTCACCGACAGGCCGGCCGCTGCCGCCATGGCGTAGGTCTTGGTGAAGGCCAGGGGCGCGAACAGGCGGCCCTCCTGGGCCTCCAGGGTGAACACCGGCAGGAAGCTGACGGTGATGATGAGCAGCGAGAAGAACAGGGCCGGCCCCACCTCGACGGCGGCATCCCGCGCCAGCTCGAAGTAGTCCGCCCCGCCCGGCTCCTGGCCCGGGCGCGCTTGACGCCACGCCTCCAGGTGTTTGTGCATGTTCTCGATCATGACCACGGCGGCGTCCACCATGGCGCCGATGGCGATGGCGATGCCGCCGAGGGACATGATGTTGGCGTTGATGCCCTGCTGGCGCATGACCATGAATGCGATCAGGATGCCCAGGGGCAGGGAGATGATGGCCACGAGGGACGAGCGCAGGTGGAACAGGAAGGCTACGCAGACCAGGGCGACGACGACGAACTCTTCCGCCAGGCGGTGGGTCAGGGTCGCCACCGAGCGCTGGATCAGGCCGGAGCGGTCATAGGTGGACAGGATCTCGACGCCTTCGGGCAGGCTGTTCTGCAATTCCGCCAGCTTGGCCTTGACCGCGGCGATGGTGCGCATGGCGTTGGCGCCATAGCGCATGACGATGACGCCCCCCACCACCTCTCCCTCACCGTCCAGCTCGGCGATGCCGCGGCGCATCTGGGGTCCGACCTGGACCCGCGCGAGGTCGCGCAGCAGCACCGGTGTGCCGGCCTGGCCGAGCCCCACCGGGACGGCCTCGATGTCGGCCACCGACCGCAGGTAGCCGGTGGCGCGCACCATGTACTCCGCCTCGGCCATCTCCAGCACCGAGCCGCCGGCCTCCTGGTTGGCTCGCTTCACCGCTGTCACCACCTGGGCGAGCGGGATGCCGAGGGCGCGCATGCGTGCGGGGTCGATGACGACCTGGTATTGCTTCACCATGCCGCCGATGGTGGCCACCTCGGCGACGTTCGGGATGGCCTGCAGCTCATATTTCAGGAACCAGTCCTGCAGGCCGCGCAGCTGGCCGGGGTCGTGCCGGCCGCTCCTGTCCACCAGGGCGTACTCGTAGATCCAGCCCACTCCGGTGGCGTCGGGCCCGATGCTCGGCTTCACGCCAGCCGGCAGCTTGCCGGCCGCGCTGTTCAGGTACTCCAGGACGCGCGAGCGCGCCCAGTACAGGTCGGTGCCGTCCTCGAACAGGACGTAGACGTAGGAGTCACCGAACATGGAGTAGCCGCGCACCACCTTGGCGCCGGGCACCGACATCATGGTGGTGGCCAGCGGGTAGGTGACCTGGTCCTCCACCACCCGTGGTGCCTGGCCCGGGAAGGAGGTGCGGACGATGACCTGGACGTCGGACAGGTCGGGCAGAGCGTCCACCGGCGTGTTGACCACCGCCACCGTGCCCGCCGCCGTGGCGATCAGAGTGGCGAGCAGGACCAGGAAGCGGTTGTGGATGGACCAGCCAATCAGCTTGGCGATCATGGCGGCCTCCTCAGGGTCTGCGCCGGATGGCGGTGACGACGAAGCCGCCGTCCTGCCCGACCATCTCGAACTCCACTGCCGTGCCCGGCTTCAGGCCCTGCAGGATGGTCTTGTCCCGCACTGCGAAATCCATGGTCATGGCTGGCCAATCGAGGGCCGGGATGGGGTCGTGCTGCATGGTCAGCGCGCCGCTGCCGGCGTCCGCCGCGACGATGCGGGCGGTGCCGGTATGGACGTCGCCGCCGGGCGGCTTCAGCCTGTCCAGGGCGCCCTTGAGGTTCGCTTCCGACTCGATCAGGAACTGGCCCGAGGTGACCACCCGCTCGCCGCCCGCCAGTCCCCTGTACACCAGGGTCTGGCCGTTGTTCTCCATGCCGGTCTCCACTTGGACAGGGGTGAAGCGGCCTTCGCCTTCGGCGACCAGCACCACGGCGCGCTTGCCGGTGTGGATGACCGCCTCGCTGGGCACGATGACGCCCTCCTCGCCCTTGCCGGCGTAGAGGGTGACGTTGGTGTACATGCCCGGCTTCAGCCTGAGGCCGGGGTTGTCTAGGACGATGCGCGCCTGCACCGTGCGGGTGGTGCTGTCCAACTTCGGGTAGATGTAGTCCACCCGGCCCTCGAAGGTCTCACCCGGCAGGGCGGCCAGGGTGATCTCGGCGCTCTTGCCCGGCACCACCCAGGTGGCCTGGTCCTCGACGATCTCTGCCGTGACCCAGACCCGGTCAAGGTTGGTGATCTCCAGGATGGGCATGCCGGCAGTAACCTGGGCGCCAGGGTGGACGCGGATGTTGCTGACGATGCCGCCTGCCGGGGCGTAATAGCTCACCCGCCGCTGCGCCTGGCCGCCCTTGGCCAGGGCGTCGATCTGGCGGGCCGGGAGGCCGAGGAAGGCCAGCTTCTGGCGCGCGGCGGCGCTCCAAGCGGCGTCATCCGGGTGCCGGAGCGCCAGGATGAACTCCTCCTGGGCGGCGTAGAGATCAGGGCTGTAAACCTCGGCGACGAGCTGGCCCCTGCGCACCGGGTCGTTGACCGCATGCACGTGTAGGGCCTCGATCCATCCGGCGGTGCGCGCCTGCAGGAACTCGACGCGGTTGTCGTCGGCGCGCACGTAGCCCACCGTGTCGATGCGTCGCCAGAGCTTGCCGACCGTCGCCTCGGCGGTGCGCACGCCGAGGTTCTGCAGCGTGCGGGGGTCGATCCGGATGCCGGCGCCGCTGTTCTCGTCGGCGTACCTGGGCACCAGGTCCATGTCCATGAAGGGTGACTTGCCCGGCTGCTCGAAGTGCTGGTCCGGCACCATGGGGTCGTACCAGTAGAGTACCTTCCGGTCGCCGGCCTGGGCGGCCGGCGTGGCGTCCGCGGGCGCCGCCTGGGGGTGGCCGAGGCCGTACCAGACGGCGCCGCCACCCAGGGCGGTGCCGGCGAGCAGGGCGGCGATGAGCTTGACCGTGGTGTTCATGGCTGGATCTCCGTGGTCAGGTAGTCGATCTGCAGCTGGGCGCGCGCCAGGGCGGCGCGCTGGCCGAGCAGGCCGAGGCGAGCCTCAAGTTCGGCGCGCCGGGCCTCGGCGATGCGGCCGTAGCTGGCGCGGTCGCTGCCATAGGCGGCGAGCGTGCTGTCGATGCGCTGGCCGGCCAGGGGCAGGGTCTCCTTCTCGTAACGCGCGATCCGGGCGCGTGCCGCCTGCCATTCGGCAAGGGCCTCCTCCAACTCGGCGCGCAGGCTCAGGCGGCGGTCGACGAGCATCTGCTCGGCCTGGGTGACGCGTGCCTCGCTGGCGGCCAGGCGGCGGTCTTGGCGGTTGGCGCTGAACAGCGGCAGGTCCATGCCGATCCCGAAGGAGACGAAGTCGGGCCGGCCGTCACCGCGATGGCCGTAGCCGAGGTCGAAGGTCAGGTCGGGCCTGTAGGCGGCGCGGGCGATCTCTACCTCGGCGCGCGCCACGGCCACGGCGCCGGACAGGGTGGTCAGTTCCGGGTGCTGCTCCAGGCGGGTCGCCAGTTCCGCCAGGGGCGGCAGTTCGGCGGCCGCGGCGAGGTCGGCGAGGGGGCGGGCGGCGTCGCCGCCAAGCCAGCGCGCCAGGGCGGCACGGCCGCGCCGTCCCTGGCGTTCGAGGTCGTCCATCCGGTCAAGGGTGGCCTGTACCCGGTCGCGCAGGGCGGCCACCTCGTCGAGGGCCAGCTTGCCGGTCTTATAGGCCACCTCGGCCCATTCCAGCTGGCGATCCCACTCCTGGCCGAGGCGCCGGACCAGGCCGGCGGAGGCCTCTGGCAGCCAGGCCGACAGCCAGGCCAGGCCGGCGTCCCGCGCCACCCGCTTGCGGCCGGCCTGGTATTGCCGGCGGGCCTGGTCGGCCGCCAGTTCGCCGCGCCGGCTGGCCAGTCCGGCCCGCCCCCCGCCGGGTACGGTCTGGCTGACCCCGACGGTGAGCTGGGTCATGGGTTCCTGGACGAAGCTGAAGCTGTCAGTGGGCAGGCTGGCAAGGCCCAGCCTCAGCTTGGGGTCGGGCCACTGGGCAGCGGCCACGGCGGTCGCGTCGGCCGCCTCAACGGCGGCGGCCTGGGCCTCCAGGAACGGTTGTCGGGTGGTGGCCAGGCGAGCGGCGTCGCCCAGGCCGAGTGGGGCGGGGGCCCCGGCATGGGCCGCGCCGAGCAGAAGGATGATGACCAGGAGACCGAAGGGCAGCCACCAGCTGCGCCGGACGCGGCCTTGGCATTTGGGACAGGACATGGCGGAACCTCCACGCGTGAACGCGAACTGCCGTCCGGCCGGGCGGCCGACGGCACTTGCCCCGCAACGGGGCGCGGGAGGTTCAGGATCTGGGTGGTGGCGGTTCCGGCGAGGGTAGGCTGGCCGCCACCAGCTGCGGCGCCGCGACCGGATGGTCGGAGGCCGGCGCGGCCAGGGCCAATGCGGCGGCGGTCGGTAAGGCGACGGTCATGGCGCAGTGGCAGGACGAGCCCTTCTTGCAGCAGCAACCGCCCGGCACGGCCTCGATCGGCTCGGCCGCTGGCTGGGCCGCCTGGGCGTGGTGCGTACAACCGCCCGCCGCCGACTCCTGGGGTGGTGCCGCCAGGGCGGCCAAGGCCATGGGCTGGCCCAGGGGCGAGCAGGCCAGGGCGAACATCAGCGCCGCGTGCTGGGCGGCGGCGAGGGCGGCGTGCAGGCGGCGTCTCACGCCCGGCGGGCCTTCTTGAGGTGCTGCAGGACCAGGGTGGCCACCTGTACGCGGTTGTGGAAGCCCAGCTTCTGCATGATGTTGGCCAGGTGGTTGCGCACCGTGTTGTCGGAGAGGTCGAGCTTGGCGCCAATGACCTTGTTGCTGTAGCCCTGGGCGACGTATTCGGCGATCTCCATCTCGCGCGCCGACAGGGCGGCCAGGGGGGCGTCCTGGGCGCCGGCGCGGTAGAGCTTCTGCAGTATGGCGGGCGGGAAGGCGCCAGCATCCTGCAGGACGATGCCGATGGCGTGGCTGATCTGCTCGGTGTCCGAGGTCTTCAGCAGGTAGCCGTCGACGCCGGCCTCGATGGCGGCGCGGATCTCCTGGTCGTCGTCCTCGACGGTGAGGATGATCACCTTCATGCCGGCGCCCTTGAGCAGGGGCACCAGTTCAAGGCCGTCGCCGTCCGGCAGGCTGCGGTCGAGCACCGCGACGTCGGCCTGGCCGCCACCAGCCAGCCAGTCGTGCACGCAGGCGAGGTCGGCGCATTCCTGGCTGACCGTCAGGCCGGCCAGGCTCTCCACTGAATGGCGCACGCCCAGGCGGATGAGCGGGTGGTCGTCGATGATGAGGATGCGGATGGGGTTCATGTCGGCCTGTTTGTTATTGCTTTGCGGTTCATCTTAGCGCAAAGGCGGCCTGTGCGTGCTAGCGACGCCCCTCCTTGGCGATCAGTTCGCCCGCCACCGCCAGGGTGCGCGCGTTGCTGCCGGTCATCGACGAGCTGGTCAGGTACTTGCCATTCACCGCCAGGGCGGGCACACCGTTGACCTTGTAGGCACGCTGCAGTTGCTTGGCACGGGCGACCTTGGTGCCGGTGGCGAAGGACTCATAGGCGGCCTTCAGGCGGGCGCGGTCGAGGCCCTTTTTGGCGCCCCAGTTGAAGAAGTCCTCCGGGTGGGTGAGGTTCTTGTCCTCGATGTGGATGGCGTTGAACATCTCGGCGTGCAGGCGGTCGAGCGCCCCCATGGCATCGAGGGCGAAAAAGGCGCGCGCCATGGGTTCCCAGCTTTCGTTGAAGATGACCGGCTGGCGCTTGAGGACGACGTTCTTCGGCAGCTTCCTGGCCCAGGCGTTGAGGTCCGGTTCCAGCTCGAAGCAGTGCGGACAGGTGTAGGCGAAGAACTCGATCACCTCGATCTTGCCGCGGTTCTCGGTCTGTTGTGCGGGCGACAGCACCGCGTAGTCCTTGCCAGCCTCGGCGGCGCTGGCGAGCGGTGCGCTCAGGGACAGGATCAGGGCGGCGGCGAGGTGGGCAAGGCGCATGGCGGGGTCTCCTATGGGTTGACAGGCTCTTTGAGCAGTCGGGCCTCGAATTTGTTCAGTATCAGCGCCTCGCGCGCCGATTCGGCGACGTCCCGGCTGCGGTAGGGGCCGACGCGCACGCGGTGCAGGGGCTTGGCGCCGTCGGTCGGCTGCACCACGGCATTGAGATTGAGCAGGGCCAGGCGGGCGCGCAGGGCGTCGGCGTCGGCGGCGCTCTTCAGGGCCGCCACCTGCAGCCACCACAGCTCCGCCGGCGCCGCCGACGCCGCCGGCTTGGGCGTCCGGTCGCCGGGCAGGATGTCGTAGAAGGTGTAGTCGGGCGGTGCCGGCGGGGGCGCCGCCCGACGGTCCTCCGGCACGCGTACCTCGGGGGCGGGCGCGACCCGCTTGAAGTCGCTCGCGCGCGGCAACAGGAACCAGGCCATCAGGCCGGCCACGACGAGGCCGAGCAGGATGCCGGCGAACAGCATGAAGGCCGTGCCGCCGCGCCGGCCAGTCGCGCGCCCCCTGCGGTAGTCGCGGCGTGCCATTACATCTGGTCGGGCGCGCTCACCCCGAGCAGGGCGAGGCCGTTTGCGAGGGTCTGCCGGGTGGCGGCGACGAGGGCCAGGCGGGCCTGCTTCAGAGCCTCGTCGTCGACCAGAAACTGACAGGCGACGTAGAGGCCGTGCAGGTCGGCGGCCAGGTCCTTGAGGTAGTAGGCGACCAGGTGGGGCGCCATCTCGCGCGCCGCGGCGGCACACACCTCGGGGAATTCGGCGAGGCGGCCCAGGAGGGCCAACTCGCTGGTGTGCGCCAGCAGGGTCGGGTCGGCGTCATGGAGGTCGCGCACATCGCCGCCCCAAGCCGCCAGGACCCGGCTGATGCGGGCGTGGGCGTACTGGATGTAGTAGACCGGGTTCTCGTTGCTCTGCGATTTGGCGAGGTCGAGGTCGAAGTCCAGGTGCTGGTCCGACTTGCGCAGGACGTAGAAGAAGCGGCAGGCGTCGTTGCCCACCTCGCCGCGCAGCTCGCGCAGGGTGACGTACTGGCCGGCGCGGGTGGACATGGACTTCTTCTGGCCGCCTTCCCACAGCACGGCGAACTGCACCAGGGCGACGGTCAGACGCTCGGGGTCGGCGCCGGCGGCCTTGAGGGCGCCCTTCACGCGCGGGATGTAGCCGTGGTGGTCGGCGCCCCAGACGTCGATGACGCGGTCGAAGCCGCGCTCGAACTTGTTCAGGTGATAGGCGATGTCGGCGGCGAAGTAGGTGTAGATGCCGTTCTCCCGCTTCACCACGCGGTCCTTCTCGTCGCCGAAGGCGGTCGAGCGGAACCACAGGGCGCCGTCCTGTTCGTAGATGTGGCCGTGCTTCTGCAGGGTGGCGACGTGGCGGTCGATGAGGCCGGCGTCGTGCAGGGTGCGCTCGGAGAACCAGTGGTCGAAGGTGACGCCGAACTCGGTGAGGTCGTTGCGGCCGTCACCCAGCTGCTCCTCCAGGGCGTAGCCGTGGATATAGGCATAGTCGGGACCGAGCAGGCGCTTGGCGCAGGCGATCAGGTGGTCGAGATGCTCCTCCGGCGCCTCGCCGCGGTCCGGCGCCCCGGCCAGCACGTCGGCGGCGGCGCGCTTGTAGCGGTCGCCGTGCAGGGCGTAGATGCCCTCGGCCATCCGCTTCACGTAGTCGCCCTGGTAGGCGTTGCCAGGGAACTCGACGAACTCGCCGTTCAGCTCCAGGTAGCGCAGCCAGGTCGACACCGCCAGGATGTCCATCTGGCGGCCGGCGTCATTGACGTAGTACTCGCGGTAGACGTCGTGGCCGGCAAAGGCCAGGCAGTTGGCCAGGCTCGCCCCGAAGGCTGCGCCGCGGCCGTGGCCGACGTGCAGCGGCCCGGTGGGGTTGGCGGAGACGAACTCCACCTGCACCTTTTCGCCCTTGCCGCCGTCGGTGCGGCCGTAGTCCCCGCCCTGGGCCAGCACGTGGCCGACCAGGCACTGCTTGGCGATGGGTTTCAGGAAGCAGTTGATGAAGCCCGGGCCGGCGATCTCAACCTTTTTCACCCGCTCGGAGGCGGGCAGGGCGGCGATGATCTCGGCCGCCACTTCGCGCGGGTTGCGCTTCAGGGCGCGCGCCAGCTGCATGGCGGCGTTGCAGGCGTAGTCGCCGTGGCTGGCCTGCTTGGGCCGGTCCAGTTCGATGGCGACGGTGCCGTCGGGGGCGACGGCGGCGACGGCCTGGCGGAAAAGGTCTGCGAGATGGGCCTTGGGCTCGATGTAGTTCATGTCCGGGGGTGTCCTGCGAATCGGCGGATTATAGCCGAGTCCAGTCATGGCGCTTTGATCGTGGCGATGCGGTGCAAATCGGTTCCGTCGTTCCCGCGCAGAGCCTGCCCCCGCGAAGGCGTGGGGCGGGAGCCCAGCCAAATTTAACTGGATGCCCGCCTGCGCGGGCATGACGAATCATCGGGCAGATCGATTCACCAATCCAGCGGATCGATGTCGATCGACCAGCGCAGGCCGGTGGCGGTCCTGCGCTCGCGCAGGGCCGCCACCCAGGGCGTCAGGAACCGCTGCAGGCGCGCCCGGCCGGCCGCCTGCACCAGCAGTTGCGCCCGTTCCCGCTCCGATATCCTCGGCATCAGGGCCGGCACAGGGTCGTAGATCTGCACCCCGTCGGCCAGCCCCGCGCCCAGATCGCGTGCCGCGTCCAGGAAGGCCATGGCCTCGGCCATCGAGCGGGCGTCGGCGCGTAGCAAGGCCTGGTAGCTCCAGGGCGGGAAGTCGGCCTGGCGGCGTTCGTCCAGGGTGCGCCCGGCGAAGGCCGGGTAGTCGTGCGTCACCAGGGCTGCGTAGAGGGGATGGTGCGGGTAGTCGGTCTGGATCAGCACCCGGCCGGCATGGGCGGCGCGGCCGGCGCGGCCGCCCACCTGCATGAGCTGGGCGAACAGGCGTTCGGAGGCGCGGAAGTCGGTGGACATCAGTGCCTGGTCGGCGCCGATCACCCCCACCAGGGTGAGCATGGGGAAGTCGTGCCCCTTGGCGACGATCTGGGTGCCGACCAGTATGTCCACCTCGCGCCTGGCGATCGCCTCGCGCATGGTGGCGAAGGCGCCCCGGCGCGCCGCGCTGTCGCGGTCGACACGCAGGATGCGGGCGGCCGGGAACAGCTCGGCCAGATGGTCTTCCACCTTCTGGGTGCCCTGCCCGGCCGGCGCCAGGTCCAGACTGCCGCAGGCCGGGCATGCCTGCGGCGGACGCGCCGCCAGGCCGCAGTGGTGGCAGCGCAGCTGGTAGCCGTCCCGGTGTCGATGGACGACTTGGTGGGCGGCGCAGCGCGGACAGCTGCTGACGTGGCCGCAGGCGCGGCAGTAGAGCACCGGGGCGTAGCCGCGCCGGTTGATGAACACCAAGCTTTGTTCGCCGCAGGCTAGGTTCTCCGCCAGGGCTGTGCGCAGGGCCGCGGTGATGCCCTGTTTCGGCTTGTCGGTGCGGCTGTCGACCAGGCGTACCTGCGGCAACTCGGCTTCGGCGTGCGCCCGCTTGGGCAGGGCGAGCAGGCGGTAGCGGCCGCGCCTGGCGTTGGCCCACGACTCCAGCGCCGGGGTGGCGGAGCCGAGCAGGACCGGTACGCCGGCGGCGCGGGCGCGCCAAACGGCGACGTCGCGGGCGTGGTAGCGCAGGCCCTCCATCTGCTTGTAGGAGGCGTCGTGTTCCTCGTCGACGACGATCAGTGCCAGCCTGGGCAGGGGCGTGAACACCGCCAGGCGGGTGCCGAGGACGATGTCGGCACGGCCGTCGATGCAGTCCAGCCAGGCGGCCAGCCGTTCGCCGTCGCCGAGGCCGCTGTGCAGGGCGACCAGGCGGCGGCCGGGGAAACGGCGGCCGAAGCGCTCCACCATCTGCGGCGTCAGGTGGATCTCGGGCAGCAGGACCAGCACCTGGCCGCCACGCGCCAGCACGTCCCCGATCAGGCGCAGGTAGACCTCGGTCTTGCCGCTGCCGGTGACGCCGAACAGCAGCCAGGCAGCGAAGCCGTGCGCCTCGCCCCGCAGGGCGGCGAGGGCGGCGGCCTGCTCAGCGGTGAGAGGCGGCGGTGCCTCGGACGGCTGGTCCGGCCCGGCCAGATCGGCCGCCGCCGCCCAGCCTTGCCGCAGCCATTCCGTCAGGACGGGGCGCAGGCCGGCCAGTTCGGTGGCGGCGACCGCGCTGCCGGCCAGGCGCTCGGCCAGGCGGCGCTGTGCCGTGGCGCGGGCCGGCAGGGTGGCGGCACGGGCGCGGCCGGCCTCGGTGAGGGCATAGGCGGCCGGGCCGGGGGTGCGGAAGCGCTGCCGCTTCAGGGCCGGCGGCAGCAGCGCCAGCAGGGTGGGCCCGAGTGGGTGCTGGTAGTAGTCGGCGGCGAACCGGGCCAGGCGCAGGATGTCGGCCGGCAGGGCTGGCAGCGTGCGGTCGATGGCGATGACCTCGCGTAGCTGCGCGGCCGCCACCCCGGCCTGTTCCGCCAGGCCGACGACGACGCCGACCTGGCGCCGGGGCCCGAATGGCACTCGCACCCGGCGGCCGATGTCGGCCGCCGTGGCATCGGCGGCCAGGTAGTCGAACAGGCGGTCGATAGGGGCATCGAGGGCGACCTGGAGGATGGCGGGGGTGGGAGGGGTCAAGGTTGCGGGTCGAACTTAAAGTGAAATCTCGCAAGCGGCCGGAAACCAATGCGTGGCCGAGGGTTTTTAGGGGTTGTCCACTAAACCTGTGGATAACTTTGTGGACAAGTTGTATTTAAACTGAAACAAACCCTTGCCGTAAGGCGCTTTATGTTAGCCAGCCCAAAAATTGGGCATCTAAATAATCCTTGTTAATCATTGACTTACAAATTCATTACTTTTGCTGCCGCAACCCGCTTGACAAGCCCGCAAGGCCCGCCGCTGCGTGTGTATAAGTCTTTTATAAAATATTGACATTTTATCGGTCGCTGGAATCTGGATATCGCGTGAGCGAGGTGGAGTGGGCGCTCAGGGTGCCGTGGCTGCCATCGCCCGGCGCAGCGCGGCGGCCTGGAAGTCCTCGGCCTGGCTGGCGTTCGGGTGGTTGATGAACAGCACCACCGCCTTGCGCCGACCGGCGCCATCCAGCACGTAGCCGGCCAGGGTGCGCACTCCCTCCAGGGTGCCGCTCTTCAACCAGGCGCGGCCGGCCTCCGGGCTGCCGTTCATACGCCGCTTCTGGGTGCCTTCCAGGCCCAGGGCCGGCAGGGCGGCGGCGAACTCGTAGTAGTGCGGCTGGCCGGCCGCCCACACCAGCAGGCGGGCCATGGCGCCGGCCGAGATGCGCTCGCTGCGTGACAGGCCGCTGCCGTTCTCCAGCACCAGCTCGGGAATGTCCAGGCCCTTCTCGGCCAGCCAGTCGCGTATCGCCAGTTCGCCCTTGGCCCAGGTCGCCGGGCTGCCGCGGCGGACGGCACCCAGGTTGAGGAAGAGCATCTTGGCCATGACGTTGTTGCTGTGCTTGTTGACGTCGCGCACGATCTGCGCCAACGGTGGCGACTCGAACTCGAACAGCGGCAGTGCGTCCGCCGGCGTGCCGCCCACCCGCACTTGGCCGTCGTGCAGGCCGTCCATCTCGCGCCACAGCTGGCCGAAAAAGGTCGCGGCGGTGGCCGGCGGGCACATCAGGTTGAGCCAGGCCTGGCGCTCGCCGCAGGCGGCCGGGTAAGAGCCGGCGAGGCGCAGCAGGTCGCCGTCGCGCACCATGGCGAGGCGATCCTGCCAGCGCTCGCAGGCGGCCGCGCCGTCGACGACCGCCTGGTTGTCGATGGCCAGCGCCACCGGCTCCAGGCTCGCGGCGAGCCCGCCCGGGCCCGGCTGCAGGCGCAGCGCCACCACGTTGTAGTTGACCAGCAGGGCGGTGGGCGCGGCGTTGTAGGGCCTGAGCGGGGCGGCGTCGAAGGCGGCCGGGTCGCCGATGTCGACGTCGTAATGGCCGTTGTCGATCACCACGTCGCCGTGAATCACCCGGATGCCGCGTCCGCGCAGCTCGCGCAGCAGCAGCCAGAAGCGTTCCACGGTCAGCGACGGGTCGCCGCCGCCACGCAGTATCAGGTCGCCGTGCAGAACGCCGTTGCTCAACCTGCCGGTGGTCATCACGGCGGTCTTGAAGGTGTGCGCCGGGCCCAGGGTGTCGAGGGCCGCAAGGGTGGTGACCAGCTTCATCACCGAGGCCGGGTTGAAGGCGCGCCGCTCGCCGTGGACGAGTTCGGGCACCGGCGCGGCCAGGTCCTGCACCACCAGGCCGACCTGGCTGTCGGGCACCCCCACGCGGGCGAGCACGCGGGCCAGCTCGTCCGGCAGCGCGGCGGTCGCCGCATTGGCCGCCAGCAGTGCAAGGGCGGCCAGGGTGTACACGGCCAGGCCAGCATGCCACCGTGTCCGTGCAGGCAGGAGGCCATTGGCCCGGCGGCTGGATTCCGAATGGATTGGTCGCCCCCGCACAGGCGGGGGCCAAGGCCAGCCAGGCCATATCTCCACTGCAGCCTGCCCCCGAAGGATTTTGTCGGGGACGGTGGTGTCGACTGACACCGTGCCTGCCTCGCCCCGCGCGGGGCAGGAGCGGTGCCCATGCGCGCGGACTGGCGAAACGAGGCGGATGAGTGGATGCATGCTTGGACGAAGACGCGGGCTGGTGAACACCCTACCGCAAGCGCGGCCGGGCGGACAAGGATTAACATGACACCATGCCCGGCCCGGAACTCACCCTGACCCTTCAGCCCTCGCGCTGGCTGCGCCGTGCCACCGCCGTCCTTCA
>JAQVJE010000089.1 GCA_028695325.1 Gallionellaceae bacterium
CGGTCCGAGACCAGCGGCGGCGGCGGCAGCAGCGGCACCACATGGGCGCGGTAGGTCAGCCGTACCGGGTTGCCCTGGCCGCTGATGACCCATTCGCCACGCATGGTGGCGACCTTGCCGGACACCGAGCGGAAGCGGATCACGCCGAGCGGGCGTTCCTCCATGGCCAGAATCACGTGGTCGGGCATGACGAAGGCGAACAGGCCGGCATCGGCCTGCTGCTCGACGAGCTTGGGCTGGCCGGGCGACGAGACCAGGCGCGACACCACCATGTCCGGGATGAAGCTGGCCAGGCGGTCATAGTCGGTCAGGGTCTCCCACAGGGTGGCGGCGTCGGCGGCGACCTGGCTGGTGGCCTCGATGCGCACGCCGGTGAAACCGACGTCGGCGGTGACCCGCGCCTCGCCGAGGGCGAGGGCGCTGGCCGGCAGGCCGGCCAGGAAGATCACGCCGAGCAGCCGGCGCCTGGTGGGGGAGTGGGTTCGCTTCATCATCGCTTTCCCTGTCTGCGTTCCATCTCGCCGGTCAGGGCCGACAGCCACACGCGCACCTGCTGTTCCGCGGCGGCGCCGGCCATGGGCGGCGGCAAGGGGGTCTTGGTGAGGTCGATGCGCAGGCGGTAGCTCAGGCTGACCGGGCGGTCGCCGCTCAGCCGCCATTCGCCGTCGCTGTCGCGGAAGGGGCCGGCCAGGAAGCGCACGCGCATGCCCTCGCCGGGCTGCTCCACGACCCGCGCGATGCCGTCGAAGCGCAGGCGCGCGCCGGCGGTGACCTCGCCGCGCTGCACGACGATCTTGTCGTTACCGCGCGCCTCGACCACCCGGCTGATCTGCACGCCGGGCACGAAGGCCGGGAAACGGTCATGGTCGGTCAGCACCTGCCAGGCGACGGCGCGGCCGACCGCGGCCTCCATGCGGCCCTCCACCACCACCTCGGTGTCCGACACCAGGCTCTGCACGCGCAGCTCACCGGCCAGGCAGGCCGGTGCGGCGGCGAGCAGCGCGGCCAGCAGGGCCGCGCGTGCCCCCGTTGGTCTGGATAATGCAACTTGCGTCATACTTGCATGATGACGCATTCCCTCAGCCGCCGCCATCTCTGGACCAACCTGGTCTTCGTCTTCGTCCTGCTGTCGGGTCTGTGGTCCTATCTGGCCCTGCCGCGCGCCCAGTACCCCGAGGTGCGCCTCAACTGGGTGGCGGTGGCGACGGTCTGGCCGGCCGCCTCCGCGCGCGACGTCGAGCGCCAGATCACCTTGCCGCTGGAGGCGGTGGTGCGCCGCGCCGGCCAGGTGCGCTACGTCGCCGCCACCTCGCGCGATTACGTCTCCACCCTGCTGGTGCGCTTCGAGGACATCCCGCACGCCGACTTCGAGCGCCGCCTGCAGGCCCTGGTGCGCGACGTTCAGCAGGCCGCCGCGGCCTTCCCCCGCGACGCACGGCCGCCCCAGGTGGTCGAGCTGACCAGCTCCAGCCTGTTCCCCACCGCCATGGTGCTGGTGCCCGCCGAGGACGGCGATGACCGCCTGGCGCGCAGCGTGCAGGCCGATATGGAGGCCCTGCCCGGCGTCGACCGGGTATGGGCGATCGGTCTCGGCGAGCCCGAGCTGGCGGTGGCCTTCGACCCCGCCGCCCTGCGCCGCCACGGCGTCGCGCCGGACGTCCTGGCGCGCACCCTGGCGGAGCAGGCGCAGGACGTGCCGGCCGGCCCGGTGAGCATGTCCGGTCGCCTGTATAACAGCCGGGTGTCGGGCCTGTCGTCCGATCCTGCGCAGTGGGCGGGCCTGCCGATCCCGGACGGCCAGGGCGGCATGGTGCCGCTTGGCGAACTGGCCGACATCCAGCCCGGCTCGGCTGCCGGGCGCGAGCGGGTGGCGCTGGCAGACGGCCGCCCGGCCGTGCTGCTGTCGGTGATCAAGCGCGAGAACGTCAACGCCCTGCACCTGACCGAGGCGGTGGCCGATTACGTGGCGGCGCGGAACCGCCAGCTCGGCGGCGCCGTCCTGCAGCTGGCCGACGACCAGACCGGGGCGACCCGGTCGGCGATCCGCGCCATGGAGAACAACGCCCTGCTGGGCCTGTTGACCGTGCTGTGCGTGGCCTGGCTGTTCCTCGGCCGGCGCATGGCCCTGCTGGTCAGCGTCGGGGTGCCGTTCGCCCTCGCCGCCATGTTCCTGTCCCTCTATCTCATGGGCGAGACTCTCAACACCTCGGTCCTGCTCGGCGTCGCCATCGTGCTGGGCATCCCGCTCGACGATGCCGTGGTAGTGGCCGAGGCGATCCAGATACGCCTCGCCCAGGGCCACGAGCGCCTCGCCGCCGTGCGCCTGGCCCTCGGCGAGGTGGCCCGGCCGGTGCTGGCCTCGGTGCTGGCCACCGTGGCGGCTTTCGCGCCGCTCATGCTGCTGCCCGGCCTGCTCGGCAAGTTCATGCTGGTGGTGCCACTGACCGTGATACTGACCCTGCTGGCCAGCCTGGCCGCGTCACTGTGGATACTGCCCAGCCATGTCGTCGCCTGGCGTGGGCAGGAGGTCTGCCCGCGCCCCATGGTGCGCATGCGCCAGGCCCTGGGGCGCGGCCTGCGTCGCCAGTACGGCCGCCTGCTCGCCGGTGCCTTCCGCCACCCCGGTCGGGTTGCCATGCTGTTCCTGGTCCTGCTCGGCCTGGTGGCGGCGGGGACGGCGGCGGGCTGGCTCCGGGCGCAGTGGTTCGCCTCCGACCCCCTGCGGGTGTTCAACGTCAATGTCCAGATGCCGGCCACCGCCGGCCTCGACGCCACCCTGGCCATGACCCGCGAGGTGGAGGCGCGCCTGCGCGCCGTCGCCCGCCCGGGCGAGGTGCGCGCCAGCCTGTCGATGGCCGGCATCCAGTTCACCCCCAGCGAGACCCGGCACGGCGACCACCTTGGCCAGGTGGTGATCAGCCTGGCCGACCAGGGCAACGGCGAACGTTCCGTCGAAGACTTCGTCGCGGCGGCGCGGCCGGTGGTCACCGGTCTCGCCGGGGCGGACAACGTCGCCTTCCAGGTCCTGTCGGCCGACCTGCCCAGCCTGTCGGCGCTGACCGTGCGGCTGACCGGCGAGTCGGCCGGGCAACTCGCCGAGGCGGCCCAGGCCCTGCGCCAGGCCATGGCCGGCATGGCGGGACTCGAGGACGTCCAGGACGACAGCGAGCTCGGCAAGCCGCTGCTCGGCCTTGCCCTGGACAGCGCCGCGGCGGCGCGCGCCGGTCTCGACCCCATGAAGGTGGCCGGCCTGATCCGGCTGCATTTCGACGGCCTGCCGGTGGCCAGGGTGGCGGACGGCGATACCACCCGCACGGTGACCCTGCGCGCCCGTGACATGGACGACGCGGCGGTGCGCGCCCTGCTCGAACAGCCCTGGCGGCTGGCCTCCGGCCAGGTGGTCAGGCCGAACGAGCTGTTCGCCCTGGAGTTCGCCAACGCGGCCGGCCAGTCGCGCCGCGTCAACTACCGCCCGGCGGTGACAATCCAGGCCGGCATCGACCGCGACCACCTGTCCGCGGCGACGGCCGAGGCCGGCGTGCGCGCGCTGTGGGAGGAGTTGCGGGCGGCCTATCCGGGCGTGACGGTGGAGTTCGGCGGCGAACTGGAGGACGTGCGCGCCAGCCTGCACGACCTCGCCTGGCTGTTCCTGCTCGGCATCGTGCTGATGTATGGCATCCTGGCGCTGCAGTTCGGCTCCGTGGTGTTGCCGCTCCTGATGCTGGCCACCGCGCCCATGGCCCTGATCGGCGTTGCGCTCGGCCTCATGGTGATCGACCAGCCGCTCAGCCTGTACACCCTGTATGGCTGCGTCGCCCTGGGCGGCGTGGCGATGAATGCCTCCATCGTCCTGATCGCCGCCGCGCGCGACCGCAGCGAGGCCGGCATGGGGCCACTGGCGGCCACCTTCCACGCCGCCCGCCGTCGCCTGGTGCCCATCGTCATCACCACCTTCTCGATCCTCGGCGGCCTGCTGGCGCTGGCCTTCGGTGTCGGCGGCGAGTCGCTGCTGTGGGGGCCGCTGGCGGCGGCCATCGTCTGGGGCATGGTGGTGGCGACGCCGCTCACCCTGTTCGCCACCCCGCTGCTCTACTACCGCCTGGCGCGCCGGCGCGCCGCCTGAGCGGGGTCAGCGCCGCTTCATGTCCTCCAGCATGCTGGACAGGTCGTCGGCGTGTTCCTCCTCCATGGCCAGGATGCCCTCCAGCATGCGCCGGGTGGTGATGTCCTTGTCGCCGATGTAGCGGATCATCTCGCCGTAGCTGTCGATGGCGACGCGCTCGGCGACCAGGTCTTCCCTGATCATGTCGACGAGGTCGTCGCCCTCGACGTACTCGGCATGGCTGCGCGTGGCCAGGCCGTCGGGGCTGAAATCGGGCTCGCCCCTGAGCTGGACGATGCGGGCGGCGATCTGGTCGGCGTGCATCTGTTCCTCGTTGGCGTGCTGGAGGAACTCGGCCGCCACGGTGTCGGCGTTGATGCCGGCGGCCATGAAATAGTGGCGCTTGTAGCGCAGTATGCAGACCAGCTCGGTGGCCAGCGCCTCGTTGAGCAGCTTGACCACGGTGGCGCGGTCGGCCTGGTAGCCGGCCGTGACGGCACCGTCCTCGATGTGCCTGCGGGCCCGCTCGCGCAGGGTCTTGATGTCGGTGAGGAAGTCACCGGGCTTGTCTTTCCTCGTCATGTCATCCTCCTCTTGGCAACGCTTGGCCTAGCCGAGCGCGGTGTCGAGCACCATCATGATCGCGAAGCCGGCCATCAGGCCCAGGGTGGCCGGGGTCTGGTGGCCGTTACGGTGGGTCTCGGGGATCACTTCGTGGGACACCACGAAGATCATCGCCCCGGCCGCCAGGCCGAGGCCGACCGGATAGGCGAGGGCGAGGCCGCTCGACAGGCCGACCCCGAGCAGCGCACCGAGCGGCTCCATCAGCCCGCTGGCGCCGGCGACCAGCACCGCGCGCAGGGGCGGGAGGCCGGCGCCGCGCAGGGCCATGGCCACCGCCAGGCCCTCCGGGATGTCCTGGATGGCGATGGCGCTGGTGAGCGGCAGGCCGACCGCGAGATCGGCCTGGGCGAAGCTGACGCCGATGGCCATGCCTTCGGGCAGGTTGTGCAGGACGATGGCGAAGACGAACAACCAGACCCTGCCGACCCGTTCGCTGCCGGGGCCGCAGGGTCCGGTGCTGGCGTGGGCGTGGGGGGTGAACTCGTCGAGGCCCAGCATCAGCAGCACGCCCAGCGCCATGCCGGCCACCACGGCGGCGGCGCCCAGGCTGGCCTGGCCGGTGATCGCCGCCCCCGCCTCCAGGCCGGGCAGCAAAAGGGAGAATGAACTGGCGGCCAGCATCATGCCGGCCGCCAGGCCCAGCATGACATCCTCGCTACGCTGGGCGATGCCGCGCAACAAGAGGGCGGGCAGGGCGCCCAGGGCGGTGGCGGCGAGGCCGGCGAGGCCGCCCAGCAGGCCAAGCCGGGGCGGTTCGCCGGCCGGCTGCGCGAGGCTGTGGACGAACAGCGCGACCACCGCGCTGCCGGCCAGGAGCAGGCCGGCCAGGACCCATGGGTGGGCCTGGGCGTGGCCCAGCCAGGCACGGCCGTAGCCCAGTGCCTCTTCGGTCATGGCGCTCAGCGGGCGGCTGCCTCGCTGACCTGGCCGGCGCAGGCGATGCCGGCCGCGTATATCGCAGGGTTGTCGCCGGCCTCGCGCGGCGGCACTGCCGCCCGCTCCGGCCGCGTTGCCGGGTGGCCAAGGCGGCCGCGCCGCCAGGCCTTGAAGCGGTGGTAGAAGCGCAGACTCATCCTCGTTCTCCTCTGTTCGCCGTTCGTCATGCCACGACCGGGGTGTTGTTGGTTCAGGCCTGGGGCGATCTCGCCGCCGGCACTACTGTCATTGAAGACCAGATGCTTATATAGTTGAAATAAAAATTAAAAATAAGTTCGATAGTTTTTATATAAAACCGTTCAGCGTACCGAGTGGTACACCGCATGGCGGCCGCGCTTGCTCAGCACCAGTTGCCAGAGCTGGCCTTGGCGGGCGCGGAAGAAACCGGCGCAGGACGACAGGTAGTAGCGCCACATGCGGCGGAAGCGCTCGTCGTAGTGGGTCGACAGGCGGGGCCAGGCCTGGTCGAAGTTGTCGCGCCAGGCCATCAGTGTGCGGTCATAGTCGGGGCCGAAGTTGTGCCAGTCCTCGATGATGAAGCGCCCCTCCAGCACCGTTGCCAGTTCCCGCGCCGAGGGCAGCTTGCCATTGGGGAAGATGTAGCGGTCGATCCAGGGATCGGTGTGGGCGGTGGTGATGTGGCTGCCGATGGTGTGCAGGAGGAACAGGCCGTCA
Organism: Gallionellaceae bacterium; assembly: GCA_028695325.1. Taxonomy (GTDB): domain Bacteria; phylum Pseudomonadota; class Gammaproteobacteria; order Burkholderiales; family Thiobacillaceae; genus Parasulfuritortus. The sequence continues at coordinate 6,338 of JAQVJE010000089.1, forward strand.
TCCCTGAGGGCGCGGCGGGCGATGTCGAAGTAGGCCGGGTAGTTCTTCTGGCCGACATGCTCGAACATGCCCACCGAGACCACCTTGTCGAACTGGCCGGACAGGTCACGATAGTCCATCAGCTCGATGCGCACCGGCAGGTCGGCGCAGCGCGCCCGTGCCAGTTGCTGCTGCTCCTTCGACACGGTCAGCCCGACCACCTCGACGCCGTAGAACTCCACCGCGAAGCGCGCCAGGCTGCCCCAGCCGCAGCCGATCTCGAGCAGGCGCTCGCCCGGCCGGAGTTCGAGCTTGCGGCAGATCAGGTCGAGCTTGTCGCGCTGGGCCTGTTCGAGGTCGGCGGCGTTGTGCCAGTAGGCGCAGGAATAGCTCATGGTGGGGTCCAGCATGGCCTGGAAGACGTCGTTGCCGATGTCGTAGTGGCGTTCGCCGACCTGGAAGGCGCGCTGGCTGGTCTGCAGGTTGAACAGGCAGTGGCGAACCACCTCGCCAAACAGGCGCAGGCGTGCCCAGCCGGCCAGTCTTTCGTCGACGTCGATGGAGAGCAGGCGATGGAAGAGCTCGTCAAGGCGGTCGCAGTCCCACATGCCATCCATGTAGGCCTCGCCGAAGCCGAGCGAGCCCTGGCCCAGGATGCGACGGTAGACCCGCTGGTCATGAACCCGTATGTCCCAGGGGGCGTCGCCGTTGAAACGCACGCCCGCTGCGGCGGCGAGCTCGCGCAGCACCGCGGGGGGCTCGCTAAGGTGGCGGCCGGCGCCGGGCCAGGACAGGGATGATTCGTTGTCGCCGCTACGCTGCATGGGTGTCCCTCCGGTTCATTCGGGCGCTTGCCCGATCCATCACGACGCTTGTGTTGTGTAAGTCGTTGATGGCCCAGATGGATTTATAGGCCCATAGGCGGGCCCGTGTCGAGTGCCGGGCGGTGCTGAGGCGCCGCCCGGCACTCCCCGGCAACTGATCAGGGATGGCGGCGCGGCGCCGTGACGTCGCCGCCGCAGGAGACGCCTTCGACGCCCATGCCGAGAAGGGCGAGGGCGTGGCAGACGCCGTTGCTGACGGGGTCGGCGATGCGCTGCGAGCGTGCCTTCGTCGCCGCGGCATCGCGGCGCAATGTCTGGTAGGTGCTGTATAGGCTCAAGGTCATACCGTTCTCCTTTGCGATGGCGCCCGGCGTGCGGGCTTGTGCTTATTGCAGATCAGATCGTCATATTCATGAAATTGATTATCAGTATGTTGATGATAGGTATTGGCTAATTATCGCCACTCGATAGAGCGGGACTATCGATGTGATTTGCATTGGCAAATTGGCCACGCAGTGGACATGGTCTAGTTTGAAATTCCCCGGCCGCATGGGCCGGCAATTCCGATCCCAATACAGAGGAGACATCTCATGCAACTGAAAGGCTCCAAGACCGAGCAGCACCTGAAGGATGCCTTCGCCGGCGAATCCCAGGCCAACCGCCGTTACCTCTACTTCGCCGCCAAGGCCGACGTGGAAGGCTACAACGACGTCGCGGCCCTGTTCCGCTCCACCGCCGAGGGCGAGACCGGCCATGCCCATGGCCACCTGGAATACCTCGAACAGTGCGGCGACCCGGCCACCGGCCTGCCCTTCGGCCCCACCGCCGACAACCTGCGTACCGCCGTCGCCGGCGAGACCCACGAGTACACCGACATGTACCCCGGCATGGCCAAGGATGCCCGCGCCGAGGGCTTCGACGAGATCGCCGATTGGTTCGAGACCCTGGCCAAGGCCGAGCGCTCGCATGCCAACCGCTACCAAAAGGCGCTCAACGAGTTGAACGCCTGACGCCCGCGCGCCGGCGGGCCTGCCCACCGGCGCCGGACGCGCACGACAGGACGCAAGCCCGCCTTGCGTCTTGTGCATTTCGGCCGCACGAACGATCAGGGAGAAAAAATGGCCACGCCCATCAAGGAAGGTAACCTGGAGGCCCCCACTCGCCACGCGCTGGACTGGCGCAACCCCGACTTCTACGCCGAGGATGCCCTCTACCGCGAGATGGAACGGGTGTTCGACATCTGCCATGGCTGCAGGCGCTGCGTCAGCCTGTGCCAGTCCTTCCCAACCCTGTTCGACCTGGTCGACGAGTCGGAGTCCATGGAAGTCGACGGGGTCAGCAAGTCCGACTACTGGAAGGTGGTCGAGCACTGTTACCTGTGCGACCTGTGCTACATGACCAAGTGTCCCTACGTGCCGCCGCACGAATGGAACCTTGATTTCCCTCACCTGATGCTGCGCGCCAAGGCGGTGCACTTCCGGACCGGCGCCACCAGGCTGCGTGACCGGGTGCTCACCAGCACCGATGCGGTGGGTCGCCTGGCCAGCATCCCGGTGGTGGCCCAGGTGGTCAACGCGGTGAACAGGATCGGCGTCGCGCGCAAGACGCTGGAGGCAGTGGCCGGCATCCACGCCGGGGCCTGGCTGCCCGAGTATTCCAGCCGGCCGTTGCGCAGCCGCCTGGAGCGGCTGGCGGACGATACGGTGGGCGTGCCGGCCGGCCGCACCACCGGCAAGGTGGCCCTGTTCGCCACCTGCTACATGAATCGCAACGAGCCCGGGCCGGGCGAGGACCTGGCTGCGGTGTTCCAGCACAACGGCATCCCGGTGACCCTGGCGGAGAAGGAGCGCTGCTGCGGCATGCCCAAGCTGGAACTGGGCGATCTGGAGGCGGTGCGCGCGGCCAAGGAGGTCAATATCCCTGTGCTGGCCAGCCTGGTGGACCAGGGCTGGGATCTCACCGCCCTGATTCCGTCCTGTGTCCTGATGTTCAAGCAGGAACTGCCGCTGATGTTCCCCGACGACCCCGCCGTGATGAAGGTGAAGAACGCCTTCTACGATCCCTTCGAGTACCTGATGCTGCGCCACCGCGAGGGTCGCCTGAGGACCGATTTCAAGCAGGGCCTCGGCAAGGTGGCCTACCACGCTGCCTGTCACCAGCGGGTGCAGAACATCGGCCCCAAGACCCGCGAACTGCTGTCGCTCATCCCGGACACCGAGGTCGAGGCCATCGAGCGCTGCTCGGGCCACGATGGCACCTACGCGGTGAAGAAGGAATTCCACGAATTTGCCATGAAGATCGTCCGGCCGGTGGTGAGCCGGGTCGACCAGGCCGCGCCGGACCACTATGGCAGCGACTGCGCCATGGCGGGCCACCACAT
>JAQVJE010000090.1:0-7367 GCA_028695325.1 Gallionellaceae bacterium
CTGCGCAGCCGTTCGGAACGCGACGGATGGCGCAACTTGCGCAGGGCCTTGGCCTCGATCTGGCGGATGCGCTCGCGGGTGACGTCGAACTGCTTGCCGACCTCCTCCAGCGTGTGGTCGGTGTTCATCTCGATGCCGAAGCGCATGCGCAGGACCTTGGCCTCCCTGGAGGTGAGGGAGTCCAGCACCTCCTGGGTGACATTCTGCAGGCTGGAGTAGAGCGCGGCCTCGACCGGGGCCAGGGTGGACTGGTCCTCGATGAAGTCGCCCAGGTGGCTGTCCTCGTCGTCGCCGATCGGGGTCTCCATGGAGATGGGCTCCTTGGAGATCTTCATGATCTTGCGGATCTTGTCCTCGGGCATCTCCATCTTGATCGCCAGGGTGGCCGGGTCGGGTTCCTGGCCGGTCTCCTGGAGGATCTGGCGGCTGATCCGGTTCATCTTGTTGATGGTTTCGATCATGTGCACCGGGATGCGGATGGTGCGTGCCTGGTCAGCGATGGAGCGGGTGATGGCCTGGCGGATCCACCACGTCGCGTAGGTGGAGAACTTGTAGCCGCGCCGGTATTCGAACTTGTCCACCGCTTTCATCAGGCCGATGTTGCCTTCCTGGATCAGGTCGAGGAACTGCAGGCCGCGGTTGGTGTACTTCTTGGCGATGGAGATCACCAGGCGCAGGTTGGCCTCGATCATCTCGCGCTTGGCGCGCCGGGCCTTGGCCTCGCCGGTGGACATCTGCTTGTTGATGTCCTTCAGCTCCTTGACCGGCAGGCCGGCCTGGACCTGCAACTCGCGCAGCTTTTCCTGGTGCTCGTTGATGTCGTACTGCTGACGTTCCAGCATCTCGCAGTAGGACTTCTTGGCGGCCATTTCCTTGGTCACCCAGTCGTCGTTGCCTTCATTGCCGGGGAACACCTTGATGAAGTGCGCGCGCGGCATCCCGCACTTGTTGACGGCGATATCCATGATGACGCGTTCGTGCGTGCGCACGGCCTCGACCATGTTGCGCACGCTGTCGCACAGGTTCTCGACTTGGCGGGCGGTGAAGCGGATGCCCATCAGGTGACTGGTGAGGTCGTCCTGCAGGGCCAGGTGCTGCTTGCTGCCGCGGCCGTGTTTGTTGAGGGCCGTGCGCATCTTGTCATTGGTCTTGCGGATGGCGGCGAAGCGCTCCATGGCGTCGGCCTTCAGCTGGGCCAGGTTGGCCGCCGCGATGCCGCTGCCGCCATCGCCGTCGTCGTCCTCGTCGTCGGCGGCCTCGCTCTCCTCGGCCATCTCCATGGCGATGTCTTCGCCGGAACTATCGACGAAGCCGTCGACCAGTTCGTCGATCCGCATCTCGTCGCGGTCGACCTTGTCGGCCATTTCGAGGATCTGGGTGATGGTGAAGGGGCAGGCGGAGATGGCCTGCACCATGTGCTTGAGGCCTTCCTCGATGCGCTTGGCGATCTCGATCTCGCCCTCGCGGGTGAGCAGTTCGACGGTGCCCATCTCGCGCATATACATGCGCACCGGGTCGGTGGTGCGGCCGAATTCGGCGTCCACCGTGGAGAGGGCGGCCTCGGCCTCAGCTACGGCATCCTCGTCGGCTACCGGCGCGGGCGCCTCGGACATCAAGAGGTCCTCGGCGGCCGGGGCCTCATCGTAGACCTGGATGCCCATGTCGTTGATCATGCTGATGATGCCTTCGATCTGCTCGGCATCCAGCATGTCGTCCGGAAGGTGGTCGTTGATCTCGGCGTAGGTCAGGTAGCCGCGCTCCTTGCCCAGCAGGATCAAGCTCTTCAGCCGGGTCCGGCGGTCTTCCGTGCTGTTGGCGTTGTCGACCGCCTGCACCAGCGCGGCGGCCTGCCGCTCGGCCTGCTTGGCCGTCTGCCGGCCACCCGGCTTGGCTGCCGCCCGCTTAGTCGATTTCTTTTCCGTCGCCATCGCGTTATTTGCTCCAATGAGGAGTTGCGCAAAACCGTGCATTGTACACGATCAGATCCGATTACCCTACCGGTCGGGTTTGACCGCACTCAGCCGGTCCAGTTTCTTTTCCTTCAACGCCGCCATGTAGTTGGCCCGGTCTTCGGCCGAGATGTCGCTGAGCTTGCGGCCGGCGAAGGCATGCGCCTGGCGGCGGGCCGACTGCTCGATCAGGGTGGCCCAGGCACCGCGCAGGTCGGCCTCGGAGTCGTAGTCCTCGCTCCACTGCAGCAGGGCCACCGCGGCGGCGCGCACCATCGTCTCTTCGGGACGCCCCTGGTAGAAGGACTCCAGGCGATTGACGTCGGCCAGTTCCGGGTGCTCGCGCAGAACCGCCAGCACCGCCGCCAGCTGCGTCGTGTCTTCGTCGCCGCCCGACGCCAGCTCGGGCAGGTTGGCGAGGCGTTCGGGCTTGTGCAGGATGGCCTGCAGCACCACCCTTGCCGGCGACGGCAGCGCGGCGCGCGGTCTTGCCGGCGGCCGCGGCGCGCCGTGGCCGGGTGGTCGCCGGCGGGTCTCCATGCCGCCAAGGCCGGACAGGGCCGCCAGGCGCTGGCGCAGGCTGCGCGCGAGCAGGGGCGCCTTGGCCAGCTGGGCGAGATAGGGCTCGACCAGCTTGACCAGTCTGACCTTGCCCTCCGGCGAGTCCGGTTCGGCACGGACCGATAGCTCATCGAACAGGAAATCGGACAACGGCCTGGCCTCGTCGCACAGCTTCTCGAAGGCCTCGCGCCCGGCCTGGCGGACATAGCTGTCCGGATCCTCGCCCTGGGGCAGGAACAGGAAGGTGGCGCGCTTGCCATCCGGCAGTTGCGGCAGCGAGTTTTCCAGGGCGCGCCAGGCCGCCTTGCGACCAGCATTGTCGCCGTCGAAGGCGAACACCACGTCGTCCACCAGCTTGAACAGCTTGGCGACATGGTCCGGGGTGACCGCTGTGCCCAGGGTGGCCAGGGCGTTGTCGACGCCGTGCTGGGCCAGCATCACGACGTCCATGTAGCCTTCCACCACCACCGCCCGGCCGGCCTGCTGGATGCCGCGCCGGTTCTCGTAGAGGCCGTAGAGCTCGCGCCCCTTGTGGAACAGCGGAGTCTCGGGAGAATTCAGGTACTTGGGCTCGCCTTGGCCGATCACCCGGCCGCCGAAGGCGATCACCCGGCCACGCTCGTTGCGGATGGGGAACATCACGCGGTCGCGGAAGCGGTCGTAGCGCTTGCCCTCGTTGACGATCACCAGGCCGGCCTCTTCCAGGGCACCGTCCTGGTAGTCGGCAACCGCTGCTACCAGGCCCTGCCATTCGTCGGCGGCGTAGCCGAGGCCGAATGCCGCCGCGGTGCGGCCGTCGAGGCCGCGCCCCTTGAGGTAGTCGACCGCCTTGGCGCTGTCCTTGAGCAGGCCCTTGTAGTGCTGCGCGGCCTGCTCCATGACTGCGAGCAGGCGGTCGCGGCGGCCATCCTCGGGCTTGCGCTGGCCGTCGTCCGGCACCGTCATGCCGGTCCGGTCGGCCAGTTCCTTGACCGCCTCGACGAAGCCCATGCCGGCGTGTTCCATCAGGAAGGAGATGGCGGTGCCGTGGGCGCCGCAGCCGAAGCAATGGTAGAACTGCTTGGTCGGGCTGACCGTGAAGGAGGGCGTCTTCTCGCCATGGAAGGGGCAGCAGGCCATGTAGTTGGCGCCCTTCTTCTTGAGCGGGACGTAGCGGTCGACGACCTCGACGATGTCGACGCGGTCGAGCAGTTGATGGATGAAGTCCTGGGGGATCATGGTGGTATCCCCGGAAGTTTAGGAGACGGGGCGATTAAGCCAAGGCGGATTTGATGCGGGCCGAGACGGCACCCATGTCGGCGCGGCCGGCCAGCCTGGGCTTCAGCCAGGCCATCACCTTGCCCATGTCCTTGGCCGAGGCGGCACCGGTGTCGGCCAGCGCGGCCTGGATCAGGGCGGCGATCTCCGCGTCGGAAAATGGCTGCGGCATGTAGGCCGTCAACACCGCAATCTCGGCCTGTTCCTTGTCCGCCAGGTCCTGGCGGGCGGCGGCCTGGTACTGGGCGACCGAGTCCTTGCGCTGCTTGATGAGCTTCTCGACCACGGCGATGAAGCCGGCGTCGTCCAGCTCGACACGCTCGTCGATCTCCTTCTGCCGGACAGCGGCCAGGAGCAGGCGCAGGGCCCCGAGGCGCGCGCTTTCCTTGGCGCGCAGGGCCTCCTTCATGTCCTCGTTGAGCCTGGTCTTGAGGGACATGATCGCGCTGACGACGAGGAGATCAGTAAAGCTTGGGGGGCAGCTGCTGGCTGCGCAGGCGCTTGTACTGGCGCTTCACGGCGGCGGCCAGCTTGCGCTTGCGTTCCTGGGTCGGCTTCTCGTAGAACTCGCGGGCGCGCAGTTCGGTCAGCAGACCGGTCTTTTCCACGGTGCGCTTGAAGCGGCGCATGGCTACTTCGAACGGCTCGTTTTCCTTGACGCGAATGCTCGGCATGGATATTCCAGGCAGGTAAAAAATGAAGTCGCGCATTATATCAGGGCAAGGACCCGTGACAAGTTAAAATGTCCGCCCCACATCAACGACCTGACACCATGCGCGTCCTGGGCATCGAATCCTCCTGCGACGAAACCGGCATCGCCCTCTACGACGGCGAGCGCGGCCTGCTCGGCCACGCACTCCATTCCCAGGTAGCCATGCACGCCGAGTACGGCGGCGTGGTGCCGGAGCTGGCCTCGCGCGACCACATCCGGCGTGCCCTACCGCTCACCCGGCGGGTGCTGGAGCAGGCCGGCTGCACCCTGGCCGACGTCGACGCCATCGCCTACACCCAGGGGCCGGGGCTCGCCGGTGCCCTCCTGGTGGGTGCCAGCGTCGCCCATGGCCTGGGCGTGGCGCTCGGCCTGCCGGTGGTGGGCGTGCACCACCTGGAGGGCCACCTGCTGTCGCCGCGCCTGGCCGACCCGAAGCCGGAGTTCCCCTTCATCGCCCTGCTGGTCTCGGGCGGCCATACCCAGCTGATGCGGGTCGACGGCGTCGGCCGCTACCGGCTGCTGGGCGAGACCCTGGACGACGCCGCCGGCGAGGCGTTCGACAAGACCGCGCAACTGCTCGGGCTGGGCTATCCCGGCGGACCGGCCATCTCCAGGCTGGCCGAGGATGGCGATGCCTACCGCTACAAGTTGCCGCGCCCGATGCTCAACTCCGGCGACCTCGATTTCAGCTTCGCCGGCCTCAAGACGGCCGTGCTGACCCTGGTGAAGCGGGAAGGCCTGAAGCATGCCGCCGACATCGCCGCCGCCTTCCAGCTAGCCGCCGTCGAGGTACTGGCGGCCAAGGCCATCGAGGCCATGCGGCAAAGCGGGCTCGACCGCCTGGTGGTGGCGGGCGGAGTAGGCGCCAACAAACAGCTGCGCGAGCGTCTCGATGCCGAGGCGAGGCGGCGCCGCTTCGAGGTCTACTATCCGCCCCTCGACCTGTGCACCGACAACGGCGCCATGATCGCCTACGCCGGTGCCCTGCGCCTGGCCGGGGCCGGCCCCGGCGACGGCCGCTTCAGCATCCGGCCGCGCTGGGATCTGGGCGAGCTGGCGGCGCCCTGAACGACGCCTGCGCGCGGCGGCGCGCTCAGTGCGGCAGGGTCAGGCCGCCGAGCAGGCCGCGCAGGTGGAGCATGCGCACCGCCTCCTCCGGGAACACCAGGATCACCGCGAACAGCAGCAACACCGTCAGCACCAGGAAGGTGCCGAACAGGCTGCCCGGGCGCAGCCAGCCCCAGTAGCGGGCGGCCAGGAACAGGGCATCCTTGCGGTGTTCCGACATGGCCAGCCAGCGGTTGAGCAGGCTGGCCGCCAGGAACACGACATAGCCCCCGGCCAGCGAGGCGAGAACGATACGGAACACGGTCAGCATGTCGACCGGGCCGCGGTCGAGGCCGCGGTAGAACAACGACACCCCGCCCACCGCCAGCGAGGCGACGAAGGCCAGACCGATATTGACCACCATGCGCCGGCGCTCACGTGCCAGGTCCTGCTGGCGCTGGATGAAGAAGGAATCGACCTCGGTCTTGAAATACTCGGTCTTCTCCTCGACCAGGTCGGAGATCTCGTGCTTCATGACCTGGATGCGGTCGTCGAGGACGGCGGACAACTTGTCGGCGGCATAGTCGACCAGTTCCCTGACGTCATCCTTGGTGAACTGGCGCTGGTTGTGCAGCTCGACGGAGATCTTGTCGAGCTTGGCGTCGATCTCCCGGCTGGCGCCGGCGATCACGTCCTTGAGCTCCTGGCCGGCCACCCGGACACCATCCTGGACCACGGTGGACAGGCGCTCGCCAGCCCGGTCGATCGCCGCCTCGGAAGCGTTCGCCAGGCTATCCCTGGCGTAATCCATTTCCTTCTTGAACCAGGCCATCGTGCCCCCTAGTGAAGGTCAAGACCTCTTCTTGAACGCGGCCTCTTCGCCCGACAGCAGGCGCGCGATGTTGGCCTTGTGACGCCAGAATATCAGCATGGCCAGGCCGGCGATGGCGGCGGTGGCAACGGCGTTGCCCTCCAGCAGCCAGGCATAGGCCGGCGCCAGACCGGCCGCCACCAGGGCCGACAGCGACGACACCCGTATGACCACGAACACCAGCAGCCAGCTGGCGGCGCAGGCCAGTCCCAGCCAGGGGTTCAGGGCCAGCAGCAGGCCGAGCGCAGTGGCCACGCCCTTGCCACCCTGGAAGCCGAAGAACACCGGCCAGATGTGGCCGAGCAGGACGGCGAGGCCAGCCAGGGCGGGCAGGTAGTCGGGCAGGCCCCAGGCCGCCGTCGTCCATTTGGCCAGCAGGACGGCGACCACGCCCTTGAGGGCGTCGCCCAGCAGGGTCAGGGCGGCCACGGCCTTGCGGCCGCTGCGCAGCACATTGGTGGCGCCGGGGTTGCCGGAGCCGTAGCTGCGCGGGTCGGGCATGCCGAAGACGCGGGCCAGGATGACGGCGAAGGACAGGGAACCGATGAGATAGGCGACCAAAACGGTCAGGATGGATTCGATCATGAGTAAAATGGCGGACTTTTCTTTCGGCCCGCGCCATGGACATACTGTTTCTCAGGGACTTCAGACTCGAAACCATTATCGGCCTATACGAATGGGAGCGCAAAGCGCCGCAGCCGATCCTGATCGACCTGGAGATCGGCCTCTACGACCACAAGGCCGGCCACAGCGACGACATCCGCGACACCATCGACTACGGCAAGGTGGCCGAGCGCATCCGGTCATTCGCCGGCAGCCAGTCCTTCCACCTGGTCGAAACCCTCGGCGAGCACATCGCCGACATCGTGCGCACCGAGTTCGGAGCCCCCTGGGTGCGGATCACCCTGCGCAAGCTGGCCATCATGCGCGGGGTGAAGGAGTTGGGCATCATCATCGAGCGGGGAAGCAG
>JAQVJE010000090.1:7467-9513 GCA_028695325.1 Gallionellaceae bacterium
CGACCTCATCCTCTACGCCGCCGCGGTCCTGCTGGCCGCCTATTTCATCCGCGGCATCTCGGGCTTCGGTTCCGGCCTGGTGGCGGTGCCGCTCCTCGCCATGCAGCTGCCGCTCACCTTCGTGGTGCCGCTCATCCTGCTCACCGACTTCACCGCCTCGCTGGTGCTCGGCGGGTTACATTTCGACAAGGTGGCCTGGCCGGAGATCCGCCGCCTGCTGCCAGCCGGCCTGATCGGCGTGGCAGCCGGCACCCTGCTCCTGGTGTCGCTGCCGAAGACACCCATGCTGATCGGACTGGGCACCTTCGTGATTCTGTTCGCCCTGCGCAACCTGGTCTTCGCCGGCCGCCCGCCGCGGCCGATCGCAGCCTGGTGGGCCTGGCCAGCCGGCCTCACCGGCGGCACCGTGGGCGCGCTGTTCGGCACCGGCGGGCCACCCTACGTGATCTACCTGTCGCACCGCCTGGCCGACAAGGGGCAACTGCGCGCCACCTTCTCCGGCCTGTTCTTCATCGAGGGCCTGGCTCGCATCGGCAGCTTCACCCTGTCCGGCCTGCTGCTCGACCTCCGGCTGTTCTGGGCTTACCTGGCCGCCATGCCGGTCGCACTGGCCGCGCTCTGGCTGGGCAGTCATGTCCACGCCCGGCTTTCCAACGACCAGATGATGCGGGCGATCAGCCTGATCCTGCTCGGCAGTGGGGTCTCGCTCTACATTAAAGCGCTGGCCTGAGACGGCCTCAGCCGCGCGGGTGGTGCCGGCGGTGCAGGTCCTTCAGGCGCTCGCGGGCGACATGGGTGTAGATCTGGGTGGTCGAGATGTCGGCATGGCCGAGCAGCATCTGTACAGCCCGGAGGTCGGCGCCGTGGTTGAGCAGGTGGGTGGCGAAGGCATGGCGCAGGGTATGCGGCGACAGCGGCGCGGCGATGCCGGCCTGGCGGGCATGGCGCCTGATCGCGTACCAGAAGGCCTGGCGGGTCATCGCCGCGCCGCGTGCGGTGACGAACAGGGCGTCGGCCGGGCGGCCGCCCAGCAGGGCCGGGCGCGCCTCGGCCAGGTAGCGCTGCAGCCAGTCCAGCGCCACCTCGCCCATGGGCACCAGGCGTTCCCGTGCACCCTTGCCCATGACCCGCACGACGCCCTCGCGCAGGCCGACCGCCGCCAGCGGCAGGCCGACCAGTTCGGACACCCTGAGTCCGCAGGCGTAGAGGAGTTCCAGCATGGCGCGGTCGCGCAGGCCAAGCGGCTCGTCGACTTCGGGCGCGGCCAGCAGGGCCTCGACGTCGGCCTCGGTGAGCCCCATGGGGAGAGGGCGCGGCAGGCGCGGCGCCTCGATGGCGGCGGTGGGATCATCGGCGCGCCGGCCCTCACGCAACAGCCAGCGGTAGTAGCGTTTCAGGGTGGAGAGCTGGCGCGCCAGGCTGCGTGCCGCGACGCCCTGGCGCAGGGTGCGGTCGGCCAGGAACTGCTGGATATCGCCCGCCCCGGCATCGGCCAGACGACCGCCGGCACGGTCCAGCCAGGCGGCTAACTGGCCCAGGTCACGCCGGTAGCTCTCCAGGCTGCTGGGCGACAGGCCATCCTCCAGCCACAGCGCATCGCAGAAGGCATCCAGTTCAGGTGCCGATGCCTTCATGGTGGAGCAGCCACTCCTTCACCGCCATGGGGAACCCGCTGCTGCCATGCATGAAACCGCCCAGGCCATGCGCGGCCACGACACGATGACAGGGGATGACGATGGGGATGGGGTTGTCGCCCACCGCCTGGCCGATCGCGCGCGGACTGGAGCCGAGTTCGGCGGCGATCTCGCCGTAGGTGCGGGTGGCACCGGCCGGGATGGCCATCAGCACCTGCCAGACCCGCTGCCGGAACGGCGTCCCGGCCGGCGCCAGGGGGAGTCGCCAGGGGTGCCGCGGATCGGCGTAATAGGCCTCGAGTTCGTGCGCCACCCGGTGCACGGCGGCGGCGCCGCACGGCCGCAGCGGCGTGTCAGGCGGCAGGAAGTCCAGGCCGGCCAGGACCTCGCCGGCCAGGCGGACACCGAGGGC
>JAQVJE010000091.1 GCA_028695325.1 Gallionellaceae bacterium
GCGAGGACGGCCTGGAGGCTGCCGATCAGGAAGGGCAGGCGGTGGGGGGAGGCGGCCAGGGTGGCGGCGAGCTTCTGCATGGGGCGGTCGGTTCAGGCGATGCGACAGGGTAGCGATCCGGAGCGGCCGCGCCATTGATGGAAGTCAAAGGTGCCGGTCGCCGGCCCGCCTCAGCGCGTCGCCAGTCCCGGCGCCCTGGCATGCCGGGTGGCCAGGGCGTAGATGCGCAGGAGGTCTTCCTCGCTGACGTCGATGAAGGAGTCGATCTCGGACAGGGCATAGACGAGGTCGCTGTGGGCGATCATCGCTTCCTGTCCGGCGCGGGCGGGCGGGTCGTCGACGCGGGCCAGCCAGAGGGGATAGCGGCGGTGGCGGAAGGGGGCGTTGAACAGCATCGCCACCGAGAGCAGGGCCAGCACGTTGAGGAGCAGGGGCGTCACCAGGTAGGCGTAGCCGAGGGCGTGCACCGCCTCGCCGCCCACCACCGTGGCCAGGGCGGCGGCGCCGCCGGGCGGGTGCAGGCAGCGCAGGTAGTACATGGCGGCGATGGACAGGGCGACCGCCATGGCGGCGGCGCTCAACAGGTCGTCGACCAGCAGGACGCAGGTGATGCCGATCGCCGACGACACCAAGTGGCCGCCCAGCACCGCCCAGGGCTGCGACAGGGGGCTGTGCGGGGCGGCGAACAGCAGAACCGCCGAGGCGCCCATCGAGGTCACCACCAGGGCGGTGCCCTGGCTGTCCAGCACGCCCTGGCTGATGCCCAGCACGCCCAGGATGCCGAGGAAGGCGCCCAGGGCCGAAAGCAGCTTCTCGCCGTGGCTGGCGGGGTGGGGGTCGTCGCCCAGCCAGCGTTGCAGTTTCTTGATCATGGTCGTGTCGTTTGCGCAGTCTTATCCCGGCGAAAAGTTTAGTGGCTAACTCGGATATTCAACAAACAAGAAATATTGCTATCTAATATCGGTATTAACGATATATGCCACTGCCGCCATGGACATCGAATACGCCCGTACCTTCCTCGCCGTCGCCGCCGCCGGCAATTTCGTCGCCGCTGCCGAGCGCCTGCACGTCACCCAGTCGACGGTGAGCGCGCGCATCCAGACCCTGGAGACGCAGATGGGCGCCCGCCTGTTCCGCCGCGGCCGCGGCGGCGCCGAGCTGACCGCGGCCGGGCAGCGCTTCCTGCGCCACGCCAAGACCCTGGTGCGCACCTTGGAGCAGGCCCGCCACGAGGTCAGCCTGCCGTCGGGTTTCCGCGGTGGCCTCACACTGAGCGGCCGCATCGCCCTCTGGGAGGGCTTCCTGCCGCGCTGGGTGGACTGGATGCGGGCCAACGTTGCGGACGTCAGCCTGCGCCTGGAGATCGGCTTCGAGGAGGGCATCATGCAGGGCCTGGTGCAGGGCATACTCGACATCGGCGTCATGTACACGCCGGAGAGCCGCCCCGGCCTGGCGGTCGAGCACCTGTTCGACGAGAGCATGGTCCTGGTCGGCAGCAACCCGGAGCGACCCTGGCCCGACCCGGACTACATCCACGTCGACTGGGGGCCGGAGTTCCACGCCCAGTTCGGCGCCCGCTTCCCGGCCCTGGAGACCTCGGCGCGCACCGCCAACATTGGTTGGCTGGCCCTGAGCCTGATCCAGTCCCTGGGCGGCTCGGCCTACCTGCCCCTGCGCATGGTGCGCGACGCCATCGAGGAGGGCACGCTGTGGCGGGTGCACGAGAGCCCCCTCATCACCATGCCGGTATACATGGTGTTCCCGATGGACCGCGACGAGGCGCACCTGGCGCGGGCGGTGCAGCGGCTGCGCCTGCTGGGGGCGGAGGAAAGGGCGCACGGACTGGGCTAGGGATGCCAGCCCCGGGTGGGTGCGTGCCCGGCTGCCGGACTGGGCGGAAGGACGACATCGCCCGCCCGCCGCTGAAGTCGCCAGGCACCGCAAGGACGATGAGGTCTACGTCAGCCGATCGGCGACCAGGTCGAGATCATGCCCCGGGCGCATCCCCGGCAGCGGCGGGACCGTCGCCACCCGGCCCGTCCGCCGGCTCGTCCAGCGCCGCCACCTGTCGCAGCAGTTGATGCAACTCGTCCTGGTGCAGGCCGGCGACGCGCGCCAGCAGGGCCTCGCCCGCCTGCAGCAGGTGGATCTCCACCACCCGCCGGTCCTGCTGGCCCGGCCGGCGGGACACCAGGCCCAGCCTTTCGCAGCGGTCGATGAGGGCCACCACGCCGTGGGGCTGGGCCTGCAGGCGCTCGGCCAGTTCACCGACGGTGGCCCAGTCCCGTCCGGGGAGGCCGCGCACGTGCAGCAGCAACTGGTATTGCAGTGGCGTGAGGCCCTGGTCCTGGCAGATGCGCTCGCTGATGCGCAGGAAGCGGCGCAAACGATGGCGGAAGCGGGACAGCCGCTCGTAATCGGACTTGCCCAGGGGACGGGTTGGCGGACTTGACATGGCGGGGATCGGGGCTAAGAAAAATATATCATGCCGTGATGTAAATGCGGCGGCGTGCCGGGCAACGCACCCGGCCTTACCAAGAGGAGATCGACCATGAAACTGACTGTCCTTTCCCATCTGCCGCTATCCGCCGACCAGGGCTGGCCGGAGATCGAACGCATCCACCCGCGGCTGCTGAAGTTGTTCGCCTTCATCGTACTGCCCCTGTCACTGCTGCCGCCAGCCATGCTGTACTACGCCGGCAGCCGTTACCCCGAGGCCTTCCTGCCCCTGGCGGCGGACAAGGACTGGGCACTGGTCGCCGCCGCCTTCTTCCTGACCGAGTTGGCCACCCTACTGGCCATGGGCTGGCTCATCAAGGCGGTGGCGGAGACCGACGGCCTGCGCATCAACGACCACGATGCCTACCTGCTGGCCGGCATCGCGCCCATCCCGCTGTGGCTCTCGTCCCTGGGCCTGTTGGTGCCCAGCCTGGCCTTCAACGCCGTCCTCTCCCTCGCTGCCCTGGGCCTGTCCTGCGGCATCATCTACCACGGTATCGAGGGGCTGTGCCACACCCGCGAGGGGGTGACGGCGGCCAGCATCGTGCAGACGGTGATCGGCGCCGGCCTCGTCGCCTGGGCCCTGCTGCTGATGCTGGTGGTGCTGCTGTAAGCGGCCATCCCAGCGCCCCGGCGGCAAGGATGGCGCTGCCTCGCGCCAGGGTCAGAATGGCGCGGCGGCCGGCCTGGCCTTTCCACGCAGGCGCTATCGAGCCTGTGACGCCTCATGTATCGAACAATCGAATATTAGAATCCAATTAATATCGTTTGCGTGATACATGGGAGAGGCAATAGTCTGACATCGAGCATTAGTCACGGGATCCCGGACGCAACCAGGAGTGATGAAATGACCACGACGCAAGACCCCACGACCACGCAACCCAAGCTGCAAACCCCCAAGAGTCATTTTCTCGCAGAGGCGAGGGAGGGCACCAATCCCTATGCCATCTACACGCGGTCCGTGCAGGTGGATGGCAAGGAGGTCCGCACCGATCCCGAGGGTTATATCCTCGACATGGACGCGTGGAGCGAGGGCTTCGCCCGTGCCCAGGCGGAGCGCGAAGGCCTGGCGCTCACCGACGAGCACTGGCAGGTGATCGCCTTCATCCGCGAGTTCTACGAGGAGCACGACGTCCAGGCCCAGGTGCGGGACATGGTCAAGCACTTCCGCGAGGCCTGGGGGCCGGAGAAGGGCAACAGCCGCTACCTGCACGACATCTTCCCCATGGGCGGCCCGCAGAAACAGGGCAACCGGCTCGCCGGCATCCGCAAGACCAAGGGCGAGCACTGAGGGTCCATCGCCCCGGGAAAAACGCATGCCCGAACCGCATCCGCACCGTCGCGTGGCGGCCATCCGCCACCTGGCCTTCGAGGACCTCGGCCTGTTCGGCGAGGTGTTCGCCGCCCTGGGCTGGCCGGTCGAGTATCACGAGGCCGGCCTGGACGACCTCGCCGCACCCCTGGCCGGGGCCGACCTGGCGGTGATCCTGGGCGGCCCCATCGGCGTCTACGAGACCGACAGCTACCCCTTCCTGAAGGACGAGCTGGCCGCCCTGGAGCGCCGCCTGGCGGCCGGCCGGCCGACCCTGGGCATCTGCCTGGGCGCCCAGCTCATGGCCGCCGCCCTGGGTGCGCGGGTCTATCCGGGCGGGCGCAAGGAGATCGGCTGGGGCGAGGTCGGCCTGACCGAGGCCGGTCGCGCCTCCAGCCTGGCCCACCTGGCCGGCCGGCCGGTGCTGCACTGGCATGGCGACACCTTCGAGCTGCCGGCCGGCGCCGTGCGCCTGGCCAGCACCGAGCTGTACGAGAACCAGGCCTTCGCCCAGGGGCGCAACGCCCTCGCCCTGCAGTTCCACGCTGAGGCCGACGCCGGCCGCATCGAGCAGTGGCTGATCGGCCACGGCGGCGAACTGGCCGCCGCCGGCATCGACATTCCCGCCCTGCGGGCGCGCAGCCGGTCCGCCGGGGCGGAACTGCGGGCGGCCGGCGCCGGCCTGCTGGGCGACTGGCTGGAACGCCTGGCCTGGTGAACCCGTCCGTGTCCCGGCGGGCCGGTCGTCCTCGCAAGCCTTCCGGCCGTGCTGCTTGAGCTTCTTACGCAGTTGGCGTGCAACGTGCACAGGCGGCGGCGCTTGTCTTAGATCAATGAGCGAGGCAGGGCGAGCCAATAGACTGCCGGACTGGCAAACCGCCTCGCCATCCATCCCTTCGCCGGAGTACGCCCATGAGCCAGCCGCTGCAGCAGCCCAAACCCGTCACCAGCCCCTTCGACCTCGACGACGACGCCCGCTACCAGCGCTGGCGCGACGCCAAGCTGAAGGACTACCCCGCCGGCCTGGGCGACCTGGTGGTGGAGATCGACGACCCCCGCAAGCTCACCCAGCGCGAGCACGACGCCCTGCTGGCGCGCTGCCGCAAGGCCAACATGGCGCTCTACGCCGGCCGGACTGGCGCCGACCCGGACCCGGAGATCCCCCTCTCCCTCGGGCGCCGCTTCGGCCTGCAGGACATCAACAAGAACTGGCTGGCCGACGAGACCGGCCTCACCTCCCTGACGGTGCGCGAAGAGGGCGTCCGCCAGCACTACATCCCCTACACCAACCGCGCCATCAACTGGCACACCGACGGCTACTACAACAGCGCCGACAGGCAGATCCATGCCCTCAACCTGCACGTGGTGCAGCAGGCCGCCAAGGGCGGCGAGAACGCCCTGATGGACCACGAGGTCGCCTACATCCTGCTGCGCGAGAAGAACCCTGACTACATCCGCGCCCTCATGGCGCCCAGGGCCATGACCATCCCGGCGCGCATCGACGAGGGCGGCACGGTGGCCCGCCGCGAGGAGCCGGGCCCGGTATTCAGTATCACCCCGGCCGGCAACCTGCACATGCGCTACACCATCCGGGTCAACAACGTCATGTGGGCCGACGACCCCCTCAGCCGCGAGGCCCTGGGCTATCTGCAAGGGCTGTTCGACGGCGGCTCGCCCTACATCTACCGGGGCCGCCTGGAGTCCGGCATGGGCCTGGTGAGCAACAACGTCCTGCACGACCGCGCCGCCTTCACCGACGACGCCGGCCACAAGCGCCACTATTACCGCGCCCGTTATTTCGACCGCCTGGCGGGTACCGACGTGGCCGAGGTCTACGGCCTGTAACGACACGATGTCCGAGGTGCCGGGCGTGAGCGTCGAACTGCGCCGGGGCTATTGCGCCCTGTGCGTCTCACGCTGCGGCTGCGTCGGCCGGATCGAGGACGGTGTCCTGACCCGGGTCGATCCCGACCCGGACCACCCCACCGGCCAGGCACTGTGCATCAAGGCGCGGAGCGCGCCGGAGTCGGTCTACGCCCCGGAACGCATTCTGCGGCCCCTGCGCCGCACCCGGCCCAAGGGCGATCCCGAGCCGGGCTGGCAGGCCATCTCCTGGGACGCGGCCCTGGACCTCATGGCCGGGAAGATGCGCGCCGCCATGGCGGCGCGCGGCCCCCAGGCCCTGGCCTTCGGTGTCGCCACCCCGAGTGGCACCGCGCTGGCGGACGGCTTCGCCTGGGTCCACCGCCTGGCCCACGCCTGCGCCAGCCCCAACCTGGTGTTCGCCACCGAGAACTGCAACTGGCACAAGGACTTCGCCCCGGCCTACACCTGGGGCGCCGGCATCGGCATGCCGGACTACGAGAACACCGGCTGCATCCTGCTCTGGGGCTTCAACCCGGCCGCCACCTGGCTGTCCCAGGCCGCCGCCATCAAGCGGGCGCGCCAGCGCGGCGCCCGCCTGATCGTGGTGGACCCGCGCCGGGCCGGTCTGGCGGCGAGCGCCGACCTCTGGCTGCGCCCCCGCCCCGGCAGCGACGCCGCCCTGGCCCTGGGCCTGGTCCACGCACTCATCGCCGCGGGCCGCTTCGACCGGGAATTCCTCGCCCTCTGGAGCGACGCCCCCTTCCTGGTGGCCGAGGCGGACGGCCGCCTCCTGACCGAGGCCGACCTGCGGCCGGGCGGCAATGCCGCCCGCCCCCTGGCCTGGGACGCGGCGGCGGCCGCCCCCGTGGCCTGCCCGGCCCGGCCGGCCAACGCCGAGGCAGCCGGCCGGCTCGCCCTGACGGGCCGCTTCCGGGTCGCCACGCCGGCCGGCCCGGTCGACTGCCGAACGGTGTTCGACCGCCTTGCCGAGCGCTGTGCCGCCTGGCCGGCGGCGCGGGTCGAGGCGGCGACCGGCATCCCCGCCGACCAGGTGGTCCGGGCCGCCGGGCTGATCGCCGCCAGCCTGCCGCTGTCCCTGTTCACCTGGACCGGCACCTGCCAGCACAGCAACGCCAGCCAGACCGGCCGCGCCATCGCCGTCCTCTACGGCCTCACCGGCTGCCTGGACGCGCCCGGCGGCAACGTCTGGTTCGCCAAGCCGCCGGTTGCCGACGTGGCTGGCTTCGACTGGGTGGACCCCGCCATCCGGCGCCTCACCCTGGGCCTCGCCGAGCGGCCGCACGGCCCGCCGCAGAAAGGCTGGATCACTACCCGCGACCTGTTCCGCGCCATCGTCGAGGAGGACCCCTACCCGGTGCGCGCCCTGGTGTCGTTCGGCGGCAATTTCCTGCTCTCCAAGCCGAACACCCGGCTGACGGACGAGGCCCTGCGCAAGCTCGACTTCTTCGCCATCGCCGAGCTGGTGGAGACCCCCACCGCCCGCCACGCCGACCTGCTCCTGCCGGTCTGCACGGCCTGGGAGCGGGAAGGCCTCCAGGCCGGCTTCCAGGTCGACGCGGCGGCCGAGGCGCGGGTCCAGTTGCGGCCGGCCTTCGTGCCACCCCGGGGAGAGAGCCGTTCCGACACCTGGATCGTGTTCGAGTTGGCCAAGCGCCTGGGCCTGGCCGACCGCTTCTACGGCGGCGACCCGGAGGCCGCCCTGGCGGCCAGCCTGGCCCCCGCCGGCCTCAGCCCCGAGGCGCTGCGCGCCGCCCCCGGCGGGATCGACCTGGCACTGGCGACGCGCTACCGGAAATACCGGGACCACGGCTTCGCCACGCCGGGCGGCCGCTTCGAATTCCACAGCGCACGCCTGGCGGCGGCGGGCCTGGACCCGCTGCCCGAGGCGGTCTCGCCCGGCTGCCCGCCCGACCCCCGGCATCCACTCGTCCTGACCACCGCCAAGTGGCCACAGTACTGCCACAGCCAGCAGCGCCACCTGCCTTCCCTGCGCCGGCGTATGCCGGAGCCGCTGGTGGAACTGCATCCGGACACCGCCGCCCAGCGCGGCATCCGGGACGGCGACTGGATCGAGGTGGTGACCCGGCTCGGGGCCATGCGGGCGCGGGCCCGCCTCGACCCCCACCTGGACCCCGCCGTGGTGTGCGCCCAGTACGGCTGGTGGCAGTACCCGGACGGCGCCGGTGACGCCAACCGGCTCATCGACGGCGAGTGCTTCGACCCGGTGGCGGGCTCCAACAGCCTGCGCCACTTCCCCTGCGAGGTCCGCCCGGCACCGGCCGCAGTGCCGGGTCACGCGGCTGATGCAGGCGGTGGCGCAGGGGGGGCGATGAACGTGGCCGACTCATAGGCCGTCCTTTCGCGGATCGGCTGCCGGCACACCAAGCCCGTGCATCGAGAGACCCCGCCGCATCACCCCTCGCCAGAAGGAATTCCCGCAGCGCCCGCGCGTTGTTGTGCACCTCGTCCTTCGCCGCGTAGAGCAGCGTCACCCGCCCCCGCGCGGCGAGGGCGCGCAGGCGGGACACCGCCGCGGCCGCCGGCTCGGCCCGCAGTTCAGCCTCATAGCGGCGACGGAATTCGGCCCAGCGCGCCGGATCGTGGCTGAACCACTGCTGCAGTGGGGTCGACGGCGCCGCCTCGCGCAGCCATTCGTCCACCCCGGCGCCTGCCTTGCTCAGGCCGCGCGGCCACAGGCGGTCGACCAGCACCCGCAGGCCGTCGTCCGGCCCCGCGGGTTCATGGATGCGGCGCAGGGCCAGGTCCATTTCGTGCCGCGCCGCCGGGGGCATCAGGTGGCGCCGCCGCACTCATAGACCCCCCCTGGGCACGCTCCAGTTCCTGGGTAAAGCTGAAATGCCGCGTCGAAGCCTCGACCTCGATGGCCGCCGGGCTGGCATGCCTTTCATGGAGCAGCAGGGACTTGATGACCGCGTTCGCGTCGCTGAGCGGGGGGGCCATGAGCAATTGCGGGCGCCGGTAGACGTCGCGGTCGATGGTGATCTGGACGGAGTCGTTCATGATGGCCTCCTGGAAGATGGCGGACCTCCTCGCGGTTGGCCGGCTGGCCATGGGAACGTCAGCGGTGGCCTTATTTACTGCTGCCGCCGGTGGGTGGGCTGGCAGGCACCGAGTACGGTTTCCTGGGTTCAATCTAGGCCACATACCTGACCATGTAAGTCGGGTATGTGGCCTTCTTGCCCGGCGAGCAGGCAATAGGCGTGTTCCCCCGTCCTCTGCTTCAGGCCGGACCTGTCCGTCTCCGCTCTGCACGCTCGCGCCAACCGGCTGCCAGGATATCGAGCCGGGCCAGTTCAGCCAGGGCGTCGGGGTCGTCGGACGGCCCGAACAGCACCTGCCACAGGCGCGCCAGCGGCCAGTCGGGACAGGAGCGCTCGGCCAGTTCGAAGCGGTCGCCGGCATCGATCCCGCCCGCCTCCAGCACCCGGTAGTACCAGCCGGTGCGGCCGCTCGCCCGCACCCGTTCCACCATGTCCCTGGTGGCGAAGCGCCAGTTCAGCTTGCGGCACGGCTGGCGGCCCTGGGAGAC
>JAQVJE010000008.1:0-17144 GCA_028695325.1 Gallionellaceae bacterium
GGGCCGGAGATCTGGCGCGACACCGGCGGCCGCATCACCCACTTCGTCTCCAGCATGGGCACCACCGGCACCATCATGGGCTGCTCGCGCTACCTCAAGGAGATGAACCCGGCCATCGAGATCGTCGGCGTGCAGCCCCTGGAAGGGGCCAACATCCCCGGCATCCGCAAGTGGCCGCCGGAATACCTGCCCTCCATCTGCGACTTCGGGCGCATCGACCGCATGATCTACGTCGGCCAGCAGGACGCCGAGGAGACCACCCGCCGCCTGGCGCGCGAGGAGGGCATCTTCGCCGGCATCTCGTCCGGCGGCGCCATGTGGGCGGCGCTGCAGCTGTCAAAGGAAGTGGCGGACGCGGTCATTGTCAGCATCGTCTGCGACCGCGGCGACCGTTATCTCTCCACCGGCGTGTTCCCGGCCTGAGCCCGCGATGACCGGCAAGGACGAGATCGAATTCAAACTGCGCGGCGACCACGTGCCGCTGTGCGACCTCCTCAAGCTGGCCGGCGTCGCCGACAGCGGCGGCCAGGGCAAGGCCCTGGTGGCGGCCGGCGAGGTGAGCGTGGACGGCCGCCCGGAAGCGCGCAAGACCGCCAAGATACGGGCCGGCCAGCGGGTCGCCTGCCGCGGCGTGACGATCACGGTCGTGGCCTAGGCATGGCGATCCAGTGGTTTCCCGGCCACATGGCCTCGGCGCGCAAGAATGCCGCCGAGGCCATGGCGCGCGTCGACGTGGTGATCGAGGTGCTCGACGCCAGGCTGCCGGAGGCGAGCGGCAACCCGATGATCACCGAGCTGCGCAAGTACCGCCAGCGGCCCTGCCTCAAGGTGCTCAACAAGGCCGACCTGGCCGACCCCGAGGTCACCCGCGCCTGGCTGGACTGGTACGCGGCGCAGGCGGACGTCAAGGCGGTGGCCATCTCGGCCAAGCGGCCGGCCGACGTGGCCAGGTTGACCGGCCTGTGCCGGCAGCTGGCGCCGCACCGCAACGACAACACCAAGCCGCTCAGGATGATGATCATGGGCATCCCCAACGTCGGCAAGTCCACCCTCATGAACGCGCTGCTCAAGCGCCGGGTGGCGGCGGTGGGCGACGAGCCGGCGGTGACCAAGTCGCAGCAGTGCCTGGACCTCGGCCCCGGCCTCACCCTGACCGACACCCCGGGCCTCATGTGGCCGAAGATCGAGCACGACAGCGACGGCTACATGCTGGCCGCCGCGCACGCCATCGGCCGCAACGCGGTGATCGAGGAGGAGGTCGCCGAATTCCTCGCCGCCCTGCTGCTGCAGCGCTATCCCGAGCGCCTGGCCGAACGCTACGGCATGGCCCCGGCCGGCATGGACGGCCATGCCGTGGTCGCGGCGGTGGCGAAGCGGCGCGGCTGCATCCTCAAGGGTCGCGGCGGTGGCCTCGACCTGGAGAAGGCCGCCAACCTGTTCCTGACCGACTTCCGCAGCGGGGCGCTCGGCCGCATCAGCCTGGAGACGCCGGTCAGCCGTGCCGCCATGCTGGCGGCGGCAGCGGAGACGGAGGCAGCCGGATGAGCGACCTGGCCGACCGCCTCACCGAACTGGAGATCAAGCTGGGTTTCGCCGAGGACCTGATCGACAGCCTCAACAAGACGGTGTTCCGCCAGCAGGAGCAGATCGACCTGCTGCAGCGCCAGCTGACCGAACTGCACCGCCGCATGCGGGAGGCGGAGCCCGACGAGGCGCGCGACCCGGGCGAGGAAGTCCCGCCGCACTACTGAGCGACCCGTGGCTCAGAACACCTTGTCGATCATCTCGGCGTCCGTCGCGCGCGGCGCCGGTGACAGCACGAAGCGGTGCACCGCCACCGTGCGGCCGTCCTCCGTCTCCACCGCGACCTTCCACTCGCCCGGCGCCAGGTTCTGCTTCCAGGTGTAGCCGCGATAGCCGCCAGCGCGGCCGCCGGCCAGGGCGAAACCGATGCGCGGGGTGGCGATCCAGCCCTGGCGGTCGTCGTGGCGCGACCAGCGGTGGTACAGCCGGGTGTCCAGCCCGGCCGGCGCGAACACCGCCGACAGGCAGTGCAGGCGCTCACCCGGGCGCAGGTGGACCTCGCCCTCGACGCGGCGCCAGAACTGCCACCAGGGCGCCTTTTCCTGCTTCAGCACATAGGCGCCGTCGAGCCTGGCCAGGTC
This sequence comes from Gallionellaceae bacterium, assembly GCA_028695325.1. GTDB lineage: Bacteria > Pseudomonadota > Gammaproteobacteria > Burkholderiales > Thiobacillaceae > Parasulfuritortus. The sequence continues at coordinate 2,166 of JAQVJE010000008.1, forward strand.
GTGGCCGACGGCGATGTCGCGCTTCACCAGCGGCACCGGCGGGATCACATTGGCGGCATGGGCGAGCAGCAGGGCGGCGGCGACCGCCCACATGGGACCGATGCGACCCGGCCGGCCGGGTGTCTTCAGGCGCAGGCCGTGGGCCAGGCCGGCGCCGGCCAGGGTGCTGGCGACGAACCAGAAGGCCGCGATGCTGCCGACCATGTGGGGCAGCACGAAGTTGAGCAGCAGCATGGCGCAGAGGCCGAACAGCGTCCAGGTGAGGGTGAAGCGCCGGTAGCGGTCCTCGATGAACTCGTTCGCCACCAGGAGACCACCCAGGCCCAGGGCCCACAGGGTGGCGGGCAGGTAGCCGGAACTCTTTAAATAAAAGATGAAGAGGGCGGAGAACAGGCCGCCGAACAGGAACTGCAGCAGCAGGTAGGGGGCGGCGCCGCGCCAGCGGGGCGCCGGCGCGGCCACGGCGCCGGCGGGCACCACAGTTTCGAGCCGGCCGAGATACCAGAGCAGCCCGGCGGCGCCGGCCAGGTAGGCGGCCAGCAGCCAGAGGTCCATGGCCGCCACGGATCGGCCCAGGGTCAGGGCATCCCACAGGAAGCCGGCGAAGAAGGCGGCGGCCGGCAGCGCCTGGCGCAGGCCGGCAGCGGTCATGGCCGGCCGCCAGGAGGAGGCCGGCTCCGTCATGCCGTCCATCAGGACGCCGCCAATGCCCGCAGCACGCCCTTGAGCAGATCCCAGCAGCGCGCCACCGAGGCGATCTCGACCCGTTCGCCTGGCGCGTGGGCGCCGCGTATGTCGGGCCCGAAGGAGATCATGTCGAGGCCGGGGTGGCTGGCCGCCAGCAGGCCGCATTCCAGTCCGGCATGGATCACCTGCACGTTGGCCGGGCAGCCCGACTGCGCCTGGTAGACCCGCTGGCAGAGGGCCAGGAGGGGCGAGGCCGGGTTCGGTGTCCAGCCCGGATAAGGGCCCTCCCCCCAGGCCTGCAGGCCATGTGTCGCCGCCTCGGCGACCAGGCGGCCGGCCAGGGTCTGCGCCTGCTCGTCCTTCAGCGAGCGTACCATGAGGGTGGCCTCAAAGCCGTCGTGGTCCAGCCTGGCCACCCCCAGGCTGCTGGAGGTCTCCACCACGCCGGGGAAGGCGTCGCTCATGGTGGCGACGCCGTTGCTGACGCCGGCCAGGAAGGCGAGCAGGCGGTCGCGGTCGGCGGCACTGACCACCGCGGCGGCGGCCGGCGTGCAGGGGGTGCAGGTCAGAGACACGGAGGGATCAGCCTCGGCGTACTGCCTCCGCCAGTCCGCCTGGCATGCCTGCGTCCAGGCTGCTAGCCCCGCCGCCGCGTCGGCGGGCAGGGCGATCATGGCATACGCCTCGCGCGGTATCGCGTTGTGCGCGCTGCCGCCGACGAATTCGCCGAGCCTGAGGTCGTGGCGTCCGGCCAGGTCGCGCAAGGCCGCCGCCAGCAGCTTGATGGCATTGCCACGTCCGCGATGGATGTCGATGCCGGAATGACCGCCGCAGAGGCCGCTCACCTCGATGCGCCAGGTCGCATGGCCCGGCGGCAGCGCCGCCTGTGCGGGGTCGGCGCATACCCGGACGTCGAGGCCGCCGGCGCAACCGAGGTAGAAGTGCCCCCATTCCTCGGTGTCCAGGTTGATCAGCGCCGTGCCGTGCAGGGTGCCGGGGGCCAGGCCGCGGACGCCGAACATGCCGGCCTCCTCGTTGACGGTGAGCAGCACCTCCAGGGGCGGATGCGCCAGGCCGGGCTCGGTCAGCGCCGCCAGGGCCAGCGCCACGCCGATGCCGTTGTCGGCGCCCAGGGTGGTCGCCTCCGCCACCAGCCAGCCGTCACGCAGCGCCGGCCGGATGGGGTCGCGCTCGAAATCGTGCGCCGTGCCGGCATTGGCCTGGCACACCATGTCCAGGTGGCCCTGCAGGACCACGCCCGGCCGGGTCTCGGCGCCGGGGCTGGCGGGCTTCTTCAGGATCAGGTTGCCGACCGGGTCGGCCACGGCCTCGATGCCGTGGGCCTGCGCCCAGGCGGCCAGATGGTTGCGCAGCGCGGCCTCATGCCCGGAGGGCCGCGGGATGGCGCACAGGGTGGCGAAGTGCGACCAGATCGAAGCGGGCTGTAGATTGTTCATGATGATCCTGGGCGGGCCGCCGATGGGCGGGGGCGGCTACTTGCCTGATTGCTTGCTGGCGAGCAGGGGAGCGGAATCGGTCCTGCCCGACACGGCCGGTTCGCTGCGCAGGGCCAGGATGTTGTTCCTCATCCACTTGTGCATGTCCTGCCACATCGCCTGCTGGTCGCGCTGGCTGGGCATGGCGGTGGCGTTGGGCAGTTCGATGGTGATGACCGGTATCTGCTTGTATACGCCGGCGTAATTGCCCATCGAGCCGGGATAGACGCCCAGGCGGTTGAGCGACAGGCGGCCGAAACGCATGGGCTGGGGCACCGGGCCGTCGTAGTCGAGCAGGTTGTAGGGGGCGTGCACGCTGATGATCAGGTCGGGGCGGAATTCTTCGATCTGGTCCTGCAGCCAGCGGGTCTCGACCTCCGATCCGGCGGACGCGCCCGGATAGCGGCGCGGGTCGCGCCGGGTGCGCTTGACCCAGTAGCGCTGGGCGTCCTTCTCCCAGTCGGGGGTCTGGAAGTTGCGGTTGAGGTCGACGCCGTTGGCGTTGGCGCGGGTGGATGGGCGGGCCTTCAGGCCGTCCGGGTTGGCCAGGGGGATCACCCGCCAGTGGTAGGGGGCGGCCTCGGGCTGACCGATCCAGTCCAGCCAGCGGAAGACGACCGAGATCGAGGTGAGTTCGTCACCGTGTATGCCGCCGACGACCAGGATGCGCCTGGGCTCGCCCGCGGCGGGCTGGCCCGCCGCGGGTCCGATGTCGCGCAGGACCAGTGCGTTACCCTGCACGGTGCGCTGCGACGCGGCGGCGAAATCCTGGGCATGGCAGGCCTTGGCGGAGACGCTGCGCAGCCGCTTGCCGAGATAGTCGCACCATTCCGCCACGGGGTCGGGGTCGGCCCAGGCGAGTGGAGAGGATAGCGCCAGTGCGGCAAACAGCGTGTAGAGGGTAAAGCGGGTCATTGCGGTCATGGCTTGCTTCATTGAAAAACAGGATGGCAGGCCGGCGCCACCCTCCATGCCCGGTTCGGTGCCGGAGCATCCTTTGTATGTGAAAGATAACATTTTTTGCCTCATCAACGGCGAGCTGCGCGCAGCCTGGCACGCTGCCGGGCGGCGCGGGACGGCGCTGCCCGGCCGCCTCCGGCGGGCCGGAGGCGGCCCCTGTTCCTGGCATATTGTTTCCAGTATGGCAACAACGTAATGCTACCGAGACGGCTTATGTTCTGCTTCGCATCTAGATAGGCTCTCATCACAGGGTTGAGTCACGGCCGGGCAAGAAACATGCGGACTGGGTGATTGTCGTTCATCAGGAACTGTTCTGCGTCTGCCCGTCCTCTTGGGGTGGGCTCGGAGGCCTGTATTGGTGTGTCAGGAAAGAAGTTGGGTCATGGACATGAGCGTCAGGGCTTTCGAGTGGCGGATCGTCGCGCGGCGAGTCTGCCTGCCGCCGGTTGCCTGACCCGCAGGGTGTCGTCCTCGTCATGGATACTGCAGTGAATACGAACGAGATGTTTCCGATCGAGCAACTTGCCTCATGGGGCACCGGCGGCCCGCAGGTCGCCTGCGCCCGCCATGCCCTGGATCTCATGCCGGAGGGGGAAACGACCCGCCTCGAGGTGTCGGACGATGGGCTGCTGATGCTGGGCCAGAGCGAAGACGACCTCATCGTGCCCCGGATGGTGCTGCGGGATATCTTCGGCAGCCGGGTCAGGTTCTCCGCTCCCCGCGTACGACTCATGTACGCCGACGGATGGAGGCAGCCGATCACCGGGTTTCGTGTCGAGGTCGATTCACGCCACCTGAAGCACGTGGAACACGGCCTGAGGCGACGGACCGCCGAGATCGTCGACGTGGAGGTGCGGCCAGGCGCTGTGGTGATCCGCGGGAGCGCCCCCCTCGCCGGGATGATCGGCTATCCGCGCTCCCTGCAGCGTCTGGCTGACAACTCCGCCCGGGTGGCGATATGGCTAAGCCATTTTGCGCCCTTGTGGCCGTACTCCACGGAGACGATGGCCTGTTTCGCGGAGTAGGCCGGGCGCATCTCCTGTTGCACGTCCGCCGCCTGATGCGCCCCGCTAGCCGCCCCCCGGTGGCATTATTTTTTTGTAAGCCATGGATCTAACTAGGAAATTTCTCAAAGCAAAACGCCCTTGCGCGGATGGATTTCGCTGGTTCCTGCGTCATTTCGAGGATGGCAGCGGCTATCAGGAACTGCTGGACGCCTTGGTACAGGCCGGCCGCGTCGGCGACGCCTGCTGGGTCCTGTCCCAGTTCGGCCCCACGGATGCCGTGCTGGTGCTGGATTCCCTGGACGCCGAGACGGTGGTGTTCGCCGGCACCATCGAGGTCCGCGGCAACATCGACGTCAGTTCGCTGGTACGGGTCGGACGTGCCTTGCATGTCGACGGCGGCCTGCGCGCCGGAGGTGACATCGTCGTGGCCGAGGAACTTCGTGTCGCGGGCCAGATCCGCTGCGAGGGAAACTGTAACGTCGGTGGCGATATCCGGGCGCTCTGGGGCATGGAGATGCGGGGAGGCATCCGTTGTGGCGGCGACCTGCGCGTGGCCTGGCACCTGGACTGCGGCGAGGCGCTGACGGTGGCGGGCAGTGCCTTCGTGGGCGAGGCGCTGGATTGCGCCGGCGGGATACAGTGTGGAAAGAGCCTGCAGGTGGGCGGCGACATCCGGTGCGGGCAGGATCTGCGTGTCGGCAACGGCATCATGGCCGGCGGCGAGATCAGCGGCGGCATGCATGTCGAGGCCGGATGGGGCATCCGATCGGCTCAGGCGATCTCGGCAGGGGGGGCCATACGCGCCGGGGAGAGCCTGCAGGCAGGCGAGGAAATCCGTGCCGGTGAGGGCTATGGCGTGTTCGCTGGCCTGAATGTCCACTGCGACGACTGGGAGACCAGTGCCCGGGTCTGCGCGCGCGCCAGGCCGGAAAACCTGCTGAGTGGCTGCTGGAGCGGATCATGCCCGGTCTGAGCCCAGCGCCGGGGCCCGGCTGCCGGAGGCCGGGGCGGGCTGCATCGGCCGGATGCCGGCGCACCCCCGCGTTCTGAGCCTGCCACAGGCGCGCCCGCGGTCCGGGGATGGGGGAGGGGGGCGCGGCGGCCGGACTCCCGGGCGGCCCCATCCGGGATCCGGCGTGTCGATATAATGGCCGGCATGGAACTGCTCCTGGTCGTCTTCCTGCCGTTTCTGGGCAGCCTGTGCGCGGCTTTCGTGCCCACCAACGCGCGCAATGCCGAGGCGTGGCTGGCCGGCACGGTGGCCCTGGCGAGCACGCTCCTCATCCTTTCGCTCTATCCCCAGGTGGAGGCCGCGGGGGTGCTGCGCCTGAACCTGCCCTGGGCGCCGCTGCTCGGCCTCGACATCAGTCTGCGCATGGATGGCTTTTCCTGGCTGTTTGCCCTCCTGGTCAGCGGCATGGGGCTGCTGGTGGTGATCTATGCGCGCTACTACATGTCGCCGGCCGATCCGGTGCCGCGCTTCTTTGCCTTCTTCCTCGCCTTCATGGGCTCCATGCTCGGCGTCGTGCTGTCCGGCCACTTGATCCAGATGGTGATGTTCTGGGAGATGACCAGCCTGTCGTCCTTCATGCTGATCGCCTACTGGCACCACCGTACCGAGGCGCGGCGGGGGGCGCGCATGGCGTTGGCCGTCACCGGTGCCGGCGGCATTGCCCTGTTCGGCGGCGTGCTGCTGCTGGGCCACATCGCCGGCGGCTACGATTTCGACACCGTACTGGCGGCCAGAGAGCGCGTCCAGGCACACCCCTGGTATCCGGTGGTGCTGGTCCTGATCGCCCTGGGTGCCCTGTCCAAGAGCGCACAGTTTCCCTTTCACTTCTGGCTGCCACATGCAATGTCCGCGCCGACCCCGGTCTCGGCCTACCTGCATTCCGCCACCATGGTCAAGGCTGGCGTGTTCCTGCTGGCGCGGCTGTGGCCCGTCCTGGCCGGCACCGATGCCTGGTTCTGGATCGTCGGCGGCGCCGGCCTGTGCTCGCTGGTGCTGGCCGGCTACCTGGCCATGTTCCAGCAGGACATGAAGGGGGTGCTGGCCTACTCCACCATCAGCCACCTCGGTCTCATCACGCTGCTGCTCGGCATGAACAGCGAGCTGGCGCTGGTCGCCGCCGTGTTCCACATCGTCAACCACGCCACCTTCAAGGCCTCGCTGTTCATGGCCGCCGGCATCGTCGATCATGAGACCGGCACGCGCGACCTGGGCCGCCTGTCCGGACTCTCCCGCGCCATGCCGTTCACCGCCGCCCTGGCCGTCGTCGCGGCGGCGGCGATGGCCGGCGTGCCGCTGCTGAACGGCTTCCTGTCGAAGGAGATGTTCTTCGCCGAGACCGTGTTCCTGGACCGGCCGGACTGGCAGCGCATCGTCCTGCCGCTGGCGGCCACCCTCGCCGGCGTGTTCAGCGTCGCCTACTCGCTGCGCCTGATCCGGCGGGTCTTCTTCGGCGAACTGGCGCGGGACCTGCCGCACGCGCCGCACGAGCCGACGCGCTGGATGCTGCTGCCGAGCGCGCTGCTGGTGGCTGCCTGTGTGCTGGTGGGCATCGTCCCGGAGTTCGCCATCGGTCCCTACCTGCGCATGGCGACCGGTGCGATCCTCGGGGCAGATGCGCCGGCCTACAGCCTGGCGATCTGGCACGGCCTCAATGCGCCGTTGCTGATGAGCCTCGCCGCCTTCGGCGGCGGGGCGCTGCTGCATGGCTTCCTGCTCGCCCGGCGGCGGGCGACGGCGGTGCCGCTGCTCGAAGCCATCGATGGCCGTCATCTTTTCGAGGCGTCGATGACGGCGCTGGGCTCAGGTGCCGGGCGGGCGCTGCGGCGCTTGTCCTCGCAACGCCTGCAGATGCAGATGCTGCTGATCTTCGCCGTTGCCCTTGGTGGCGCGCTGCTGCTCGCCATGCCCCTCGGCACGGGTTGGGCGACCCGTCCGCCGCAGCCCCTCGACCCCGCCTTCACACTGCTCTGGGTCGTCGGTGGCGCCTGCGCCCTGGCCGTCGCCTGGCAGGCCAAGTATCACCGTTTTGCCGCCATCGCCTTCGCCGGCGGCGCCGGCCTCGCCACCAGCCTGACCTTCGTCTGGTTCTCGGCACCCGATCTGGCGCTGACCCAGCTTTCCGTCGAAGTGGTCACCACCGTGCTGATCCTGCTCGGCCTGCGCTGGCTGCCGCGCCGCGATGAGCATATCGCCGGCCCCGCAGGCGCCAGTCCGCGCCTGCGTCGGCTGCGCGACATCCTGGTGGCGGGCACCTCTGGCCTCGGCCTTGCCGCCCTCATCTATGTGGTGCTGACCCGGCCCGCCATCGATGGCATCGGGCCGTTCTTCATCGAGCATGCCCTGCCGCAGGGCGGCGGCCTCAACGTGGTGAACGTCATACTGGTCGACTTCCGCGGCTTCGACACCTTCGGCGAGATCACCGTGCTGGGCATTGTCGCCCTCACCGTGTATGCCCTGCTGCGCCGCTTCCGTCCGGCCCCGGAGAGCATTCCACTGCCGCGCCAGCAGCGCGAGCAGGCCGCCGCCGTCGCGCCGGCAGGCGAGCCGCCCGGGGCGCTCCTGCCAGTGGGCGTCATGATGCTTCCGGCCGTGCTGGTGCGGCTGTTGCTGCCCCTGGCGATGCTGGCGTCGCTGTTCTTCCTGCTGCGCGGCCACAACGCGCCGGGCGGCGGCTTCGTCGGCGGACTGATCCTGGCGACTGCCGTGATCCTGCAATACCTGGTGGGCGGCACCGTCTGGGTGGAGTCGCGCCTGCGCATCCATCCGCTCTACTGGATCGCCTTCGGCCTATTGCTCGCCGCCGCCGCCGGCATGGGCGCCGCCTTCGCCGGCGCCCCCTTCCTGACCAGCCAGGTGTGGCATGGCGTGCTGCCGGTGACCGGGGATCTGCACCTGTCCAGCGTGCTGTTGTTCGATCTCGGCGTCTACATGCTGGTGGTCGGCGCCACCGTGCTGATGCTGGTGGCCATCGCCCACCAGTCGCTGCGCCGCCACCATGACAAGGCCGTGACCGGGGAGGCGCGCTGATGGAAATCGTCTTCGCCTTCGCCATCGGCATCATGGCCGGTTCAGGCATCTACCTGCTGCTGCGACCGCGCACCTTCCAGGTCATCATGGGCCTGTCGCTGCTATCCTACGCGGTCAACCTGTTCATCTTCGGCATGGGCCGCCTGCGCACCGGCGCCGCACCCGTGATCGACATGATCAGGGGCGACGATCCGGCGCGCTACGCCGACCCGGTGCCGCAGGCCTTGGTGCTGACCGCCATCGTCATCGGATTCGCCGTGACTGCACTGTTGCTCGTGGTTCTGCTGGCGGCCCGCGGGCTGGCCGGCACCGACCACGTGGACAGCCGCGAGCCGGAGCGGCCATGAGCCAGCACCTGCCGTTCCTGCCCATCCTGCTGCCGTTCCTGACCGGCGTGCTGCTGCTGTTCTCGGCCGAGGCGCGCCACGGTGCCCGTGCCCTGTTCGCCCTTGCCAGCACCCTGGCGCAGCTGGTGACGGCGCTGACCCTGCTGGCCGGCGCCAATGGCTGGATCACCGCGCCCTGGCCGGGCGAGGTGGGCGTCTATGCGCTCGGCAACTGGAGCGCGCCATTCGGCATCGTGCTGGTGGTGGACCGCCTGGCGACGCTCATGCTGAGCCTCACCGGCATCCTCGGCCTGGCCGCGCTGATCTACGCGCTGGCCCGCTGGGAGCGCGCCGGCAGCCATTTCCTGCCTCTGTTCCAGCTCCTGCTGATGGGCCTCAACGGCGCCTTCCTCACCGGTGACCTGTTCAACCTGTTCGTCTTCTTCGAGGTTCTGTTGGCCGCCTCCTACGGCCTGGCGCTGCATGGCTCGGGCCTGCCGCGCGTCAAGGCGGGCCTGCATTACGTCGTGGTCAACCTGGTGGCCTCGCTGATCTTCCTGATCGCTGCGGCCCTCATCTACGGCGTCACCGGCACCCTCAACATGGCCGAACTGGCCCTGCGGGTACCGCAGCTCGATGCCGAGGCTCGCGTCCTGTTCGAACTCGGCGCATGGCTGCTCGGCCTCGTCTTCCTGGTCAAGGCCGGCGCCTGGCCGCTCAACTTCTGGTTGCCCTCCGCCTATGCCGCCGCCGCTGCCCCGGTCGGTGCCGTGTTCGCCATCCTCACCAAGGTCGGCGTCTATGCGCTGCTGCGTTTTTCCATCCTGTTCGGCCAGGACGTCGCCCCGCTCCCCTTCAAGGGTGACTGGCTGTTCTACTGTGGGCTCGCCACCATCGCCGTCGGCACGCTGGGGGTGCTCGCCGCGCAGAAGCTCGACCGCCTCGCCGGCTACCTCGTGATCACCTCCGCGGGCACCCTGCTGGCCGCCTTCGGCTTCACCGGTACCACGCTCACCGGTCCCGCGCTCTACTACCTTGCCAGCTCGGTGCTGGGCAGCGGCGCCTTCTTCATGCTGATCGAAATGGCCGAACGCAACCGTGCCGCCGCCGCCGACCTGCTGGCCATCAGCTTCGAGGCACTGGGCCTCCAGGACCGGCATGAATCGGAGCACCCGGACGAGGGGACCGGTGTCGCCATTCCGGCGGCGATGGCCTTCCTCGGCCTGGCCTTTTTTTCATGCGCCGTGATACTCACCGGCCTGCCACCCTTCTCCGGCTTCGTCGCCAAGTTTGCCCTGCTCAAGGCCGCCATCGCCGCGCCGGAGGCGTCACACGGCCTGCATGGCAGCCTGCTGGTCGCGGCCCTGCTGCTGTCCGGGCTGGCCGGCCTGCTCGCCCTGTCGCGTCTGGGCGTCCGGGTGTTCTGGGACAGCGAACGGCCGGTGCCGCGCCTGCAATGGCTGGAGGCCGGCCCGGTGGCCGGACTGGTCGTGTTGTGCATGGTGCTGGCCTTCGGCGCCGGGCCCGCCATGGACTACTTCGAAGCGGCGGCGCGCTCGCTGCATGAGCCGTCGAGCTATATCAACGTCGTGCTGCCGGGCGGGGCGCCCGGAAAAGGGGCACCATGAAGCGCCGCCCCCGCGTCCCCCTGCTGCCGGTGGTGCTGGCGATGGTCTGGCTGCTGTTCAACGACAGCCTGTCGGCCGGCCACATCCTGCTCGGCGTCGTCTTCGCGCTGCTGGTGAGCGCCACCGTGCGCCGTCTGCGTCCGCTGCCGGCCTGGCCCCGCCGCCTCCACGTCGCCGTCGGCCTGATCTGGCACGTGTTCGTCGACATCGTGCGCTCCAACATCGGGGTCGGCCGGGTCATCCTCGGCACCACGCGGCGCCAGCCGAGCATCGGCTTCCTCCGGATACCCCTCGACCTGCGCGATCCACACGGCCTGGCCATGCTCGCCATCATCATCACCGGTACGCCCGGCACGGTGTGGGCGGGCCACGACGCGGCGAGCAACGTGCTCACCCTGCACATCCTCGACCTGAAGGACGAGGAGACCTGGATCCGCACCATCAAGAACAGCTACGAACGCCCCCTGATGGAGATCTTCGAATGAACGCCATCCTGCCCTTCGCGGTGAACTTCGCACTGGCCTGCTTCGCGCTGGCCATGCTCTGTGCCCTGATCCGCCTGCTGCGCGGTCCCGCCGCCCAGGACCGCATCCTCGCGCTCGATACCCTCTACATCAACGGCATGCTGACCATCCTGATGCTGGGTATCGGCTTCGGCGCCGCAATCTACTTTGACATCGCGCTGCTGATCGCCCTGTTCGGCTTCGTCGGCTCGACGGCGCTGGCCAAGTTCCTGTTGCGCGGGGAGGTGATCGAACCATGACTGCCGCCGACGTCCCCCTCTGGGCCGCGTTGCCCGCCGCCCTGCTGCTGGTATGCGGTGGCCTGCTGACCGTGGTCGGCTCACTCGGGCTGCTGCGCCTCGACTCCTTCTACGCCCGCATCCACGCACCGACCATGGGAGGCACGCTCGGCGCCGGCTGCGTGCTGCTCGCCTCGATGCTCGTCTCGACGGCGCTGGCCCAGCGTCCGGTGGTCCATGAACTGCTGATCACGCTGTTCATCCTGATCACTGCACCGGTCACCACGATGCTGCTGATGCGTGCGGCAATCTTGCGTAGCCAGGAATAGGCAGTCGCCGCAGGCGGCACGGCGCTTCCGGCTCCTGCCCCAGCCCCCAGGGATGCCATGCCCCGGCCGCCTGGGCTCGTCTGCAGTCCGGTCGCGCAAGTGCAGCGTGGCCTGACAGTGTCGGCCACTTTGTCGCCCAGGTGCCCGAACTCATGGGCCAGTACGATGATGGTCGTGCTGATGGTGGCGGCGCCTACGGCCGAGCAGCGCAACCGGCATGCGCCTGTTGGAATAGGTGCGTAGTTCGGCCACCGGCTTGCCGTTCTTTGTGACGGCACTGGTTTTGCCGGTCTCGGCGAGGCTGTTCAAGAGGGTATTCCTATTTGAATTCATGGACCTGAACACGATGCATGAGATGTCTCCAGGTTGACGGCTATTGCGGTGACCAGAGTCAGCGACGAGATCATCATCAAGTGCTTATGGCGTCACTCCTGGTATTCGGCAATGATCTCCAATAGCTCCTCGCCATAGTGTTCCAGCTTCGCCGCCCCCAACCCTGAAATTCCGGCCAGGCTGTCCTCGTTTTCGGGCCGGATGGTGGCAAGTAGCCGCAATGTGCGGTCGTGCAGGATGACGTAGGCGGGCACACCCTGTTCGCGGGCCTTGTCCAGGCGCCAGGTGCGCAGGGCCTCGAACAGCGGCATGTCCTTCACCAGCAGGCCTTCCGGTACCGCGCTGGCCTTGGTACGGGCGACCTTCTTTGCCGCCGGCTTGCTCGGCCGGCGCAGCTGCACGGTCTGCTCGCCCTTCAGCACCGGCCGGGCGGCGTCGGTGAGCTTGAGGGCGCCATATTCGGTCAGGTCGGCCTGCATGAGGCCGGCCGCAACCAGTTGCCGGAAGATGCCGCGCCACATGTGTTCGTCGATGTCCTTGCCGACCCCGAAGGTGGGCAGCTGGTCGTGGCCGAAGCGGGTGATCTTTTCCGTGCCCTTGCCGAGCAGGATGTCGATCAGGTGGCCGGCGCCGAAGCGCTGGCCGGTGCGCCAGGCGGCGGACAGGGCCTTCTGCGCCGTCACGGTGCCGTCGAACAGCTCGGGCGGGTCGAGACAGACGTCACAGTTGCCGCAGGGCTGGCTGGCCTCGCCAAAGTAGTCCAGTAGCACGGTACGCCGGCAGCGGGGCGCCTCGCAGTAGGTGAGCAGGGCATTGAGCTTCTGCGCCTCCAGGCGCTTGATCTCGGGTGGCGATTCGGATTCGTCGATACGGGAGCGTTGCAGGGCGATGTCCTGCAGGCCGTAGGTCATCCAGGCCTCGGCCGGCTCGCCGTCGCGGCCGGCGCGGCCGGTCTCCTGGTAGTAGGCCTCGATGCTCTTGGGCAGGTCGAGGTGGGCGACGAAGCGTACGTCCGGCTTGTCGATGCCCATGCCGAAGGCGATGGTGGCGACCATGACGATGCCGGTCTCGCGCTGGAAGGTGCGCTGATGGTCGGCGCGCATCTCGGCGGGCAAGCCGGCGTGGTAGGGCAGGGCGGCGTAGCCCTCCTGCCTGAGCCAGTCGGCGGTCTCCTCCACCTTCTTGCGCGACAGGCAGTAGACGATGCCCGCCTCGTTGCGGTGACGGTCGAGAAAACGCAGGATCTGCCGGCGCGGGTTGTCCTTCTCCACCACGCTGTAGCGGATGTTGGGGCGGTCGAAGCTGGACAGGAAGACGCGGGCGCTGTCGAGCTTGAGGCGCTCGGCCATCTCCTCCCGGGTGGCGTTGTCGGCGGTGGCGGTGAGGGCGATGCGCGGCACCTTGGGATGGCGCTCGTGCAGTTGCGAGAGTTGCAGGTATTCAGGCCGGAAGTCGTGGCCCCATTGGGAGACGCAGTGGGCCTCGTCGATGGCGAACAGGGCCAGGCCGGGACCGGCTTCAAGGTCGTCTAGCAGCTGCAGGAAGCGCTCGGTGACCAGGCGCTCCGGGGCGACGTAGACGAGCTTCAGGCCGCCCCGGCGGGCGGCATTCTCGATATCGAGGGCGGCGCGCCAGTCCAGGCTGGAGTTGAGGAAGGCGGCGGCGACGCCGTTCTGCCGCAGGGCATCGACCTGGTCCTGCATCAGGGCGATGAGGGGCGAGACGACGATGCCGACGCCCTGCCGGAGCAGGGCGGGCAGCTGGTAGCAGAGCGACTTGCCGCCGCCGGTGGGCATCAGGACCAGGGCGTCACGGCCGTCGGCGAGGTGCCGGATGATGGTTTCCTGTTCGCCGCGGAAGGCGTCATAGCCGAATACGCGGCGCAGCAGGTCGAGCGGGGCAGGGCTTGGGCTGGTCATCTTTCAGGGTGTCGCCGGGGCGGCTTCCGTTAAAATCGCGGTTTCGTCGTTTTTCGCCGTTCCGGAATGCTGAAACTTTACAACTCTATCGCCCGCGACAAACAGGAATTTGTCCCCATCGAACCGGGCCGGGTGCGCATGTACGTGTGCGGCATGACAGTGTACGACTACTGCCACCTGGGACACGCCCGCGTGCTGGTGGTGTTCGACATGATCACCCGCTGGCTGCGGGCCTCGGGCTACGACGTCACCTATGTCCGCAACATCACCGACATCGATGACAAGATCATCAAGCGCGCCAACGAGAACGGCGAGCCCTTCACCACTCTGACTCAGCGCTTCATCGACGCCATGCACGCGGACAGCGCCGCCCTGGGCGTCCTGCCGCCGGACCATGAGCCGCGCGCCACCGAGTACGTCGGCAAGATGCTGGCCATGATCGAGACCCTGATCGGTAACGGCCATGCCTATGCCGCCGCCAACGGCGACGTCTATTACGCGGTGCAGACCTTCGCCGAGTACGGGCGACTATCCGGCAAGTCGCTCGACGATCTGCGCGCCGGGGAGCGGGTGGAGGTGGACCCGAACAAGCGCGACCCCATGGACTTCGTGCTCTGGAAGGCGGCCAAGCCGGGCGAGCCCTCTTGGCCCTCGCCATGGGGGCCGGGCCGGCCGGGCTGGCACATCGAGTGCTCGGCCATGGGCTCGGACCTGCTCGGCCGCCATTTCGACATCCACGGCGGTGGCCAGGACCTGCAGTTCCCCCACCACGAGAACGAGATCGCGCAATCGGAAGGCGCCCACCACTGCAAGTTCGTCAATTACTGGATGCACAACGGCTTCGTGCGGGTCGACGACGAGAAGATGTCGAAGTCGCTGGGTAACTTCTTCACCATCCGCGAGGTCCTGGAGCAGTACGACGCCGAAGTGGTGCGCTTCTTCATCCTGCGGGCCCATTACCGCAGCCCTCTCAACTATTCCGACCAGCACCTGGACGATGCCCGCGCAGCCCTGACTCGTCTCTACACCGCCCTGCGTGGCATCGAGGCGCCGGCCTGGGCCATCGATTGGGCCGATCCTTACGCGGCGCGCCTCAAGGCCGCCATGGACGACGACTTCAATACCCCGGAGGCCCTGGCCGTGCTGTTTGACCTGGCGGCCGAGGCGAACCGGAGCCGGGCGCCGGAGATCGCCGGCCGGCTAAAGGCCTTGGCCAGCGTGCTCGGTCTGTTGCAGCGCGACCCCGAGGCCTACCTGAAGGGGGGGGCGGAGGAAGGCGGCCTTACCGCCGAGCGCATCGAGGCCCTGATCGCGGAGCGTCTGTCGGCGCGCAGGGGCAGGGATTTCAAGCGTTCGGACGCGATACGGGATGAATTGAAGGCGGCCGGCATCGTCCTCGAGGACGGTCCGCAGGGCACCTCCTGGCGGCGCGAGTGAGCTTCCGCTTGTGGCAATGAAAAACGGCCGCTTGCGCGGCCGTTTTCGTTTTGTCGTGGGACGATTACTGCGCCGG
>JAQVJE010000008.1:17244-18691 GCA_028695325.1 Gallionellaceae bacterium
GCAGCCGGAGCAGCCGGAGCAGCCGGAGCAGCCGGAGCAGCCGGAGCAGCGTAGCCGGGGACGACGGCCATGGGGGCGGCCATCATGCCCATCCAGGCGTTCGGATCGAAGAAGTTGAAGGTGCCGGCCGGGGCGGTGTAGGTCGGCACGGTCCAGGGGGTCATGGCCGGGGTGGCAGCGGGAGCCGGAGCCGGAACCGGAGCGGCACCGGGAACGACGCCCATGGGATTGGCCATCCAGCCACTCCAGGTCGGGCCGTAGCTCTTGGGGTCCATGGTGGCGGCCAGCCAGGACATGTACAAGTTCGGGTTCATGGTGTTCATGCCCATCTGCCACAGTTTGGGATCCATGGGCATGAACATCCACTTCATGTACATGTTCGGGTTCAGGGTGTTCATCATCATGGACCACATCTTCGGGTCCATGGGCATCATGGCCCAGCGCATCATCTTGCCCGGATCGGTCATCTGGGTCAGCAGGGCGGTGTAGAAGTTGGGGTCCATGCCGGCCGCCATCCACTTCATGTAGATGCTGGGGTCGGCCCATTCGGCCATGTTGCGGTAGGCGTTGGGGTCCATCATGGAGCCCATCATGCGGGTCCAGCCGGCGGGGTCCATCATGCCGAGGCCCATGGCGCTGTAGAAGCCGGGTTCGGTGACGGCGTTGAACCAGGGCACGAACACCTTGGGGTCCTTGTAGGCGGACTGGTTCTGGGTGAAATCGGTCATGCGGTTCAGCCAGGCTTCCGGGGTCTGCGGCACGGCGGCGCCGTCGGCGGCCAGGGCGGCGGCGGAGGTGGCGAAGGCCAGGACGGCAACGAGGGTCTTGATTTTCATGGCTTAAGGCTCCTTCAGGGTTGCATCAGTTAAGGTTGGTTGACAACGAGTGACTGCGCGTTCTTCTTATTGGAAACAAAGAATATCAGCATATCTGTATATATGCATTGTGCATCCGCCCCCTCGTCCCGGCGTTGCATGTGCATGTGGTTGTTTTGCTACGCTGCAATAGTTTATCAGAACTACCCTCCAAGGCGATGTGGCTATAATCAACTTCATGATTGCATTGCATCTTGTTGATGTACATGGATAGACACGACTTCATGCTCGGTGCGGCCGACTGGTGCCGGCCGGACTGGACGAGTACGTTCTACCCGGAGGGCATGCCTGACGAATGGCGTCCGGCCTATTACGGCACCCGCTTCTCTTGCGTTTGGCTTCCCCGCGCGGCCTGGTGCGAGGCGAGCGCGGCGCTGGTGGCGCAGTGGCTGGACGATGTCCGCGCCGACTTCCGCTTCCTCCTCGAGGCTGGCCCCGGCGCGCCGGACCCGGCCCGGCTGGCGCTCTTTGGTGAGCGCCTGGGTGCCTATTGCCGGCCGGATCATCCGGACCTGCTTTGGTTCGACGCCGGTGTCGACCTCGGCGACCTGGTCGCCGAGCTTGGTCGGCGC
>JAQVJE010000008.1:18791-32118 GCA_028695325.1 Gallionellaceae bacterium
GACCCCATCTCCCTCGGGGTGATCGGCAACTTGATCCGCCGCCTGACCGATACCCTGGGCCTGACCTCCATCGTGGTCACCCATGATGTGCAGGAGTCGCTGAAGATCGTCGATTACGTCTATTTCATCTCCGATGGACGGGTCGAGGCGCAGGGTACGCCTGCCGAGATCCGGGCCTCCGGCCTGCCCTACGTACACCAGTTCGTGCACGGCGAAGAGGACGGCCCAGTGCCCTTCCATTATCCCGCCGAGCCCTATCTCGCCGACATGAGGCTGGCCCATGTTTGAAGCGGTCTTGTGCACGGTGCGCCGGATCGGCCACCGCACCATCGACAGTATCTGGCGCATGGGCGTGGCGGCGCGCTTCTTCCTGCTCACCCTGCTGCATTCCGGCATCTGCCTGCGCCGGCCGCATCTCGTCATACGGGAGATATTCTCGGCCGGCGTACTGTCCCTCATCATCATCGTGGTGTCCGGCCTGTTCGTCGGCATGGTGCTGGGCCTGCAGGGCTACGAGACCTTGCAGACCTACGGTTCGGAAGAGGCCCTGGGTATCTTGGTCGCACTCTCCCTGGTGCGCGAGCTGGGGCCGGTGGTGGCGGCGCTGCTGTTCGCCAGCCGGGCTGGTTCGGCCATTACCGCCGAGATCGGCCTCATGAAGGCGACCGAGCAGATCGCCGCCATGGAGATGATGGCGGTGGATCCCATCTCCCGCGTCGTGGCGCCGCGCTTCTGGGGTGCGGTGATATCCATGCCCCTGCTGGCGGCCCTGTTCTCGGCCATGGGGGTGTTCGGTGGCTACCTGGTTGGGGTGGTCCTGATCGGCGTCGACGAAGGCGCCTTCTGGTCGCAGATGCAGGCGGCGGTGGATTTCCGCGAGGACATCATGAACGGCGTCATCAAGAGCGTAGTGTTCGGTGTCGCGGTGACCGTGGTGGCCCTGTTCGAGGGCTACGATGCACCGCCCACCGCCGAGGGGGTGTCGCGCGCGACGACGCGTACCGTGGTGACGTCCAGCCTGGCTATCCTGGCCCTGGACTTCGTTTTGACAGCATTCATGTTCCGTGGAGTCTGAAATATGGAGCGGACAACCCTCGATCTGTGGGTCGGCCTGTTCGTGGCGGGGGGTATCCTGGCCCTGCTTTTCCTGGCCATGCGGGTGGGCAACATCGGCACCTTCGATACCTCGAAGACTTATACGGTGACCGCCAAGTTCGGCAACATCGGTGGCCTCAAGGTGCGCGCCCCGGTGAAAAGTGCCGGCGTGGTGGTCGGCCGGGTCGGCGATATCCGCTTCGATACCCGGCGCTACCAGGCCGAGGTGGTGCTCGACATCGCCAGCGCCTACCGCTTCCCGGTCGACAGCAGCGCCGCCATCATGACCTCGGGCCTCTTGGGCGAGCAGTACATCGCCTTGGAGGCGGGTGCTGAAGAGGCGATGCTGGAGCAGGGCGGCGAACTGAAGATCACCCAGGGTGCGGTGGTGCTGGAGAACCTGATCGGCCAGTTCCTCTACAACAAGGCTGATGAACCTGCCCTGCCGGGCAAGTAGTAATGAACCTTGACCGGCAGGACCGTTGCCGGACAATGGTGAAAACCGTTGAATGAAATGGATATGACGATGCACACGACGATCAAGACCCTCATGCTGACCCTGGCGCTGCTGGTGTCGGGACCAGCAGCTGCCGACATCGCCCCCGACGTGCTGGCCCGCAACACCACCAAGGAGGTGGCAGACATCGTCAGGCACGACGATGACCTCAAGAACGGCCGCGCCAGCAAGGTATACGCCCTGGTCGAGACGAAAATTCTGCCCCACTTCGACTTCGAGCGCATGACCAAGTTGGCCGTGGCGCGCAACTGGGCCGATGCCAGCCCGGAGCAGCGCCAGCGTCTGGTCGACGAGTTTCGCGCCCTCCTGGTGCGCACCTATGCCGCCTCGATCTCCAGCGTCGCTGAGTACAGGATCGACTTCAAGCCGCTACGCATGAACGGCGGCGACACCGACGTGATCGTCAATTCCGAGGTCAGCAAGCCCGGCGCGCCACCGATCACCATCGACTACCGGATGGAGATGCTGGGCGACACCTGGAAGGTCTACGACGTCATGGTCGACAACGTTAGCCTGGTCACGGTTTACCGCAACTCCTTCAATTCAGAGGTGCGCAAGGGCGGCATCGACGGCCTGATCCAGGCCCTGGCGCGGCGCAACCAGCGCAAGTAACCGGCATGCGGGTCGAAGACGCGGTTGCCTATCCCGAGGGCGCCCTCACCCTGCGCGAGGCCAGCTTGACGCTGCGCGAGGGCGAGCGGGCGCTGGTCGAGGGCGCCGCGGTTTTCGATCTGGCCGGCGTCACGCAGGTCGATTCCTCCGCCCTCAGTCTCATCCTGTCCTGGCGGCGCCAGGCCGGTGCGCGCCAGCAGGCGCTGACCTTCCGCAACGTGCCGGACAGCCTGCACAGCCTGGCCCGCCTGTACGGCCTCGCCGACCTGATCGACTGATGCCCCCGGCGGTACGCCTGCGCGCGCTGGAGAAGCGCTACCGGACAGTGCATGCCCTGCACGGCATCGACCTCGACATCGAGGCGGGCGAGTTCTTTGCCCTCCTAGGGCCCAACGGCGCCGGCAAGACCACCCTGATCAGTATCCTCGCCGGGCTCGCCCGGCCGACAGCCGGCAGCGCCGAGGTGCTTGGCCACGATGTCATCCGCGACTACCGCGAGGCCCGCCGCAACCTCGGCGTGGTGCCGCAGGAACTGGTCTACGACGCCTTCTTCACGGTGCGCGAGATGCTGCGCTTCCAGTCCGGCTACT
Organism: Gallionellaceae bacterium; assembly: GCA_028695325.1. Taxonomy (GTDB): domain Bacteria; phylum Pseudomonadota; class Gammaproteobacteria; order Burkholderiales; family Thiobacillaceae; genus Parasulfuritortus. Next base: position 21,606 of record JAQVJE010000008.1, read on the forward strand.
ATGGCCTGCACCGCAATGACGCTTGGATCGACGAGCTGCTCGCCCACCTGGGCCTGACCACCAAGGCAGACGCCTATTGCCGCACCCTGTCGGGCGGCATGAAGCGTCGCCTCCTGGTGGCCCAGGCCCTGGTGCATCGGCCGCCGGTGATTGTCCTCGACGAGCCCACGGCCGGGGTCGACGTGGAACTGCGCCAGTCGCTCTGGGCCTTCATTCGCCGCCTCAACCGCGAGGGCCACACCGTCCTCCTTACCACCCATTACCTGGAGGAGGCGGAGGCGCTGTGCGAGCGGGTAGCCATGCTCAAGGAGGGCAGGGTGGTCGCCCTCGATCGCACCGCCAACCTGTTGCGCGCCGGAGAGGAACGCCGCCTGGAGCTGACCCTGTCTAGCGAGGCGCTGCCTGATCGCCTGCGTGGCCGGGTTATCGGCCAGGATGGCCGCCGCTACGTGCTGGCCCTGCCCGAGTATGGCGAACTGGAGTCGATACTGGCCGAACTGCGCGGTCACGACATCCGGGTGGACGAGATGACCCTGCGCCAGGCCGACCTGGAAGAGGTTTTCCTCAAGGTGATGGGGCGATGAGCGGCGGCTTTAGCACCCTTTTCCGCAAGGAGATCATCCGTTTCTGGAAGGTGTTCATGCAGACCGTCCTGGCGCCGGTCCTGAACGCCTTGCTCTACCTGCTTATCTTTGCCCACGTCCTCGCCGGGCACGTCCAGGTCTATCCGGGGGTAGGCTACACGGCCTTCCTGATGCCGGGCCTGATCATGATGTCGATCCTGCAGAACGCCTTCGCCAACAGCTCGTCCAGCCTGATCCAGTCCAAGCAGAGCGGCAACATCGTGTTCGTCCTCCTGCCGCCGCTGTCCCACTTCGAGTTCTTCGCCGCCTACCTTCTGGCCGCCATCGTGCGCGGCCTGGTGGTGGGGCTGGGGGTGTTGCTGGTGGGGCTGTTCTTCGCCGACCTGGTCTTCGCCCGCCCCCTGTGGATCGTCGCCTTCGCCGTCGCTGCCAGCGCCGCCTTCGGTGCCGTCGGCATCGTCGCCGGCATCTGGGCCGACAAGTACGACCACCTGGCCGGGGTGCAGAACTTCGTCATCATGCCCCTTACCTTCCTGTCCGGGGTGTTCTACTCCATCCATTCCCTGCCGGCCTTCTGGCAGGCCGTGTCCCACTGGAATCCGGTGTTCTACATGATCGACGGCTTCCGTTACGGCTTTTTCGGCCAGTCGGACGTCGATCCCTGGCTGTCCCTCGCCGTGGTGCTGCCGGTGGCGGTCCTGTTGGCCTGGTTTTCTTTGCGGCTGATCGCCAGCGGCTATAAACTGCGTCACTGACCAAAACCCGCATTTCCCATGACCACCCCCCAGCAGATCAAGGACTGGATCGAGGCCGCACTGCCCTGCGAGCACGTCCAGGTGGCCGGCGACGGCCAGCATTTCGAGACCGTCATTGTCAGCACCGAATTCCGTGGCCAGACCCGGGTAGCTCGCCACCAGACGGTCTACCGCGCCCTGGGCGAGCATATGCAAAGCGACATCCACGCCCTGTCCATGAAGACGCTGACTCCTGAAGACTGGCAAGAACTGAATGGATAAACTGATCATCGAGGGCGGCCAGCGCCTGGCCGGCGAGGTCGCCGTGTCCGGCGCCAAGAACGCCGCCCTGCCCATCCTGTGTGCGGCCCTGCTGTCGGCCGAGCCGCTGGAACTGACCAACGTCCCCGACCTCAACGACATCGGCACCATGCTCAGGCTGCTCGAGCAGATGGGCGTCAAGGTGGCACGCGACGGCCATCGCGTGGTTCTGGATGCCTCAGGCCTGAACAACCCGGTGGCGCCCTACGAGATGGTCAAGACCATGCGCGCCGCCATCCTGGTCCTTGGGCCGCTGACCGCCCGCTGCGGCGAGGCGCGGGTGTCCCTGCCGGGCGGCTGCGCCATCGGCGCCCGGCCGGTGGACCAGCACATCAAGGGCTTGCAGGCCATGGCCGCCGAGGTGAACGTCGAGCACGGCTACGTCCACGCCAAGGTGCCAAAGCTGAAGGGCGCCCGCCTGTTCACCGACATGGTCACCGTCACCGGCACCGAGAACCTGATGATGGCGGCCTGCCTGGCCGACGGCGTCACGGTGATCGAGAACGCTGCCCGCGAACCGGAGGTGGTGGACCTGGCCCAGTGCCTGACCGCCATGGGTGCGCGCATCTCCGGCGCCGGCACCGACGTGATCCGCATCGAAGGGGTCGCGCGCCTGCGCGGCGCCAGCCACCGCATCATGCCGGACCGCATCGAGACCGGCACCTTTCTGTGCGCGACCGCGGCCACCGGCGGCGAGGTCCGCCTGACCGGCACCTCGACGGGCTACCTGGACGCCGTGGTGGACAAGCTCATGGACGCCGGCTGTGACATCTCCGGCGAAAAGACCCGCGTGAGCGAGTCCATCCTGATCCGCGCCCCCGAGCGGATCAAGGCAGTGTCCATCCGCACCGCGCCGTACCCGGCCTTCCCCACCGACATGCAGGCCCAGTTCATGGCCATCAACTGCATCGCCGAGGGCTCCGCGGTGATGCGTGAGACCATCTTCGAGAACCGCTTCATGCACGCGGTGGAGCTGATCCGCCTGGGCGCCGACATCAAGATCGACGGCAACACCGCCTTCGTCACCGGCGTCCGTCGGCTGGAAGGCGCCACCGTCATGGCCACCGACCTGCGCGCCTCGGCCAGCCTGATCATCGCCGGCCTGGTGGCGGACGGGGAGACCCACGTCGAGCGCATCTACCACCTGGACCGCGGCTACGAGCACATCGAACGCAAGCTCACCGGCCTCGGCGCCCGCATCAAACGAGTGAAGGCATGACCCAGATCACCCTGGCCCTGTCCAAGGGCCGCATCTTCGAAGAAACCCTGCCGCTCCTGGCGGCGGCCGGCATCGTCCCGAACGAGAACCCGGAGTCCTCGCGCAAGCTGATCATCGGCACCAACCGGCCGGACGTGCGCCTGATCATCGTGCGCGCCTCCGACGTGCCCACCTATGTCCAGCACGGCGCCGCCGACCTCGGCATCGCCGGCAAGGACGTCCTGGTGGAGCATGGCGGCGAGGGCCTGTACCAGCCGGTCGACCTCAACATCGCCAAGTGCAAGATGATGGTGGCCACCCCCGTGGGCTTCGACTACGAGGCGGCGGTGCACCGGGGTGCCCGCCTGCGTGTGGCCACCAAGTACACTCAGACCGCGCGCCTGCACTTCGCCGCCAAGGGCGTGCACATCGACCTGATCAAGCTGTACGGCTCCATGGAGCTGGCGCCCCTGGTTGGCCTCTCGGACGTGATCGTTGACCTGGTCTCTACCGGCGGCACGCTGAAGGCCAACAATCTGGTGGCGGTGGAGGAAATCATGGAGATCAGCTCCCGCCTGGTGGTCAACCAGGCCGCCATGAAGCTCAAGCACGACCTCATCCAGCCCATCGTCGAGACCTTCCGCCAGGCTGCCGTGGCCTGATTGCCCGGATATAATGCCTTTTTGATCGCCCAGGTTGCCGCCATGACCGCCATCACCCGCCTCAATTCCGCCCAGCCCGACTTCCAGGCCGCACTCAAGAAACTGCTCGCCTTCTCCGCCGAGACCGACAAGGGCATCTCCGATGCCGTGGACACCATCCTCAACGGCGTACGCACCCGGGGCGACGCCGCGGTGCTGGAATACACGGCCCGCTTCGACCGCCTGGAGGCCGGCAGCATGGCCGAGCTGGAGCTGCCGAAGGAGCGCCTGGAGGCCGCCCTCAAGGGTCTTCCCCTGCGCCTGGAGAAGGCCCTGCGCGAGGCCGCCGAGCGGGTGCGCAGCTACCACGAGAAGCAGCTGATGCAGTCCTGGACCTACACCGAGGCGGACGGCACGGTGCTCGGCCAGCAGGTCACGGCGCTGGACCGGGTCGGCCTCTATGTCCCCGGCGGCAAGGCGGCCTATCCCTCGTCGGTGCTGATGAACGCCATCCCGGCCAAGGTGGCCGGGGTGAAGGAACTGATCATGGTGGTGCCGACCCCGGACGGCGTCCAGAACGAACTGGTCCTGGCCGCCGCCGCCGTGTCCGGCGTCGACCGGGTGTTCACCATCGGCGGCGCCCAGGCGGTCGGCGCCCTGGCCTACGGCACCGACACCGTGCCCCAGGTTGACAAGATCGTCGGCCCGGGCAATGCCTATGTCGCCGAGGCCAAGCGCCGGGTGTTCGGCATTGTCGGCATCGACATGATCGCCGGCCCGTCCGAGATACTCATCATCTGCGACGGCAAGACCAACCCGGACTGGATCGCCATGGACCTGTTCTCCCAGGCCGAGCACGACGAACTGGCCCAGTCCATCCTGATCTCGCCCGACGCCGCCTTCCTCGATGCGGTCGCGGCCAGCATCGCCAAGCTGATGCCCAGCATGCCGCGCCTGGAGGTGATCAAGACCTCCATCGGCAACCGCGGCGGCCTGATCAAGTGCCGCGACCTGGACGAGGCGGCGGAGATTGGCAACCTCATCGCCCCGGAACACCTGGAACTGTCGGTCGAGGACCCGGATGCCATGCTGCCCAAGATCCGTCACGCCGGCGCCATCTTCATGGGCCGCAACACCTGCGAGTCCCTGGGCGACTACTGCGCCGGCCCCAACCACGTCCTGCCCACCTCGCGCACGGCACGCTTCTCATCACCCCTGGGGGTGTACGACTTCCAGAAGCGTTCCAGCCTGATCCATGTCTCCCAGGCCGGTGCCAAGACCCTGGGCGAGATCGCCGCCGCGCTCGCCTATGGCGAGGGACTGCAGGCCCACGCCCGCTCGGCCGAGTACCGCATGGAGGGTTGAGGTCCTTCAGCCGGATGTGAAAAAGGCCGGGGTGACTTGGCCTTTTTTTTGCAGTCCCGGACTGTTAGCCGGCCAGGATTTCCTGCAAGGCCGCCACCAGGGCCTGGCAGTCGGCATCCGTGCCCACGGTGATGCGCAGGAACTGGTCGATGCGCGGCTGGCGGAAGTGGCGCACGATGATGCTGCGCTCGCGCAGGGCGCGCGCCAGGTCGCCGGCATCGCGCTGCGGATGGCGGGCGAAGATGAAGTTCGCGGCCGAGGGCAGGACCTGAAAGCCCAGGCCGGCCATCGCTCCGACCAGCCATTCCCGGTTCCGGATCACTGCCTGGCGGGTGCGCTCGAAGTAGGCCCGGTCGGCCATGGCGGCGGCGCCGCCGACGATGGCCAGGCGGTCGAGCGGGTAGGAGTTGAAGCTGTCCTTGACCCGCGTGAGGGCCTGGATCAGGTCCGGGTGGCCGATCGCGTAGCCCACCCGCAGGCCGGCCAGCGAGCGCGACTTGGACAGGGTGTGCACCACCAGCAGGTTGCCGTGGCGGGCGGTCAGCGGCACCGCGGATTCGCCGCCGAAGTCGATGTAGGCCTCGTCCACCACCACCACCGAGTCCGGGTTGCCCGCCACGATGGCCTCCACCGCGGTGAGCGGCAGCAGGCGGCCGGTCGGGGCGTTGGGGTTGGGGAAGATGATGCCGCCGTTCGGACGCAGGTAGGCGACCGGGTCGATCGCATAATCGGCGTCCAGGGCCACGGTCTCGTAGGCGATGCCGTACAGGCTGCAGTAGACCGGATAGAAGCTGTAGGTGATGTCCGGGAACAGGATCGGACGGTCGTGCCGGAGCAGGGCCAGGAAGGCGTGGGCGAGCACCTCGTCGGAGCCGTTGCCGACGAACACGTTGGCGGGGGCGACGCCGTGGAACTCGGCGATGGCCGCCTTGAGGTGGTCGGCGTTCGGGTCCGGGTAGAGCCGGAGGGAGTCCGCCACCTCGGCCTGTATGGCTGCCAGGGCCAGCGGCGAGGGGCCGTAGGGGTTCTCGTTGGTGTTCAGCTTGACGAGGTCGGGCAGCTTGGGCTGCTCGCCCGGCACATAGGGGGTCAGGTCGTGGACGACCTCGCTCCAGTAGCGGCTCATGTCGGAAATTATCGGCTCGGGGGTGGGAACACAGGCGGCGAATGGTATCATGCCGGCCACGACTGCCTGTTTGTCCCAAACCTAGCGCCCATGCGTAAATCCGAAGTAACGCGCAGCACCCTGGAGACCCGGATCACCGTCGCCATCGACCTCGACGGCACCGGCGCCGCCGATCTCGCCACCGGCATCGGTTTTCTCGACCACATGCTCGACCAGGTGGCCCGGCATGGCCTGATCGACCTCGCCATCAAGGCCGAGGGCGACCTGCACATCGACCAGCACCACACCGTCGAGGACATCGGCATCACCCTGGGCCAGTCCTTTGCCAAGGCCGTCGGCGACAAGAAGGGCATCCGCCGCTACGGCCACGCCTATGTACCCCTCGATGAGGCGCTGTCGCGCGTGGTGATCGACCTCTCCGGTCGCCCCGGCCTGGAGTTCCACTGCGAGTTCACCCGCGCCCGCATCGGCGAGTTTGACGTCGACCTGTTCCGCGAGTTCTTCCAGGGCTTCGTCAACCATGCCGGGGTCACCCTGCACGTCGACAACCTGCGCGGGATCAACGCCCACCACCAGGCCGAGACGGTGTTCAAGGCCTTTGGCCGGGCCCTGCGCATGGCCCTGGAGTCCGACCCGCGCCTGGGCAACCGCATGCCTTCGACCAAAGGAACCCTCTGATGGTCGATGTCGCGGTGGTCGACTACGGCATGGGCAACCTCCATTCCGTAGCCAAGGCGGTGGAGCATGTCGCGCCGGGCGCCCGTGTCGCGGTGACCAGTGATCCGGCCGAGATACTGTCCGCCGCGCGCGTGGTATTCCCCGGCCAGGGCGCAGCGCGCGACTGCATGGCGGCGATCAACGAGCGCGGCCTGCGTGACGCCATCCTGACGGCGGCGGCGGAAAAGCCCTTCCTGGGCATCTGCATGGGTCTGCAGGTCCTGTTCGCTCACAGCGAGGAGGGCGATACCGCCTGTCTTGGCCTGTTCCCCGGCAACGTGGTGCGCTTCCCCGACGACAAGATGCGCGACGACCAGGGCAACAAGCTCAAGGTGCCGCACATGGGCTGGAACAACGTCCGCCAGATGCGCCCGCACCCGCTCTGGGCCGGCATCGAGGATGGCGCCCGCTTCTACTTCGTGCACAGCTATTACGTCGAACCGGCCGACGCCGGTCTGGCCATCGGCACCTCCAGCTACCCATTCGATTTCGTCTGTGCCTGCGGGCGCGACAACGTCTTCGCCGTGCAGTTCCACCCGGAGAAGAGCGCCACGGCGGGCCTCGCCCTGCTGGCCAATTTCGCAACCTGGGACGGTAATCCCACCCCGTGATCTATTAGGGCTCGAACCATGATCGTCATCCCCGCCATCGACCTCAAGGACGGCCACTGCGTGCGCCTGCGCCAGGGAGAAATGGACAGCGCCACGGTGTTTTCCGAGGACCCCGCCGCCATGGCCAGGCGCTGGGTGGAGAGCGGCGCCCGCCGCCTGCACCTGGTCGACCTCAACGGCGCCTTCGCCGGCAAGCCGGTCAACGAGGCCGCCATCAAGGCCATCACCGATGTGGTTGGCGACGACATTCCGGTGCAGTTGGGTGGCGGCATCCGCGACCTCGACACCATCGAGCGCTACCTGGACGATGGCATCCGCTACGTCATCATCGGCAGTGCCGCAGTGAAGAACCCCGGTTTCCTGCACGACGCCTGCAACGCCTTCCCCGGCCACATCATCGTCGGCCTCGACGCCAAGGATGGCATGGTGGCGGTGGACGGCTGGTCCAAGGTCACCCACCACGAGGTCGTCGACCTGGCCAGGCGCTTCGAGGGCTACGGTGTCGAGGCCGTGGTCTACACCGACATCGGCCGCGACGGCATGCTGTCCGGCGTCAACGTCGACGCCACGGTCAAGCTGGCCCAGGCCCTGACCATCCCGGTCATCGCCAGCGGCGGCATCACCAACCTGGACGACATCCGCAAGCTGTGCGCGGTGGAAGGCGAGGGCATCATGGGCGCCATCACCGGCCGCGCCATCTACGAGGGCAGCCTGGACTTCGCCGCCGCCCAGAAGCTGGCCGACGAGCTCGGCAACGCCTGATGGGCCTGGCCAAGCGCATCATCCCCTGTCTAGACGTCACCGCCGGCCGGGTGGTGAAGGGGGTCAACTTCGTCAACCTGCGCGACGCCGGCGACCCGGTGGAGATCGCCCGCCGCTACGACGAGCAGGGCGCCGACGAGCTGACCTTCCTGGACATCACCGCCAGTTCGGACGACCGCGACCTCATCCTGCACATCATCGAGGACGTGGCCGCCCAGGTATTCATCCCCCTCACCGTGGGCGGCGGCGTGCGCAAGCCGGAGGACGTCCTGCGCCTGCTCAACGCCGGCGCCGACAAGGTCTCCATCAACACCTCGGCGGTGAACAACCCGGAGCTGGTGCGCGACTGCACCGCCCGGTTCGGCTCCCAGTGCATCGTGGTGGCCATCGACGCCAAGCAGACCGTGTGGGGCGCGCAGCCCAGATGGGAGGTGTTCACCCACGGCGGCCGTCGGCCGACCGGCCTGGACGCCGTCGAGTGGGGCCGCAAGATGCAGGACTACGGCGCCGGCGAGATACTGCTCACCAGCATGGACCGGGATGGCGCCAAGATCGGCTTCGACCTCAACCTGACCCGCGCCTTCTCGGATGCCCTGAACATCCCGGTGATCGCCAGCGGCGGTGTCGGCAACCTGCAGCACCTGTGCGACGGCGTCACCAAGGGTGGCGCCGATGCCGTCCTGGCCGCCAGCATCTTCCATTTCGGCGAATACACGGTGGAACAGGCCAAGCGGGCCATGGCCGAGCAGGGCATCGAGGTGCGCCTGTGAGCGGGGCCTGGCTGAACAAGGTGGCCTGGAACGACGAGGGCCTGGTGCCCGCCATCGCCCAGGATGCCGCCACCGGCGAGATACTGATGGTGGCGTGGATGAACCGCGAGGCCCTTAAGCGGACCGCGGAGATCGGCGAGGCCGTGTACTGGTCCCGGTCGCGCAAGAAGCTCTGGCACAAGGGCGAGGAATCCGGCCACACCCAGAAGGTGCTGGAGATCCGCACCGATTGCGACGAGGACGTGATCCTGCTGAAGATCGAACAGGCCGGCGGCATCGCCTGCCACACGGGGCGCAGGAGCTGCTTCTTCCAGAAGCTCGATGGCGACCAGTGGCAGGTGGTCGAGCCGGTGCTGAAGGACCCGAACGAGATCTACCGCAAATGAGCCAAGACATACTCGCCCGCCTGGCCGACACCCTAGAGGCCCGCAAGGAGGCCGATCCGCAGTCCTCCTACGTGGCCAGGCTGTACGCCAAGGGCCTCGACGCCATCCTCAAGAAGGTCGCCGAGGAGGCCGCCGAGACCATCATGGCGGCCAAGGACGGCGAGCGCGACAAGATCGTTTACGAAACTGCCGATCTCTGGTTCCATACCCTGGTACTGCTGGCCCGCGAGGGCATCCGGCCGGAGGAGATACTCGGCGAACTGGCCAGGCGGGAAGGTATCTCAGGCATTGCGGAGAAGGCGGCAAGAAAGGAAACACCATGAGCGACTGCATCTTCTGCAAGATCGCGGCGGGCGAAATACCCAGCCGCAAGGTGTACGAGGACGACGAGATACTGGCCTTCCACGACATCCACCCGATCGCACCGGTGCACTTCATGATCATCCCCAAGCGACACGTCGACTCGCTGTACGAATGCGACGAGGGCCACCAGGCCCTGCTCGGCAGGATCTTGCTGCTGGCACCGCGGCTGGCCAGGGAACAGGGCTTGACGGACGGCTTCCGGACCGTCATCAATACCGGACGCGCGGGCGGGCAGGAGATTTTTCACCTCCATGTCCATGTTATCGGCGGCAATGGCAAGCACACAATTTAATTATTAAGTTCAATTGGCTATCAAAAGGAGTTGAGACATGGGTTCATTCAGCATCTGGCATTGGCTCATCGTGCTGGTCGTCGTCCTGCTGATCTTCGGCACCAAGAAGCTCAGGAACCTCGGCGGCGATCTCGGCGGCGCAGTGAAGGGTTTCAAGGACGCCATGAAGGAAGAGCAGAACAAGCCGACCGAACTGCCCCGTGAGGGCGACGCCGGCGGCAGCACCATCGACGTCGAGGTGAAGGATAAGCAACAGAGCTGAGACTCAAGGAACAAGAGGCAGGTTACAAGGAGCCCCTTGAATCTTGTGTCTAGAGACTTGTGCCTAAATCATGTTCGATATCGCATTCTCCGAACTGCTGATCATCGGTGTCGTCGCCCTCCTGGTCATCGGGCCCGAACGGCTGCCCAAGGTCGCCCGCACGGCCGGCGCCTGGATGGGACGTCTCAACCGCTACGTTTCCGAGGTGAAGGGCGACATCGACCGCGAGATGCGCCTGGATGAACTGCGCAAGCTGCAGGATGAAATGAAGTCCACCGCCCAGAAGTACGAGCTGATGGCCAGCGAGACCGGCCAGGAGATCAAGCGCGAAGTGGAATCGGTCGACAAGGTGATCCAGGCCATGTCGCTGACCGACGGCGG
>JAQVJE010000008.1:32218-36696 GCA_028695325.1 Gallionellaceae bacterium
TGCAGGATGAAATGAAGTCCACCGCCCAGAAGTACGAGCTGATGGCCAGCGAGACCGGCCAGGAGATCAAGCGCGAAGTGGAATCGGTCGACAAGGTGATCCAGGCCATGTCGCTGACCGACGGCGGCCTCAGCCTGCAGGAATACGAGAAGGACAAGGCCGCGGCGCAGGCTGCCGAGATGGCCGCGACCGAGCCGGCGGCCGAACCCGCCAGCCTGTCTGATGCGCCCGCCGAGCCGGCCTCGGCAGCCGCAATGGAAAAGGATAGGCCCGTCTGAGCATGGATTCCCAGCAAACCTTCATATCGCACCTGCTGGAGCTGCGAGACCGCCTGCTGCGGGTGGTGCTGGCCTGGGGGGCATTGTTCATCTGCCTGTTCCCGTTCGCCAACGAGCTTTATGCACTCCTGGCCCAGCCCATGCTGGCCAAGCTGCCGCAGGGCGGCCAGATGATCGCCACCGAGGTGGTGACGCCATTCTTCGTGCCGGTCAAGGTGGCCATGATGACTGCCTTCCTCGGCGCCTTGCCCTATGTGCTGTATCAGGCCTGGTCCTTCATCGCCCCCGGGCTGTACGCGCACGAGAAGAAGCTGATCATGCCCTTGGTGGTGTCCAGCGTGCTCCTGTTCGCCTGCGGCATGGCCTTTGCCTATTTCCTGGTCTTCCCGGTGGTGTTCGGCTTCATCGTCGGCATCGCGCCGGAAGGCGTGGCGGTGATGACCGACATCGGCAAGTACCTGGACTTCGTCATCACCATGTTCCTGGCCTTCGGCATCACTTTCGAGGTGCCCATCGTGGTCGTGGCGCTGGCCATCATGGGCATGGTCGAGGTGGACAAGTTCAAGGAGGCCCGGCCCTACGTCATCGTCGGTGCCTTCGTGATCGGCGCCATCTTCACCCCGCCCGACGTCGTCTCGCAGATCATGCTTGCGGTGCCGTTGTGGATACTCTATGAACTGGGCGTGCTGGTGGCCGGCTGGCTGGTCAGGAAGAAGGTCGAGGCGGCGAGCGATGAATACAGGCCGATGACCGACGCGGAGATGGAGGCGGAGTTCGACCGCATTGAGGACGAGCAGAAGAAGGCCGGCTGACGCACCAGCGCTGTGCAGGCCCGGACTGGACGCCCCGTAATGGGGCGTTTCGTTTTGGTGCATGGCCAATAAATGCCGTTGAATCAATGCACTGGCTTGAGGCACGCGGCTTGCTTTGTAGGCGCATCGCTGCTTTGGAGTGCGTTATGGATGCCTACAAGACCGGTTCCGACATGTTGTTCGTCCTGCTCGGCGCCATCATGGTGCTGGCCATGCATGCCGGCTTCGCCTTCCTCGAGGTCGGCACGGTACGCAGGAAGAACCAGGTCAACGCCCTGGTCAAGATACTGACCGATTTCGGCGTCTCCACCATCGCCTACTTCTTCATCGGCTACGGCATCGCCTATGGCGTGCATTTCTTCGCCGGTGCCGGGGTGCTGGCCGAGAAGAACGGCTACGACCTGGTGAAGTTCTTTTTCCTGCTCACCTTCGCCGCCGCCATCCCGGCCATCGTCTCGGGCGGCATCGCCGAGCGGGCCCGCTTCAACCCGCAACTGGCCGCCACCTTCGTTCTGGTCGGCCTGGTCTACCCCTTCTACGAGGGCCTGATCTGGAATGGCAACCTCGGCTACCAGGCCTGGCTGGAGGGGCTGACCGGGTCCCGCTTCCACGACTTCGCCGGCTCCGTGGTGGTGCACGCCATGGGCGGCTGGATCGCCCTGCCGGCGGTGCTGCTGCTCGGCGCCCGTCGCGGCCGCTACCGCCACGACGGCATGGTCTCGGCCCACCCGCCCTCCAGCATCCCCTTCCTGTCCCTGGGCGCCTGGATACTTACGGTGGGCTGGTTCGGCTTCAACGTCATGTCGGCACAGGGCGTCGCGGCCGCCTCCGGCCTGGTCGCGGTCAACTCCCTGATGGCCATGGTGGGCGGCATCCTGGCCGCCCTGGTGGCGGGCAGGAACGACCCCGGCTTCATCCACAACGGTCCCCTGGCCGGCCTGGTGGCGGTGTGTGCCGGTTCCGACCTGATGCACCCGCTCGGCGCCCTGGTCACCGGGGCGGTGGCCGGCGCCCTGTTCGTCTGGATGTTCACCACCACCCAGAACCGCTGGCGGATCGATGACGTGCTCGGCGTCTGGCCGCTGCATGGCCTGTGCGGGGCCTGGGGCGGCATCGCCGCCGGCATCTTTGGCACCCAGGCCCTGGGCGGCATCGGCGGGGTCAGCCTGTGGGCCCAACTGATCGGCAGCCTCACCGGCATCGTTGTCGCTCTGGCCGGCGGCACCCTGGTCTACGGCCTGCTCAAACTCGGTGTCGGCATCCGGCTCGACCCGGAACAGGAGTTCGAGGGCGCCGACCTGTCCATCCACCGCATCTCCGCCATGCCGGAGCGGGAGACCAACTGGTGATCAGCGTTGCAACGGGCCGCTCCACCACGCCATCAGGCGGGCCAGCGCCCAAGCTGTGAACCAGACGGCGTAGAAGGAAAAGATCACGTCGCTAAGGTAGTGGCCGCCCTGGGCCATGCGCATGAGGCCGAGGGCGCCGCCCAGGGCGAGGCCGGCGGCCAGCCAGCGTCGCGGCCGGCGGGTGACGAAGGCGAGGCCGACCAGGGCGAAGCCGATGCCGGCGTCGCCGCATACGAAGGAGCAGTTGTTCGGACACTGGTCGCTCATCACCCAGGCCGGGGTGAACTGACGCTGGCCACCGAACTCCTCGGTCTGGGCAGGCCGGGCACGGCCCCAGTTGTCCTTGAACACCGTGTTGACCATCAGGCCGGGGCCGAGCAGCAATACCAGCAGCAGGTACAGGGCGGCGCGTCTCCGCGGCTGAAACGGCGTCCACCAGCGTCCGGCGACGGCGACCAGCAGGGCGATCAGGGCGGCCAGCCAGGCCAGGATGCCGACGTAGTCGTGCACGAAGTCGAACAGGACGCTGCCCTTGAGAACGAAGCCCTCGCCCGGACGATAGAAGGCGGCACTGGCCAGGCGGTCGATCTCTGGGAAGGCGAGGAACAGGACGGCGAAGCCAACGGCGCTGGCGGCCATCAGGAGGGGAAGGGACGGTTTCATGGCGTGCGGTAGTCGCGTACCCGCCAGACCCGGTAGGTCATGATATGGTCCGTGTAGGGCTGGATGCGGATGTCGGGCTGCGGCGTCACCTCGGCGAACCAGTCCGGCAGGCGCTTGGACAAATCGCGCTGGCTTACCAGCAAGAAGGTGCCGCGCGGATCGTCGCGCAGGTCGACGGTGAGGGCGTAGTGGTTGTCGAGGCCGCCGTCGGGGTTCAGGTAGCGGGCGTCGTCGCTCCATGGGCGGGCGTAGTAGCGCATGAGTGCGAACAGCTTGCGGTCGTCGCCGAGCAGGCGGGCATCCGGCATGGCCTGCAGGCGTTTTGCCACCTCGGCGCCGAGGGCGCGGTAGCCGGTCACTCGGCCGTAGGGGTCGGTGGCGCGGGTCAGCTCGATGTCCAGCATGCCGGTGAAGTCGTGGGCGTGGTAGAGCGCGCCGGCGATGGCGAGGTGCACGGCGACCGTCACTGCCAGCCAGTGCTGCCGGCCCTGCATGAGCCAGGAGGCGGCGACCAGGGCGGTACCGGCGGCGTAGGCGAAGGCGGCCCAATTGGCAAAGGCGCGCGACAACAGGGCGAGGACCAGGAAGGCGGCCAGCGGCACCAGCGAGAAGGCGGCCAGCAGGCGCAGGCGGTCATCGGCCAGCCAGGCGCGCGGGCGCGCGGCGAGCAGGACCAGGCCGGCGAAGGTGAGGGGGCCGAAGACGGCGAACTGGGCCAGGAAGAATTCCAGGAAGGCGGCGGGATGGAACAGGGCGCGGTCGAGTTGGGAGATCTCCGCGGTGTGCTCGTAGCTGACGAACTGGTTGCCGGCGTTCCACAGTATGTTGGGCAGCAGGACCAGCAGGGCGACGGCGGCGGCACTCCAGGGACGCGGGTCGAGGAACAGGCGGCGGTGCTCTGGCGTGAGGAGTAGGTAGGCGACGAGGCCGAGCCCGAAGAACACCATGCTGTATTTCGACAGCAGGCCGAGGCCGATGGCGAGGCCGAGCAGCAGCCAGTCGCGCCAGCGGCCGGAGTCAAGCGCGCCGGCGAGCAGGTAGAGCGCCAGGGTCCAGAACAGGATCAGGAAGGCATCGGTGGTAATCAGCCAGGCGCCCAGGGAGACGAAGGGCAGGGTGGCGTAGGTGAGGGCGGTCCAGAAGGCCATCGCCTCGGCACGCGGGTCGGAACGGAACAGCCGGCGCACGAACAGGAAGAGCAACCAGGCGGTGAGCGGGTAGGCCAGTTCGGCGAGGGCGCGCACGCCGGGCTCGCCGTCGCCGAAGATCGAGGTGCCGAGCCAGATCGCCCAGGCCACCATGGGCGGCTTGGAGTAATAGCCCCAGGCGGGCGCCAGCGACCAGGTCCAGTATTGTGCTTCGTCGGCATACAGCTC
>JAQVJE010000092.1:0-2092 GCA_028695325.1 Gallionellaceae bacterium
TGGCGCCCAGGGTCGCCCGCCTGCTGCGCGAGGCGCGCATGCTCATGGCGATCGGCCTGACCCTGTTCCTGACCCTCGTCCTGGCCAGCTACGACGCCGCCGACCCGGCCTGGTCGAGCACCGGCCGCGCCGCTGGCGTCGCCAACCTCGGCGGCGCCTTCGGCGCCTGGGCTGCCGACCTCCTGCTCTTTCTGTTCGGCGCCTCGGCCTGCTGGTGGGTGGTCCTGTCCTTCTACCTGGTCTGGTGGAGCTATCGCCGCATAAAGGCCCCCGAGCCGGTGCATCACCACGGCCTGTTCATCAGCCTGGGCGGCTTCCTGGTCATGCTGCTGGCGAGCAGCGGCATCGAGGCCCTGCGCCTGCACGGCCTCGGCCTCGCACTGCCGACCGGCCCTGGCGGCAGCCTCGGCAACGGCATCGCCAGCCTGATCCGGCCGGCCCTGGGCTTCGACGGCGGCACCATCGCCCTGCTGCTGTTCTGGGGGGTCGGCCTCAGCCTGTTCAGCGGCCTGTCCTGGCTCACCCTGGTGGAAAGGTTCGGCGGGGCGCTGGAATGGCTGTACTGGCGAGTCCTGGAGCGGTGGCAGGCCCGGCGTGACCGCAGGGCGGGGCTGGAGGCCCGCAGCGAGCGCGAGGAGGCCCTGGCCCGTGAGCGCCAACGGCGCCAGCAGGAGGCGCCAATCCGCATCGAACAGCCCAGGCAGGAGGTGCCGAAGTCGCGGCGAGCGGAACAGGAGCGCCAGGCCTTCCTGTTCCGCGACCTACCGGACGCTCAGCTCCCCCCCCTGCGCCTGCTCGACGAGGCCGGCCAGCCCGCCGCCCACATCGACGAGGCCAGCCTGGAGGCGACCTCGCGCCTGATCGAACGCAAGCTGATGGAGTTCGGCGTCGAGGTCAGGGTACTGGCCGCCTACCCCGGCCCGGTGGTCACCCGCTACGAGATCGAACCGGCCTCGGGGGTCAAGGGGGCGCAGATCACCAACCTGGCCAAGGACCTGGCGCGCTCCCTCTCCCTGGTCAGCATACGGGTGGTGGAAACGGTGCCGGGCAAGGCCTGCATGGCCCTGGAACTGCCCAACAACCGGCGCCAGACCGTGCGCCTGGCCGAGATACTGGGCGCCAAGGTCTATGCCGAGATGGCCTCGCCGCTCACCCTGGCCCTCGGCAAGGACATCAGCGGCAACCCGGTGGTGGCCGACCTGGCCCGCATGCCGCACCTGATGGTGGCCGGCACCACCGGCTCCGGCAAGTCGGTGGCGATCAACGCCATGATCCTGTCCCTGGCCTACAAGTCGGCGCCGCAGGACGTGCGCATGATCCTGGTCGACCCCAAGATGCTGGAGCTGTCCTCCTACGAAGGCATCCCGCACCTGCTCGCCCCGGTGGTCACCGACATGCGCCTGGCCGCCACCGCGCTGAACTGGTGCGTGGCCGAGATGGACAAGCGCTACAAGCTGATGTCCGCCACCGGCGTACGCAACATCGCCGGCTTCAACCACAAGCTGAAGGAGGCGGAAAAGGCCGGCCAGCCGCTCACCAACCCATTCTCCATCACGCCGGAAGACCCGGAGCGGCTGGAGCACCTGCCCTACATCGTGGTGGTGATCGACGAACTGGCCGACCTCATGATGGTGGCCGGCAAGAAGGTCGAGGAACTGATCGCCCGCCTGGCCCAGAAGGCACGCGCCGCCGGCATCCACCTGATCCTGGCCACCCAGCGGCCGTCGGTGGACGTCATCACCGGCCTCATCAAGGCCAACATACCGACCCGCATCGCCTTCCAGGTCTCCAGCCGCATCGACTCCCGCACCATCCTCGACCAGCAGGGTGCCGAATCGCTGCTCGGCATGGGCGACATGCTCTACCTGCCGCCCGGCCACGGCGTGCCGACCCGCGTGCACGGCGCCTTCGTTTCCGACGACGAGGTGCACCGCGTCACCGCCTGGCTCAAGGAGTTGGGGCCGCCCGACTACGTCGAGGCGGTCACCGCCGAGCCCGACGAGGACGGCGCCGAGACCGAGGGAACCGACGCCGAGGCCGACCCTCTATACGACGAGGCCGTCGCCATCGTGTTGCGCACCCGCCGGGCCTC
>JAQVJE010000092.1:2192-4411 GCA_028695325.1 Gallionellaceae bacterium
GACGGCGGCGTCAAGGACGGCATCGAATGGCTGGATGCCTCGCCCAAGGGCAGGGAGGGCAGTTTCGAGCTGGTGCGCCTGGGCTTCCGCGGCAACACCCTGGTCGCTATGGAGCTGAAGGACAACTTCGGCCAGCAGACCTATCTGAGATTCATCGACGTCAAGAACAACCCGTCCCTCGGCGGCAACCTCTTCCGCTTCAAGCCGCCCAAGGGCGTCGACATATTGGGCGACTGAAACGCCCGCCCGCCTGGCCCATAATGAAGGCGGTCGATCTCGGTAGGGGGCGGGCATGGCGGCACGACGGCGGATCGTGATCCTCGGCGCGGCGGGGCGCGACTTCCATGACTTCAACATGGTCTACCGCGACGATCCGGCCACCGAGGTGGTAGCCTTCACCGCCGGCCAGATCGCCGGCATCGCCGGGCGCCGCTACCCGGCCGAACTGGCCGGGCCGCACTATCCGGACGGCATTCCCATCGTCGATGAGGCCGAGCTGGACGGCCTGATCCGGCGCGCGGCGGTCGACCAGGTGGTGTTCGCCTACAGCGACGTCGGCCACGAACACGTCATGCACCTGGCCTCGCGCGTCCTCGCGGCGGGGGCCGACTTCGCCCTGCTCGGCCCGGCCGCCACCCAGCTCCGTTCCCGCCGGCCGGTCATCGCCGTCACCGCGGTGCGCACCGGCTGTGGCAAGTCGCAGGTCAGCCGCTACCTGGCCACCCTGCTCAAGCGGCGCGGCCTGCGCGTCGGCGTGATCCGTCACCCCATGCCCTATGGCAACCTGAAGGACCAGGCGGTGCAGCGCTTCACCTGCCTGGACGAGTTGGCCGCTGCCGGCTGCACGGTCGAGGAACGCGAGGAATACGAGCCCCACCTGGCCATCGGCCACAGCGTCTACGCCGGGGTGGACTACGGTCGCATCCTGGCCCTGGCCGAGGCGGACAACGACCTCATACTGTGGGAGGGCGGTAACAACGACTTCCCCTTCATCCGGCCGGACTGGCACGTCTGCCTGGTCGACCCCCTGCGCCCCGGCCATGAGTCGGCCTACCACCCGGGCGAGGCGACCCTGCGCATGGCCGACACCGTGCTGGTGGTGAAGACCGACAGCGCGCCGGCCGCCGACGTCGAGCAGGTGATCGCCAGCGCACACCGGCTCAACCCCGGCGCCGACATCATCCGTGCCGCCTCGCCGGCCCGCCTGGACGGCGAGGTTCGCGGCAGGCGGGTGGTGGTGGTGGAGGACGGCCCCACCGTCACCCATGGCGGCATGGCCTACGGCGCCGGCTGGCTGGCAGCCCGTGCGGCCGGGGCGGAGATCATCGACCCGCGCCCCTGGGCGGCACCCGCCATCGCCGCCGCCTATGCCCGCTATCCGCACCTGGGCGCGGTGCTGCCGGCCCTGGGCTACTCCGCGGCGCAACTGGACGATCTGTGCGCCAGCCTCGACGCCGTGCCGGTCGACCTGGTGGTGTCGGCCTCGCCCATCGACCTCGGCCACCTGATCCGGCCCAACAAGCCGGTCGTGCGGGCGCGCTACGAATACGCCGAGGCGGGCAGCCCCGGCCTGGCCGACCGCCTCGACGCCTTCCTGACCCACCTGCCATGCGGGTCGTGATCGCCCTGGGCGGCAACGCCCTGCAACGCCGCGGCGAGGCCGCCGACCCGGACGGCGAGCGCCGCCACCTGCGCGCCGCCGCTAGCGCGGTGGCCGAGGTGGCGCGCGACCACGAGGTGATCGTCAGCCACGGCAACGGCCCCCAGGTCGGCTGGCTGGCCCTGCGCACCGCCCTGCCCGACGGCAGTCCGGCCTACCCCCTGGACCTGCTCGACGCCGGTTCGGAGGGCATGATCGGCTACCAGATCGAGCAGGAACTGGCGAACCTGCTGCCCGGCCGGGCGGTGGCCACCCTGCTCACCCAGGTCGAGGTCGACCCGGCCGACCCCGCCTTCCGGCAACCCGACAAACCCATCGGCCCGGTCCTGCCGGAGGCCGAGGCACGCCGCCTGGCGGCACGGTTCGGCTGGCGACTGGCGCCGGAGGGTGACGGCTGGCGCCGGGTGGTCGCCTCGCCGCAGCCGTGCCGCATCCTCGAGATGGCCGCCATACGCAGCCTGGTGGCGGCCGGGGTGCTGACCATCTGCGCCGGCGGCGGCGGCATTCCGGTGCAGGCCGATCGCCGCGGCGGCATCCGGGGCGTCGAGGCGGTGATCGA